>CAMNQN010000230.1 GCA_946549155.1 uncultured Lachnospiraceae bacterium | reverse complement strand
TTCCAGAGGCATCTGCCCGCCCGGCCCCGTCTTTTCCTGCGTCCTGCCAATTAACCAAACACGAACATTTTACTAAAAAATAGGATCATGAAGGGTAATGGCAGACTGGAACAGTGTGAAAATTCCTCTGCCAAGGTTGACAAACCGCCGAAAAATTAGTATACTTTAATCTACCGCGCAGCCGGGGAGATAGCGGTGCCCTGTACCTGCAATCCGCTACAGCAGGGGTGATACCGAGCCGAGGCTGTGCCGTTGTGGAGTCAGCCCTTTATAAGTGATGTTGACGCCTGGGTCTTGCGCAACAGGAATCTGTGAACCGTGTCAGGTCGGGAACGGAGCAGCACTAAGCAGAACCTCCTGTGTGCCGTAAGGTCGCCTGGTCCGAGTTAACTGTAGAGGTAACGTTTGGAGCGGGCAGTCGAAGTGAGGTGCGCGGTAAAAAAGAAAGAGCCGGTTGACGGCTCATTTTTTTACGCCGCAATTCGCAGGCGATAGCCCATTCGGGTATGGATATAGTTGGGGAAACGCTGAATTAGTCAGCATTTCCATTAGAGGGAAATCTGCAGGAGGATGGAGTTTGTTATGAGAAAACTGACCGAGGATGAGAAATATATGAGGGCGGCCCTGCGGGAGGCAAAGAAGGCCTGGAAGCTGGAGGAAGTACCCATCGGCTGTGTGATTGTCCATGAGGGGAAGATCATTGCCAGAGGGTACAACCGCCGTAACACGGATAAAAATACCCTTTCTCACGCGGAACTGAACGCCATCAAAAAGGCCAGTAAAAAGCTGGGAGACTGGCGCCTGGAGGACTGTACGATCTATATTACGCTGGAGCCCTGCCAGATGTGTTCCGGGGCCATAGTGCAGGCCCGCATTACCAGGGCGGTGATCGGCAGCATGAATGCCAAGGCAGGCTGCGCCGGTTCGGTTCTGAATATTCTGGAAATGTCTCAGTTCAATCATCAGGTGGAGGTGACCAGAGGCGTTCTGGAGGAGGAGTGCAGCTGGATGCTGTCGGAGTTTTTCCGGGAGCTGCGCGCGAAAAAGAAGGAGAACAGAAGAACGGAGGATGGGAAAGGGATAATTTCGTGTTAAGCTTCTTTTAAGACGGTACCTATCCGGTTCCCGAGCCTTACCTTTGTCTCTTCCCCGTGTTTTGTATTTTCTGTATAAATGTCATCCGGGCGGACGCGGCCCTTCTGTGTGAGGAGAATGATGGTGGATCCTCCAAAAGCGAAAGCCCCCTTTTCTGTGCCCCTGAGGACCTGCGCGCTGTTCTGCTGCCGGTTTTCAATTTTTCCCACCAGCATGGCGCCCACTTCCATCATCAGCACGTATCCCGCATCCTGGGTTCTAAAAAGGCAGTATTCTCTCGTATTTTCTTTGTAGATCGGATATTTTTCATTGGCGATGGGGTTTACCGTATGAAAAACACCGGGGATTTTTCTGTTTTGGGATTTTACCCCTGTCACCGGATAAATGTAGCGGTGGTAATCCTCCACGCTCAGGCGCAGCAGCCACAGCGTTCCGCCGGCAAAGCGCTTCGCCAGACGCTCATCTTTCAGCAGTTCCTGTACAGTGTATTTCGTATTTTTTACGCGGAACCGGCGGTCATTTGTCACCGGGTATACCAGAAGCCTTGCGTCGCAGGGGCTGATAAAACTGTCCGCCCCATGATCCACCGGCCTGGCCTCCACGGTCAGCTCTCTCTGGAAAAAATCATTAAAGGAGCGAAACCGTTCCTTTTTGCATTGGGACAGGTCTATCTTATTTGCCCGAACGAAGGGTTTTACTGCCAGCGCCGAGAGCCTTGTTTCCAGGAGCCTTCCGCCCAGCTTTGAAAACGCGGGGCTGATCATCACCCGCAGCAGCGTTCTTCCGGCGGCAGTTCCATACAAAACTGTGAGAAAACGGTTCTGAAGACCGTCCTGTATGCGTCCTTTTTTCTCTGTCTTTTTTCCGTTCATGCTTCACTCCCTACGGTGCTGCCGCTCCCTTCAGTTGGAAAAGCCGTTGGAAAAGTCTCGGAAGATTCTCCTGATTTAAACGCAGATACCCTTTCCAGCTAAAATGGAACAGCAGATACAGAACCACAATCCCGACAATTACGATTAGTACGGTTAGCAGCTTGTTTCCTGGTTTCGGCACCTTAATAGCAGTCACAAACAAAATTCCGGTAATCAGCATTACCACGCTGAGCACAATTGGAAATACTTCCTGGTAAAGCGGAAATCCCGCATACACCACCGGCAGAATAATGGCAATTGTGGTGATGGGAAGACCGGAGTAATACTTCCGGTTCTCATCCGTCTTTTGCTGCCGTTTCGCCTCCATCACGTTATAATACGCCAGACGGATCAGCCCTGCCAGACAATAAAATACCAGAATGATCATTCCCGGAACATTGGTCATACCGGAAAACCAGCAGAATACCACGGGGAACACCCCGAAGCACACCATGTCACACAGGGAATCAATCTGTATGCCAAAGGCCTTTTCCTCTTCTGTCCGGTTCTTTTTGGTTCTGGCCACTTTCCCGTCGAAGGTATCCAAAAGCCCCGATATGGCCAGGCAGGTAAGGGCCCAGCCGAAGCATCCATGCAGGGTAAAGAAAATTCCCACAATAGATGATACCAGGCTTAGATATGTCAGTATTACCGTGTAGTCATAAAATCCTATCATTCCCTCAAATCCTCTTTCCTTTGTTTAATAAATCCCTTCGCTCCCTCATCGCAAATATCACCACCGCCGCAAGGGTAAATACCGCAGAAATCAGCAATTCACTGTAATAGCCCAGCCCTCTGGACAGTATCATCCCCGGCAGGAGAAGGCCGGAGCCGAACACCGGCAGGAACAATTTCAAAAACAGCGTTTCGCTGATTCCCATGCCTCCGGGAAGCGGAAGCATATCCACCGACACAGCGATAACCGCCTGAAGCGTTATCACCACCATCCAGGAAGTTTCCTTAAGGCCAAAGGACCGGTACACAAACCAGGTAACGGCAAAAAGGGATACTCTCTGCAAAACGGTGATGAGAAAGATATGTACCATCAGCCCCATATGGCTCCTCATAAAACGGGCGGTCTCGTTGTACAGGTCCATGGAATTTTCCAGACTGGAAAGCCGTCCCTCCCTGTGCTTCACAAGATGGATTTTTTCCAGCAGCTTTAATCCTTCTGTCAGGATTTTTTCCGTAAAAAACGGATGAAATACCAGTATGGTCAGGGCAGTCACACAGACAATGTTCAGTGCCAGTCCCAGATAAAAGAGGAACAGAATATTTCCCATATAATATTCCATAAATCCCCGGGCAAAAAGCGCAATGGCAAGGCCGATCACCACCAGCACCAGCTTGTAGGTTATGGTTACGATCATTAGAATAACTGTGGCTACGGGAATTGGTATTTTCTCTTTTTTCATAAAATAGATCTGCATGGGCTGGCCGCCGCTGGCTGACGGTGTCACACAGCTGAAGAAAAAACCCACGGAGGAAAAAAGAAAACAGATTCTCTTTTTCAGGCGGATTCCGTAGGAGCGCATCATATACCAGATAATAATCGATTCACTCCAGATGAAAGTAAACACACAAAGAAAGGAAGCCAGAATCCATCCGGGGCTGCAGTCCTTTAGCTGTCTGAGAATGTCCGTTTTGTCCTGTCCCCGAAACACGCCGTAGATCGTCAGCAGAAAAACAGTCAGGAACAGGACTGTGTTCCATATAACTTTCTTTTTTGTTTTCATGCGTCCCTCTCTAATCCGGCGGGCAGTCTCTGTGTGATCCATTCGGAAGCGCGCCTGTAAATGTCCGCAAACCCGAATTTTTCTGCTGCCAGATACATTGCCTCTGCCAGAAGAATCCCTGCGGGCACGTCCACAAACACATGCTGCTTTGTGGTCAGCGTAGATATGCACACTGCCAGCGCCATCAGGCAGGAAAACATCCGATACCCTTTCGCCACCCTCCGGTTTCCCCGTATACCGATATAACAGAACCAGCTTGTCAGACAGTGTATGGACGGAAAAAGATTGGACGGTTCATCTGCCCAATACAAAAAGCGCATGGTATTTTCCCAGAAGCCGTTACCCGCAATCTCTGGCCTCACAATTGTGGTGGGAAATAAAAGAAAACAGATCAGACAGATGATCTTTGCCAGAAAATCCGCACTGAGCAGCCGATACATAGGCTTTTCTCCCTGCCTGGCAATCAAAATATAATTAGCAATCCAAAATAGATAACATCCAAAATAAATGATAGTTGTCCAGCACAGCAGCGGCACTCTTTCGTCCAGCAGGGGAAGGGTCATATTATAATGCTGCCTTCCCTCTGTGAGCCTCATTGCACCCCAGTAAACCACACTGTTCAGCAGCACCTCCGCCGTCAGTGGTACCCATGCATATACCGGGATGATTCTGCCTGTTTTTTTAATAAATTTCTGGAAAATAAGCTTCACGTCCTGTCACTTTTATGCGATATCAAGATTTATTATAATATAGATTTAGATAATTTACCAGCTTTATCGTAATTTTTTCGAAATATTCAAGTTCCATTCTGTGGACGCCCCTTTTCAGCCCCGGATAATTATTCGCCAGAAGCGTTACTACTTTTCGTGTTTTGTTAACTAGCAGGACGCAGGAAAAGACGGGGCCGGGCGGGCAGATCCCTCTGGAAAACTGCTCC
>CAMNQN010000229.1 GCA_946549155.1 uncultured Lachnospiraceae bacterium | reverse complement strand
GGCCACATGCTGCGGTATTACCATCTTAATTTCCTCCATCAAAAATGCCGCCGGCGTCCTGCCGCCGAGGCCGGAAGCTCCGTTTCCGTCGCTTTCTCCCCGACCCCTGCAGTCTGCCGGAGGCCTGCTGATTTCGTTCTGTTTCCTGATTTTCTAAACCACTATACGGTGAGAATCTCCTTGGACTTTTCCTCAACCGCTTTGTCGATCTCCTTAATGCGCTTGTCCGTCTCCTTCTGAATCGCTTCCTCCAGATCCTTGATCTCGTCCTCAGACACGTCCGTCTTTCCCAGCTTCTTCAGATAATCATTGGCATCGCGGCGGATATTGCGGACAGCTACCTTGGCCGCTTCCCCCTTCTTCTTAATATCCTTCACCAGATCCCTTCTGCGCTCCTCTGTCAGCTCCGGGAACACAAGACGAATCATTTTTCCGTCATTGGTGGGGTTAATCCCTAAATCGGACATATTGATGGCCTTCTCAATCGCCTTTACCATAGACGGCTCCCAGGGCTGAATCTGAAGAATGCGGGGCTCCGGAACTGAAACATTGCTCACCTGCTGCAGCGGGGTCGGCACTCCGTAATAGTCCACCTGAATCTTTTTCAGCACATTGGGATTCGCCCGTCCGGCACGGATCGTTCCAAATTCCTCGATCATATTATTGTATGACTTCACCATCTTGTCCCCATAAACCTGAATTCTTTCATCCATCTTGCTTTCCCTCCTGATTACTCTCATATTTTTCACTGTGCGCCGTATTTTTCATTTACGGCGGCACCTGTACCGCGCATTACCGCTTCCCCTTCGCTTCCTGCTGCGCTACACCGTCACCTTTGTTCCCGTAAACTCTCCGTTCACAGACCGGAGAATACTGTTCTCTTCATTCAGTCCAAACACCAGCATGGGCATCTTATTTTCCATACACAGAATGGAGGCTGTCATATCCACCACGCCCAGCTTCCGGTCAATCACTTCCTGAATCGAGATCTCACTGAATTTCTTCGCATCCGGATTTTCCTTTGGATCGCTGTCGTATACGCCGTCGATGGACTTCGCCAGCAAAATCACGTCCGCTTCAATCTCAATGGCCCGCAGTACGGTGGTGGTGTCCGTGGAGAAGTAGGGATGTCCCGTGCCTCCCGCAAAGAAGGTTACCTCCCCCCGCTGCAAATATTTCACCGCCCGGTCCTTGGAGAAAAGCTTGGTAAAGGAACCGCACTCAAAGGGAGTCATCACCTGGGTTTTCATTCCCACAGAACGGAAAATCTCCGAAACATAGATACAATTCATCACCGTAGCCAGCATCCCGATCTGATCCGCCTTGGTCCGGTCAATATTCTTGCTGGAACGTCCTCTCCAGAAATTTCCGCCGCCGATCACAATGCTGACTTCTATTCCGGAATCCACCAGTTCTTTCACCTGGTTCGCCACCTGAAGGACCGTGGGCTCATCAAAGCCCGTTTTCTTCGGTCCGGCCAGGGCCTCCCCGCTCAATTTTAATAATACTCGTTTCATGGCTGCACCTCATTATGCATTATTTTCATATTTTTTCACACGGCCTCCGGCCGGGGCCAGCTGCCGCACAACGCCTTAATTCGCGTATATTATATCATACCTTATCAGAAAAAGCTACAGAGCCCTGGCTTTTTTTCGCTCCTGCCACTTTCTCCTTCCCCAGCCAACCAGATCCCAGATTTTCTGAATTAGAAGGCTGGAATAGCGCATCCCCGGTTCCGTGATGATGGCGAAAATCACCAGCAGCATGGCGCACCGTCTGGACAGAGCCGAGATGGCAAAAATACGATTTAAGAAGGTCATGCAGAACAAAATGCCAAAAATCATGGCAAACCACAGCACCCAATGGTATTTCGTCATGGGCGACGCGATCCGGTACAGGATCATAACGCCCACAATCGCCAGCAAAATCGTGCAGGACGTGGACATATCGCTGTCGCTCACATTAAACTCCAGACAGAAAACCACCAGGCTGCTGATCACGGCAAAATCTGTCAGCCCTGCAGGCAGCGCCCGGAAAAATACGTTGCTGAGGAAATGCCCCTGTATCCGGTTCGTATTCCGCTCCAGCGACATGGCGAAGGCCGGAATACCGATGGTAAACATACTGATCAGCGAAATCTGGGAAGGCTCCAGCGGATAGTTCATCATAAACACGATGGAAAACACCGACATCAGCAGGGAGAAAATATTCTTCACCAAAAACAGGCTGGCCGTGCGCTCAATATTATTGACCACCCGGCGTCCCTCCGCCACCACGGACGGCATCCTGGAAAAGTCAGATTCCAGAAGCACCATCTGCGCCGCATGGGCCGCTGCATCGCTGCCGGAGGCCATGGCAATACTGCAGTCGGCATCTTTTAAAGCCAACACATCGTTGACGCCGTCTCCCGTCATGGCTACCGTATGCCCCAGGGACTTTAAAGCGCCCACCAGCTGCCGCTTCTGCTCCGGAGTCACCCGGCCAAATACCGTATACTGTTCCGCCGCCTCCAGAAGCTTTTCCTCCGTATCCAGCGTGGAGGCATCCACATACCGGTCCGCATTAGCAATTTCCGCTTCCCTGGCCACCTGGGAGACAGTCACCGGATTATCCCCGGAAATTACCTTGATATCCACCCCCTGCTCAGCAAAATACCGGAAGGTTTCCGGCGCGTTCTCCCGAACAGGATTACTTAACAGCACCAGGCCCCTGGGCATTACCGGCTCCGTCAGAGCCTTGCCCTCCAGCGTACCCTGGTACTCGCCAAACACCAGCACCCGGTATCCCAGAGAAGAATACTTTTCAATCAAAAGGCGGTAATCTTCATAGCTCTCCCGCAGCAAAAATTCCGGAGCACCCAGCACGTAGCTCCGTTCCCCGAAAACAGCTCCGCTGTACTTAAAGGCGGAGGAGAAGGGAAAGACTTGATCCGGCCGTTTGCCGGTATGTTTCTGGAAAAAGTCCTGCATAGCCTTCATGGTGATATTGTCCCGGCTCATGCCCGCCACAAAATCCCCCAGCTGCAGTTCCAGGGAAGCCAGCTCCTCCGGGGTAAACTCCGGCTCCGGAATATCATCCGTCAGGGAAGCGTCCGCGGCTCCCTCCTTTCCGTCCACCTCTGCTGCTTTCCGCACTGCAGCACTGTCTGCATCCTCTGCAAATGCACCGCTGCAGCCTGCAGCTTCCGCTGCCACACCACTGCAGCCTGCACCTTCCGCTGCCACACCACTGCAGCCTGCACCTTCCGCCGCCACACCGCCGTAGCCTAAAGCTTCCGCTGCCACACCGCTACCGGTTGTGCTGTCTGCCGCGTTACTGCGCACCACCGGCCGCAGCGGAATCGCCCGCTTCACCGCCATAATGTTTTCTGTGATGGTACCGGTCTTGTCCACACAGAGCACATCCGCCCGTGCCAGCGTTTCAATAGACTTCATATTATGAATCAACACTTTATTCACGGCCAGACGCATGGCGCTCACCGCCATAGCCACGCTGGCCAACAGATACAGACCTTCAGGAATCATACCGATCACCGCCGCTACTGTGGCAGTAACGCTCCCCCGAAAGCTCTGCTCATTAATAAAATACTGCTGGGAAAACAGCAGAATGCTGATAGGAATAATCAGAATACCCACAAATTTTACCAGCCGGTCCAGAGAGCGGATCATCTCCGACTGCTCCTCCCGATTCATAGCCTTAGCCTCCAGCGTCAGTTTAGAGATATAAGAATCAGCTCCCACCCGGTCCAGCCTGGCTTTGCAGCAGCCGGAAACAATAAAGCTTCCGGACAGCAGCTCATCCCCCGGCTTCTTGGAAATCTCATCCGCTTCTCCCGTCAGAAGGGCCTCGTTTACCTGTACTTCTCCCTCCTCCACAACAGCATCCGCCGGGATCTGATTGCCCGCCTCAAAAATGACCAGATCATCCAGCACCAGTTCGTCCGAGGGAATCTCCATCTCCTGACCGGCCCGCAGCGCTTTTGACCTGGGCGCGCTCAGAATCGTCAGCTTATCCAGCGTCTTTTTAGAGCGCCACTCCTGGACAATACCAATACAGGCGTTAGCAATCACCACCGGCAGAAACGTCAGATCCCGGAAAGACCCCACCACAATCAGCAAAATGGCAATCACCAGAAAAATCAGATTAAAATAGGTAAAAACATTTTCCTTTATAATATCCTTCAACGTCAGAGTATCCGAATCCACCGGCGTATTTACCGCACCGTTGGCAATCCGATTCTGTACCTCCTCCTGGGACAGCCCTCTGCTTAAGCTGGGCTTCACCCGAACCAAAGGCTCCGGCGGCCTCTCCTCAATCAAGGCCTGATCCCCTAAGGAATCCCCCTCCTCCAGGTAAGGCAGCGCCTCCGGCGTATTCTGCTCTACCCGCTTTTTCAGCCTGAGAAGTAATTTATTCATAAATATCTGTCCTCTTTTCTTCCGCCAGCCCAAGCTCCAGCCAGAAAGGCGCGTTTGGGAACCGGCACGAATATTTCCAGAATTTGATCGCGAAATCATTGCTGAAAAACATTCTAGCACACATCCCTTAGCATTTTAACCCCCGAATTTCTAAAAGTTTTTTAAACAACCGCATCCGGATACTATTTCATTGCTATTCGTGTTTTGTTAAGTAAGAGGACGCAGAAAGAGGCGGGCGCGCAGGGCCACAAGCATCTGGAAAATAACTCCGGATACCAAGA
>CAMNQN010000228.1 GCA_946549155.1 uncultured Lachnospiraceae bacterium | reverse complement strand
ACGGATTTCCAAATGCAACTCCATTTGCCGGAATATCCTTTGTTACAACACTTCCTGCACCGATAACCGCATTGTCGCCGATCGTCACACCCGGAAGAATGATTGCACCTGCACCAATCCATACATTATTGCCGATCTTTACCGGAAAGCTGTATATTTCCCCATTCGGGCGCAGCTGCGGATGTACTGGATGACCTGTTGTACAGATTGTAACATTTGTTGCCAGCAGGCAGTTTTCATCAATATAAATTTCATAGTCATCCACCAGAGACAGGCCGGAGTTAATATAGGTTCCTTTTCCGATATGTACTGTCTTGCCGCGTGCGATCGTTGTAATCGGCTGCATAATCCACACCGGATCGCCAATGGAACCAAACAGTTCTTTCATGATTTCATTTCTTTTTTCTCCTCAGAGGGCCTTGTATGGTTAAATTCATACATCAAATCTTTCGCCCTTTTCTGCTCGTCCAGATATTCCCCTGTATCTGTCCAAAGATACCCCTTTTTCATTCTCTCATCCATTGTCATGATCCCTTTCCTCCGTTTTTCTTATAATCTTTTACCCGCTTAGCGGTTCTAAAATGATGATACATAGATGGCAGCAAAATTGCCCTATGTGACTGATTTTCCGCTACTGCTCCGTATCCAAATGAAAAAATTCCTCCACCCGATTCTTCGTATCAAACAAATCATTATACTGCAAAATGCGATACTCGTTCAGCAAATCCTTGTAGGGGGACGCTTCCTCCCACCCGTAAAGCTGCCCGTTGTCACCCACATATCCGTTGGCGGTAATCACCGGCACCCGCTCCTGCAAATCCAGAAGATAGTTCTGAAAGCCCGTCCGCTTTGCCCCTATCACCTTCAGAAGGTAGGCAGACAGGTAATTAACGCTCATATCCCGCTCCTCCTCCTGGATATCATAGTTGGCCCAAATCAGATAAGGAACCTCATACAAAGCCAGATCGGAAGTGTAGGTTTTCGCGCTGTCCCTGGGGGAAAGCCCCGGCTGATGGTCGCCGAACAGGACGATCACCGTGGGCTCCTCCACCTGGGCAAAGTATTCCACCAGACCCTTTAACGCTTCGTCAGAGATGCGAATCAGATTCAGATACTGCTCTGTCTCCTCACTCCACGCCTCCTTATTCTCCAGAGAGATTTGTACCTCCACAGGATTCTTGGAATAGCCGCTGTGATTCTGAATCGTCACAAAAAAGGTATAAAAGGGGGCCGTAAAGCCGGCGCGAAACTCCTCGTACTGATTTATAAGATAACGATAGCCGCCGGCGTCAGAAATAAACCCGTGAATCATATCCTCCTGCATCGCTGTGCCCGGACTGCCTGCTTCCTGTGCATCTGCATTGTCCCGCATCCAGGCCTCCACCTCTCCCACCGCGTGAAATTCCTCAAAACCAAACAGCGGATATACCCTGCTGCGGTTCCAGGCATCCGGCATTCCGGGATGCAGCGCCAGGTTTTTTCCGTAGCCCTGCTCCTTCAGCGCGGTAGTAAGCGTGGGAATCTCCGATTTAATATAGCTGTTGTAGGGAATCGAGCGATAGGGCAAAAAGGCCATGCTGCACCCGGTGAGAAACTCGAACTCCGAGTTGGCCGTCTGACTGGAGCGCACCGACATATACAGTTTCCCTTTCACTGTATTCTCCCGCAGCTCCTCCACAAAAGGAAGCACCTTTGCCGAAACCTCCAGCTTTCCCAGCACACTCAGATCAGAAAATGCCTCATTCATAATCACGATCACATTAGGCTGCCCGGCTGTACCTCCCCCGTCCGGTATCCCCTCTGTGCCCCTGTTTTCCTGCGGCAGATAGGCCGCCGCCAGGGCTCCCGCCGCTGCCGGGGAATATCCCTCCGGTTTGCCTACATGGTAATAAGAATAGCTGACCGCCAGGGACACCAGCGACCCGTTTTTCACATAATTAGAGCCGGGATCCCAGATATTCAGGGATATCCCATTCTTCTGAAAATAGGCGCCGGAAAGAATCTGGGAATTTAAGCCCCCAAAAACCACCGCCCCTCCCGCCAGCAGTACCAGGCGTTTCTTCCAGCCCAGCCACCGATAGCTTTTCTGGCGCAGAGCCACGCAGCAGAAAATAATTGCCAGCACCACCGCCTTAAAAGCGTCCGGATTCAAACGATACACATAACCGCCCGCCACATCCGCAGCCGTACCGATGGAACCGATATCCGCCGCTAAAATCGGACTGTCCCGAAATTCCACCACAAAATAATTCGCCAAGCCAAACACCAGGGAAAGCAGTACCAGCAAAACCGCCGCCCACTTCGCCCGGTTACAAAGCAGATACAGAAAATATCCCAGGGCAAAGTAGAGAAGCAGATTACATCTTCCCTTCGTGGAAAACAACAGCTTCGCAAACTGCCTGTCTGTAAATCCGCCGCAAATCTGCACAAAATAAAAGGCAAAAAATGGCGAAAGCAAAAGAAGCACACGGGACAGAAGACGGTTCATATCCAGCTGCTTCTGTACTCTCTCCCAGGGAATCGCCACATAAACCATGCCGCAGACTGTCACTCCCAGCAAAAGCAGCCATCGTCTGGTATTATTGATCTGCCCCTTCTGTGAAGCTACCAGCAAAGCCGTCAAAACCAGGCTGATTTCCAAAACCCACTGTTTATAGTTCTTCATAAAACCTCCATTTTCAGATGCCGCTTTCCTAACCGGTTAATTATAGCACGGTTTTCTAAAATCCGGCAATCTAAAGGGGCTGTCGAAAAATGGCAGGATATCAGTAACGCTCTCCTTCCATTTTCCGACAGCCCTCTCTGTTACTGTTCCTTCCGTTCCCAGCAACTCGCTACGCCAGAATCGGATTCAGTGCTTCAGCCAGCTTATCCTTCTGGGCCTGTGCCTCCGCCAGATCTTTTCCCAGCGTGGTAAAATAGGTTTTAATTTTAGGTTCCGTACCGGAGGGACGGATCACTACAGTGGCGCCGCCCTCAAGCGCATAAATCAAAACATTAGCGGCCGGCAGCCCGGTCTCCTCCGGCTTTTTGTAATCCGTCACCTTCACCACCGCATAACCGCCGATCTCCCTGGGTGCATCGGCCCGGAGGCTGTCCATGATGCCGGTCATCTTATCCATGCCTGACAGACCCGGGAACTCAAAGCTGTCCACCTTATTCAGATAACGGCCGTATTTCCCATAAATTTCCTCCAGCCGCTGTTTGATGGAGGAACCGATGCTGCGGTAATAAGCAGCCATCTCACAGATCAGCATGGAACCAATGATGGCGTCCTTATCCCGCACATAAGGTCCGGCCAGATATCCATAGCTTTCCTCAAAGCCGAAAATAAAGCGATCCACCTCTCCCGCGGCCTCCAGTTGGGCAATCTGATCTCCAATCCACTTAAAGCCGGTAAGCACGCTGCGCAGCTCCACGCCATAGTTGGCCGCTACGGCATCTGCCAGCGGAGTAGAAACGATAGATTTCACCGCCACCGGATTTTTCGGCATGGTACCGTTCTCGATGCGTCCCGCACAGATGTAATCCAGAAGCAGAACACCCACCTCATTGCCAGATACCAGTTCATAGGAGCCATCCGGACATTTGATCGCAATACCCACCCGGTCCGCATCCGGGTCAGTAGCCAGCATCAGGTCAGCGCCGGATTTCTTTGCCAGTTCCAGACCCAGGCGAAGAGCTTCAAAAATCTCCGGATTCGGATAAGGACAGGTGGGGAAATTTCCATCCGGATCCTTCTGCTCCGGGACAATCGTAATATCGTCAATGCCGATATCCTTTAAAATCCGCATAACCGGAACCAGACCAGAACCGTTTAATGGGGAATACACCAGCTTCAATCCGGCAGTCCTGCACAAGCCGGGGCGCACACTGCGGGCCTCGATCGCTGCATATAAGGCTTCCTTGCAGTCCTCTCCCACATACTGAATCAGGCCCCGTTCCATGCCCTCCTCAAAGCTCATTCCCTTCGCTCCGGTGAGGATATCCGTTTTCTGAATCTCCGCGTACACAATATCCGCCGCCTCGTCCGTCATCTGACAGCCGTCGGGCCCGTAAGCCTTATAACCATTGTATTTTGCAGGATTATGGGAAGCCGTCACCATAATGCCTGCATTCGCCTCATAATATCGGGTGGCAAAGCTTAACGCCGGCACCGGCATCAGCGCATCGTAGATACGTACCTTAATATCATTGGCTGCCAGTACACAGGCCGCTGT
The DNA here is from genome assembly GCA_946549155.1 of uncultured Lachnospiraceae bacterium. Taxonomy (GTDB): domain Bacteria; phylum Bacillota; class Clostridia; order Lachnospirales; family Lachnospiraceae; genus Merdiplasma. The sequence goes on along the minus strand of CAMNQN010000228.1, from coordinate 518 downwards.
TTTCGCAAACACGTCGCTGTTGATCCGGCTGTCATAGCTGATGGCCACCAATTGGTTCCCGCCCTGGGTCTTTACCCAGTTGGCCAGCCCCTGGGTGGCCTGGCGCACCACATAGATGTTCATGCGGTTGGAGCCCGCTCCCAGAACGCCTCTAAGGCCTGCGGTGCCAAATTTTAATGCCACGGCGAACCGGTCCTTAATCTCTTCTTCCTTTCCCTCGATTGATTTCAGCTCTGCTGTGAGGGCTTCATCTTCCAAATCAGCCGCCATCCAGCGTTTGTAATCATCCATGTACATTTTGCTCACCTGTCCTTTAAAATTATTAGTTTTTTTGGATAAAACTCCCAAATATACTATATATAATTTTTCAGGACTTGTCAATCCACCACTTTCATCTGCCTGTCATGTCCCCTACAGCAGATTACGGTTCAGGTGCTAATGTTCTTCGTGTTTTGTTAATTACCCGGACGCAGGAAGGGAAAGCGCGGAGCCGACCCTGTCATCTGGAAAACTGCTTC
>CAMNQN010000227.1 GCA_946549155.1 uncultured Lachnospiraceae bacterium | reverse complement strand
AGCCGGGAAATCATCAGGATTTCCCGGCGAATTGACCCGGTGCCCCAAATTCGGGGTTGGCTCCATCTTAGATTTTCTTGGTATTCGAAGCAGTTTTTCAGATGACAGGGTCGGCTCCGTGCTTTCCCTTCCTGCGTCCTGCTAATTAACAATGTCTGAATATTCAGTCCTGCGTGGGGCCTCCGGAAATCCTGCTGGAAAAAACTGCTTGAATCTTATCTGCCCTCATGGTATCCTACTATAGAATTAATTTTTTTGTAACTATATTAATATTTTCATTAATATTTTAAACAAATAAGAAAAATCTATGTGGAACGACAGAATTGAAACAGTAAAGCAAAACCGTCTGCTCCATCAGGCGGGAGGAGGAATCCAAAAACAGGAAAGGCAGCACGCTTCCGGTAAGCTGACCGTGTGGGAGAGAATCGATCTGCTGCTGGATCCGGATTCCTTTGTGGAAATAAACAGCTGCATGGAAACAGACCGTGGAGCATCCAATATAGGCGAAAACAGAATCTACCCCGGAGACGGCGTGATTACCGGCTGGGGCTCCATCGACGGCCGGAAGGTCTGTATCGCCGCCGAGGATTTTACCGTAATCGGCGGTACGCTGGGTGTGACCCACGCAAAAAAGATTGCGAAGCTCCAGACTCTGGCCTACGAAATGAAAACGCCGGTCATCTTTTTAAACGACAGCGGGGGGGCCCGGATTGAGGAAGGGATTAATGCACTCAGCGGATATGGGGAAATTTTTCAGAATCATGTGAAGGCCTCCGGAATTATCCCTCAGATCTGCGCGATTCTGGGGCCCTGCTCCGGCGGCGCCTGCTACTCTCCCGCTCTCTGTGATTTCATTTTTTGTGTGAAGGATATCAGCAAAATGTTTATCACCGGACCGGCGGTGGTGGAGGCTGTGCTGGGCTCCCGCCCCACCCTGGAGGAATTGGGCGGAGCGCAGATGCACAGCACCACCAGCGGCGTGGTGCACGCTCTGTACAACGATGAGGCCACCTGCCTGAAGGGAATCCGCACGCTGCTGTCCTATCTTCCATCCAACTGCGGACAGCTTCCCCCCTGTTCCCCGCTGCCGGCGAACGGGCTGTATCAAAAAACCCGTCTTCCCCTGCAGGAGCTGGTGCCGGACAATGTACGCAAGGCCTACGACATGCACCTGGTCATTGAAAACCTGACGGACGACGTTCCGTTTTTTGAGATACAGAAGCATTTCGCCCCCAACGCCCTTGTGGGCTTCGCCTATCTGGATGGGAAGGTCATCGGTATCATCGCCAATCAGCCCTTCCAGGGCGGTGGTTCTCTGGACTGCGACGCATCCGATAAAATTGCCCGCTTTATCCGCTTCTGCGACTGCTTTCACATCTCCCTGCTGACGCTGGTGGATGTGCCGGCATTTCTGCCCGGCAGGGATCAGGAGCAAAAGGGAATCATCCGGCACGGAGCCAAAATTCTCTACGCCTACTCCGAGGCCACAGTGCCGAAGGTCACCCTGATCATACGCAAGGCCTATGGAGGCGCCTACATTGCCATGAACAGCAAAACCATGGGAGCCGATCTTGTCTACGCCTGGCCCATCGCGGAGATCGCCGTGATGGGGGCGGAGGGAGCTGTGGAGATTCTATATAAGAAGAAACTGGCCGCTGACCCGAACCGGGATGAAACCTTCCGGCAGTTAAAGCAGGAATATGAGGATCGTTTTCTCAATCCCGAAACCGCAGAGCGCAGGGGTTTTGTGGATGAAGTGATCCTGCCGGAGGAAACCAGGGACAAGCTGGTGAACGCCTTCCGTTTTCTGGACACAAAAAAGAAATTCGAGACGGGATACACCGGAAAAAAACACGGCAATATCCCGCTGTAATAAATTTTAACCTTTCAGGAGAACTGTTATGATATTTTCAACCTATCAATTTATCTTTGCCTTTTTGCCGGTTACCTTTTTCGGCTACTTTATTTTAAACCGCTTCCAGCTGTTTTCCGTTTCGAAAATCTGGCTGGTGGTATGCTCCCTGTATTTCTATGCCCAGGGCAGCCCGGATTTCTTCGTATTCTTTCTGGCGAGCATCACGGGAAACTACATCATCGGCAGCTCCATGGCCCGGATGGAGGGAAATCAGACCATCCAGAAGAAACTGCTGCTGGCCGTGGGACTGGCCGGCAACATCGGGCTTTTGGGGTACTACAAGTACACGGACTTTTTTATTGAGAATTTTAATCTGCTGACCGGCAGTGACTACGCCTTAAAGCACATTGTGCTGCCCATCGGCATTTCCTTCTTCACGTTTCAGCTGATCGCCTTCCTGGTGGACTCCTACCGGGGGGAGACAAAACAGTATGATCTGGTAAACTATCTGCTGTTTATCACCTTCTTCCCGCAGCTGATTGTAGGCCCCATCATTCATCACGGGGAGATCGTGCCCCAGTTTGAAAACAGGGCCAATTTAAAGATCAATTATGACAATGTGGCAAAGGGCCTCTTTCTTTTTTCCATCGGCTGCGCCAAGAAAATTCTGCTGGCGGACCCTATGACCACCAGTGCCCAGTCATTTTTCAATCAGGTGGGACCCAATCTGGATATTCTGGAAAGCTGGTTCGCGTCCATTCAGTACACCGTATCCTACTATTTTGACCTGTCCGGCTACGCGGATATGGCCATCGGCCTGGGGTGGATGTTTAATATCTGCATTCCCCAGAACTTTGATTCCCCCTACAAGGCACGGAATTTTCAGGATTACTGGAGAAGATGGCATATGACCCTCTCCCGCTTTCTGAGCAATTATATTTTCCGGTCCGTGTACAGGAAAGACTGCAAATGGCGAAATTACTACATCGCCACCATGGTCACCTTCCTGGTGTCCGGTTTCTGGCACGGCGCGGGCTGGACCTTCGTGGTCTGGGGCATCGTAAACGGCTTCTTCGTCTGCACCGCCTCCTGGATGAAGCGCAAAAACCTGAAGTTTCCCTTCTGGGTGTCCTTCCCTCTGACAGTGCTTGGCGTGATCCTGGCCCGCGTACTTTTTGTATCCGGCACCTTCACCGACGCCTGGAATGTTTACTGCGGGATGTTCAATTTCTCCTCCCTGGGAGCTACCTTACGTGAAGCCCTCTCCTCCGTCTGGTCCTTTATCAAATGGCATAAATCCAGCGGCCTGCGGCTGGTTATCGGTATCGTCATCTGCTGGTTTTTACCCAACTCCAAGACCATGACCGAGAAATTCAAGACCAATCTGTGGACGGCGCTTTACGCGGGACTCTTACTGCTGCTTTGCGTTGTTCAGATGAATAAGGTGGTACAGTTCCTGTACTTCCAGTTTTAAGGAGGATCATGATGAAAAGCAAACATTGGTTAATCCTGTTTTTTGTCCTGCTCTTCGCAGGCATGGCCGGATATATGGCAATCAACTATTCGGTGGACCCGCTGGGGTATTTCACCGTGGAGAAAGGCACGGACTACTATCAGTCTAACCAGTACACCCGTGCCATCAAAACAAAATATGTCACGGAAAACGCGGAACAGATCGACGCAGTGGTCATCGGCGGTTCCAAGTCCGGTGTGCTGAATACAGCCCTTCTCTCCGAATACACCGGGAAGAACTACTACAACTATTACTTTAATGTGGGAAACTTTTCTGATTACAGAGACTACATCACTTACCTGGTGAACAACCAGTATGTATCCGAGATCACCCTGCATCTTAGCAGCTTCGAAGTGGACTATTTCCAGGCAGGCACCGCCAATACCCAGCAGGTTCCCGCCATGGTATCAGGAAACATCTGGAATCAGGCAAAGGAAAAGCTCAGCTACCTGCTGACGGATATCCAGACACTCTGGAAAAACTATAAGAAAATTAAAAAATGGGATGTGACGACGCTGGATTCCACCGCGATGGGGGAAAGAAACCGAACGAAACAATACCGAAGCTTCGAAAAAAACCCGGTAAAGTACACCTACAAAAATGTGACAAAGGATTTAGACAAATACCTTGCCGCTATGTTTCAGCAAACCGCCGAGACCCGGCCCGCCTACGACGATAATCTGAACGCCCTGCGGGAAATCAAAACCCTCTGTGATGAGAAGGGCATTACCCTGAAGGTGGTAATCGGCGCCAGCTTTATCGGAGAGCGGGATACCTACGAGTGCAGCCGCTACTATGCGTACCTGAAAGAGCTGGTATCCATCACTGACGTATGGGACTTCAGCAGCTTCAGCGATATCAACCTGAATCCCTATAACTTCGTCAACCGCAAGCACTACAACAGCGCAGTGGGCGATCTGATGATCAACACCATGTACGGCGGAGAATCCCAGGAAGGCTTCGGCATTTATCTGACTCAAGATAATATCGACGATTATCTGAAACAGCGAAAAGCCGACTTTGACCGCCTGAAGGAAGAATTCGATGCCACCGGCACCGTGACCCTCCAGGGCATGGAGGATAGCAGCTATATTGCGGCAGTGGATACGGAAATTTATACAAAGGAAGAGGCAGAGGCCATCCTGCATGCAAACGACACGCCGAAAAATCCGGAAACAGAAACGGAAGGCGAGACAGAGAACTAAAGTATACCATCCGTCACAAAATGAACCCTTGTGAAATGCGAGGGTCCATTTTTTTAGTTATTTCTCTATTCCATATCACTCATGCAGGTGTCAATGTTCTTCGTGTTTTGTTAATTATCAGGACGCAGGAAAAGACGGGGCCGGGCGGGCAGATGCCGTCTTTTCCTGCTGTTTTCTGACAGGCTTTACAAAATCACGCCAAATATGACATCCTAAGCAAAAATATCCGATCTGCGCAAGTTAATATTGTGGTCACAAACTTTTATATTTAAG
>CAMNQN010000226.1 GCA_946549155.1 uncultured Lachnospiraceae bacterium | reverse complement strand
TTTGCTTGACTCGTTCACATAATAGCACTAATATAATGATAAAGAAATTTAAATTTGTTTATCTTTTGATTTAACAATATTTAATTATATTCGTTAAATGCAACCGGTCTCCTGTGCACAGAAAGGAAAGTTTTTATGGATACCTTTTCATACCGTGTATTTCTTACAATCGCTCAATATAATAGTTTTCAAAAGGCTGCCGAGCTTCATAATGTAACCCCGCCGGCCATCAGCCACGTTGTCAAACAGTTAGAGCGCGAATTTGGGTTCCCTTTATTCATACGAAACCGCCGGGGGGTTAAGCTTACGACTTCCGGCGAAAATGTCTGGCAAATCATTTCAGACATTATAAAAAAGGAGGATGCGTTGCACCAGCTCATTTCCGAGATTAACGGTCTCGAAAAAGGTCACGTCCGTCTTGGTATTTTTAATTCCATGTGCAAATATCTTCCGGCTTTGATACAGGACTTTAACAAAATATATCCCCATATCACCTTTGAAATTTATCAGGGGTCCTATGAGGACATTATTGACTGGTTGAAAACCGGAGTGGTTGATATTGGTTTTTTATCAAAGACGGTAAATCCGGGCTTCCCTTTTTATGAGATTTTTTCCGATCCTCTGATGTGCATTCTGAAGAAGGACACGGAAACCTTATCAGAGACGGAGATTCCCCTGGTAAGTCTTGCGGCCTCCCCTTTTATCATGCAGCGGGAATCCTGTGACGCAGATGCCAGGCGGATCATGGATCAGCTGAATCTGGATGTCTGTACCGTATGCCATGTGGTAGACGATAAAACAACCATAGAGATGGTAAAAGCTGGCTTCGGGTTCGCAATCATGCCCCTGCTGACCATGTATGGTTTTGAGCAGGAGGTCAAGATGCTGCGGATTATGCCTCCTGAAAAGCGTATCATCGGTGTGTCCGTCAGCGATGTGTATGATTTATCTCCGTCTGTGAAAAAGGCATTTGATTTTATTAAGAACTATAATTTCTCGGAGTGAGTGTTTTTAGGTTACCCAAATTTACAATAATATTAAGAGGCATTATACAAAGGCATGAAACTTGCTATCCTCCCTGTCGTACAAAAGCGGCAGAATCACGAGAGCAGTGATCAGAAAACATGCGCAAAAGAAGAGATAGATACAAAAAGGCTTCTGACGAAAATGTTTCAGAGGTCTTTTTTTGTGGTTTAATTCTGATAAATAGATTTAAAAATAAATTTATTTTTGTAAAATGTAAACATAAAAACGATTTGATATTTGTGAAAACTACAAATGGACAAATGATTATAAATACAATATAATTATTTATATAAAAACGTTTTTATATATTAAATGAATTATTCAAAAAACACAATTAATTTTATCAAAAGGAAGAAAAGAAAAAATGAAAAAAAGATTAATGAGTACGGTTATGGCTATGACAATGGCTGCCACCTCTTTGCTGGGCGACATCAGCACGATGGCAGCGGAAGAGACAGACACGATTAAGGTTGGTTATATGTGTGAGCAGACGACTGCTCTTGGTTTTTCTAATGCGTGGACAGATGTCGCTACAGCAATGTGGAGGGATGAGATCAATGAAGCAGGCGGAATTGATGGAAAACAGATTGAATTCATCTATTATGACGCACAGAATGATCCCACGTTGGCTACACAGCGTTTGTCCGAGATGAAGGCGGACGGTTGTGTGGCAGCTCTGGAGATTGCGTGCGCAGGCAAAATGGCTCCGGCAATTGCCGAGTGGTGTGCCGAAAATGAGTTCCCGGTGATCCACACCTGCAATACGGCAACGGCCTTTACCATCGAAACAAGTTCTCCGTATATGTTCAGCTGTACGGTAAATGCCTGGGGTATGGCCAAAATTCTGGCAGAGAATGCCATTGGAAAAGAGGGCAATGTGACCTTTGCTTATGTGGGCGTTGATGAGGCTTGCTGTCTGGATGCGGAGCTTTTCCTGGAGCGGGAAGGCAAAAAGTATAATGAGGATTGTGAAGAGGTGGCTTCCTATCGTGTAAGCTGGGATGACAGCCAGTTTTCGACCATTGTTTCCACGCTGCTTTCTTCGGATCCCCAGCCGGATATGATCTTGCAACAGGGCGGTGGATCGAACTTTATTAATATTGTGCAGCAGGCAAATTTGTATGACGCGTTTTCGGTAATGGATATTTACAATGACCTGGCAGTGGACACGGTATCCTGCAGCGACCTGGCACAGGCCGGAGAATATCCTTACGGGCATATCAAAGGCTTCAGTTCATTCCCGTGGTGGGATGAAAGCACGCGGGAATTCAGAGACAGGTTTTCGGCTGCATGTGAGAAGTATGATGCGGGTGATCTGGTTCCCGGTGATCTGACTTACTATGCTTACAGCTGTGCGTATGTTCTGGGTGAAGCGCTGAAAGCCTGCGTGGAGGATGGGGCTGATTATACCGACGGCAATGTGCTGACTCAGCATATCCATGATGTGAGATGGAGTGATATGTGCGGAGATCACTATTTCCGTGATTTTGACAATCAGATGGTATTTGATGCGTATTACGTGGTATCAGAAGACGGCGGTGAAAAGCTGGATCATCTGGCGATAGCCTCTCTGGATACGAAATATGTGGGGGATACCTGGCTGCCGACTTACGAAGAAATGGATGAGTATGCACAGGAAATCGGTGCGGAAGGCTGGGATGTATCTTATTTCTGGGATTAAGAAAATACTGATTAATTCAGCGTTTCTATAAGTAGTTGAAAAAGGAATAACGGATTCATGGAATGAGGGGATTACTTGGCGAAGCTTTTGCCGGATAATCCCCTGTGTAGTAGAAAGGAGTGGAAATAATGAAGCTGACAGTTTTTGTGCTCCCGATATTTACCGGACTGGCTACCGGGTTGATTCGCTATTTGATTGCATCTGGTATGAGCCTGGTAATGTCCGGAATGGGCACAATAAATTTTGCACAGGGTACCTTTTATATTTTAGGTTCCCTTCTTACCTATTCGATTACAAGAACGTTGGGGCTTCCATTTTTTGCCGGCGTTCTGGTGGCATTTTTAGTGATGTTCCTGTTGGGAGCAATGACAGAGTTTGCGCTCAGAGGCGTATTTGGGAAGGATATGACCTTTAGTATGCTGGTTACCATGGGTATCAGCTATATTGTATGTGATTTCATGGTGTATGCTTTTGGAAATGGATTAAAAACAGTATCCATGCCGTCTTTTTTAAAAGGAATTGTAAAATTAGGTGGGGGAATTGTACTTCCCATCTATTATGTGTTCGCGATCAGTATTTCTATTGCGATTGCGCTGGCATTTTGGATTATGTTTCAGAAAACAAAGATCGGTATTTATTTTCGGGCGATTATTAGCGATAGGGATATGGTAGAAAATCTGGGTATTAATGTTCAGTCTATGTATACGTTGATGTTTATGATCGGGGTGGGGCTGGCGGGGCTGGCCGGAGCCATCAGCTCGCCCATGATGGGGGTTACTCCTACGGCGGGCCTGGCGGCGTTCAATCAGATTATGCCGATTTTGATTATCGGCGGCATGCAGAATATATCGGGCGCTTTGCCTGCGGCCCTGGTGATTGGCGTCCTGGAAGCTATTGCGGCAATCTTTTTCCCGAAGTTTTACAATGTGGTTCCTTACGCATTTATGATAATCTGTATGGTATTCCGGCCCTATGGACTTTTTGCAAAGAAGGTGAAATGATATGGATAGAGAAAGAAATGTTCCAAAAAGGACACAGTATGCGAATACATTTTATGCGGGAGTCATTCTTCTGGCGGCAGTGCTGATAGGGATATTCGAGAAGGATACATCCATGTTTCTCTGGCTGAGAATCCTTTGCATGTCATTGATGGCAGTATCCCTGAATCTGCAGTTTGGATTTGGAGGAATGACAAACCTTGGAGGCGGGCTGATTTTTTCCCTGGCGGGTTATGCTCTGCTGGTGGGATGTCTCAGGTTTGGGTGGCCACTGCCGGTGTCCATTTTTTTCGCCATGGCGGTAATGCTGGGCATCAGCACGGTTCTGGGTTATATCTGTCTGAGAAATAATATGCTGACCTTTACGTTCTGCACCATGGGAATGACCGTGGTAAGCTTTACAATTATTTCCAAAATTTCCTTTCTGGGACAGGATACCGGCCTGATTATGACGGTGGCTCCTAGATGGATGTCCAATATGAGAGTGCAATATTTTGTATTTCTGGCGGTAGTTGCCGCAACGCTTTCTGCCATCTACCGGTTTACAAAATCGCCGTTTATGCAGATCGTAATCGGTGCGAGGGAAAATGATGAGAGGCTGACTTACCTGGGGGTAAATATCCGGAATGTTCGGCTGGTGGTATTTGTAATCAGCGGCATGTTCTCCTCCGTGGCGGGCATTTTGTTCGCGATCATGAATTCTGGAGCGCATTTGAGTTCTGTGGATACCATCGTATCCATACAGGCAATTCTGATGTGTATCATTGGCGGAGCCAGTACTTTTCTGGGGCCGGTATTTGGAGCAGTGATTGTAACCTTTATTATTAATTATGTATCGGGCGTTACCCCGTACTTTAAAGCGGTTCTTGGCATTGTCACGATTCTTAGCGTGTATTTAATCCCAAATGGTATTTTTGGCAGAGAAGGGCGGATTATGCGGAAACTGGATTCTATCATAAGGGGGGACAGGTAAAATGGCAGATAATATTCCGATGCTGAAAGCGGAAAAAGTCGTAAAAAAATTTGGCGAGCTAGTGGCTGTAAATGAGGTTTCTCTGGAGATTCCCAGGGGAGAGATTCATGCGCTGATTGGTTCCAATGGAGCAGGGAAAACCACTTTTATGGATACTGTAGTGCATCGTCTGACACCCACCAGCGGAAAGCTCTGGTTTGACGGCGAGGACATCACGGATATCAGGC
>CAMNQN010000225.1 GCA_946549155.1 uncultured Lachnospiraceae bacterium | reverse complement strand
TAGGCCGGCTCCGCTTCCCGCCGGCGCTGCTGCTCCTCCCTGGCGGAACGGTATACCCGCTGGCTCTGATGCTTCACTCCCGCAAAAAGGGAGCGCTGGGTAATCAGCACCACGCAGATAATAATCATCAGAATCAGCATAATATAGGCGCCTGCCATACCGATGGTGGGGCAGAACAGATTCACAAACAGGCCGCCCATCAGGCCGCCGCCATTTTTATACTGTGCTCCCGCCTCATAGTATTCCATCAGAGCGAAGCCCCGGGTGTAGCCCAGCATCATCAGCTCCAGCAGCCCGCAAAGTACCAGGTAAAGGGCAAAGGAAGCCGCAGCCTTGATTCTGGCGATATGGCTGCCCCTGTTAGAGATCAGAAACGCCGCCAGGAAAAACAGTAAAAACGGAAACAGATATGCCATGGATCCAAAGCAGCCAAAAAAGAAGGAGCTGACTGCCTCTCCCACAACACCGCCAAATCCCAGATAGCTGATAAACAGTAAGACGGAAAAAGCCAGAATCAGCCATAAAAAGATCTCATAGTAAATCAAAGGGTCCGTGTACTCGTAATCCTCCATCTGCTCCGGCACCGCCCTGGAGGCGGAAGTTTTCCTGCCGGAGGAAGTCTTTGTCCTGGAAGCAGCTTTTGTTCCGGAGGCAGATTTTCCGGATGAGGCTCTTGCGGAGGCGGTTTTCCTCGAAGAGGCGCTTCCCTTCTTTTGTCCGGTACTGGCGGAGGCTGTTCTTTTTCCGCTCTTTGCAGCCGTGCTGCTCTTTGTTGATTTTGATGCCATTTATACTCTCCTGTTCAAGTGATGCGGGGTCGCCGCCCAGGCAGCCACCCCGCTGAATCTTCCTAATCGTACTTAAAAAACGCTGATTAATTCAATATTACAGAACAAAATATCCCACAATCGAGATCACGCCCACCGCGAAGCAGTAGAACGCAAAATATTTAAACTTCTTGTTTTTCACCACAAGCAGCATGGTCTTGATACAAATGTATCCCACCAGAGCTGCCGCGGCCATACCGGCCAGATAGGTGCCCACCATGCTCCGGGTAATCACCTCGCTGCCCACATCGGAGATCTCCAGCACCGCCGCGCCCAGAATCGCCGGGATGGACAGAATAAAGGAATACTTCACCGCAAATTTCCGGTCAAATCCACACAGCAGACAGGCTGTGATGGTGGTACCGGAACGGGACAGTCCGGGAAGAGTGGCAAACCCCTGGGCAGTGCCCACCAGCAGCCCTTCCCTGTAAGTCACATCCTTGGGGATTTTATAACAGTTCTCCGCCCGGTCGGAAATCAGCAGCAGTACGCCGGTGATCAGCAGACAGATACCAGGAACCAGCAGCGCCTCCCCTGCGCCGATGATCAGCTTTTCTCCCAGCACGCCGATAATACCGGTGGGGATGGTGGAAACGAGAATCAGTACCACAAACTTCCGGTAATTCGTCCGCACGATTCGTTTATACTTTTTCTTCTCCTGGGATCGCTTATTGCCAAAAAAGATGGCCAAATTGGAAAAAATATCCCCTGCCATATGCAGCGCTTCTACAATCAGCTTCCAGATATCCTTCCAGTACACAATAAACACCACCAGAAGCGTTCCGATATGTAACAGAATGTCGAACAGAATGCTGCCCCCTGTCTCAATGTGAAAAAAGTTTTTCAGAATCGCCAGGTGGCCGGAACTGCTGACAGGCAGAAATTCGGTCAGGCCCTGGACGATGCCCAGAAAAATAGATTGTAAAACTGTCATGTTTTCCTCCTCGCCGGAAACAACACAAAACAGAAGTCCGAATCCTTCCGGCCTTCTATTTCGCGGCTGTTCCCTGCTTTATCCTTTTATTCGTCTTTCTCTGTAAAATATATTGTGGGTGCCCTGAGAAAATGATAAGCAGCTTCTCTTAAAACTATATCACAGTTTTTTTTTTCTGTACACCGAAAATTTCATTAAGGTTTTCTGGAATCCCGGCACATTCTGCGCAGCTTCTCTATGGCCTGGCTGATTCCGCCTACCTCGTCAATCAGCCCCTCTTTTACCGTCTCCTCACCTGCCAGAATCGTACCCAGATCCTTTGTAAGCATGCTTGTATTGAGCATCAGCTCCTCCAGACGCTGCTTGGTGGCACGGCTGTGGTCCACGATAAAATCCAGGATACGGTCCTGCATCTGCTGAAAATATTCATAGGTCTGAGGTGCTCCGATCACCAGTCCGGTCATGCGCACCGGGTGGAGCACCATGGTGCCGGACTTTACAATGAAGGAATAATCGGTGGATACCGCAATGGGCACGCCGATGGAATGGCTGCCGCCCAGCACCAGGGAAACCGTGGGCTTGCTGAGGCTGGCAATCATCTCTGCGATGGCCAGTCCCGCCTCCACATCCCCGCCCACGGTGTTCAGCAAAATCAGCAGGCCCTCGATGGCGTCATTCTCCTCCACCGCTGCCAGCAGCGGCAGAACATGCTCATATTTCGTAGCCTTCGAATTGCTGGGCAGACATTCATGTCCCTCGATCTCTCCGATCACACTGAGCAGATGGAGTTTTCCTCCCATGTCTGCCTGCCCCAGCTCTAAAAGATTCTCCCGCTCATTCTCTCCAAGCTTTCCCCGGGCCTTCTCGGTGCTTTCCCCGGTCCCCTTCTCCTTTCCTCCGCCGCTTCCAATTTCCTCCCTGCCGTCTTCTTTTTCTGCGTCCTGCGCTCTTTTTCCGTCCATATTCCGTCACCTTTCCAAAAAATAATCCCGAAAAAACCGATTTAGAATCAGCTTTCCCGGGAAAAGGTGTTTTTATTCACAGGGACGAAAATCCCGCTCCCCCATCAGTGGAGATAAAAATATTCCTTCTGAAGCGTCTCCACCATCTCGATGTAGAGTTCCTCGCACTCCTGGTTTTTTCCCTCTTCAATCATGGCGATGCAGGGGGAAAGATATCTCTCCCAGATGTCCTCATAGATCTTTGCAGAATCTTTTTTCTTATTTATATGCTTCACAATGGTGGGGGCCACATCATAATAAGCCTTGATGATACGCTCCCCCTCCGGCAGATTCGCCAGATAGGTGTCCCGGTAATTGCGCAGAAGAGTCAGCTCATAACAGTCGTCCGGCTTGTGGAAGGTCTCACAGACCGCTGTGGTGATATAACAGAACTTCCGGTGGAATCCGCCTTCGATAAACTCATAATCCGCCGCCTGAAGATTCGACTTGGGAAAAGCTTCCTTCCAGCACACCAGGATCTGATCCACCAGCGGCTGGGAGGACTTTCCCTTATACTTAAGCATCGCCGGGAAAATAAACACCGCCATGGTCAGATTCAAATCCATCATCACAGATTCCTTCTGGCTCTTTTTCGTGCAGGCAGACACCTTCTCCACCGCCGTATCCACCAGCGCCTGGGCCATATTCTGAATCAGGCTTTCCGGCTCCATCACAGTGTTATAGACTTCCTCGATGGCCTCCAGCGTAGGAAAGCACTTTTCATACACCTTATTAAAGTTTTCCTCATAATATTTCTTCTTGAAGGAATCAATCGGCTTCTCAATCTCCGTCAGCATGGATTTCATGCCCTCTAAGCCTATCAGATAATTATTATTATTCATCCCATCTCTCCTGTCCCGCAAAGCTTTGGATCATCCGCCTCTTTTGCGTCTTTCTGTTGGGGGTTCCTTCCCGTCTACTCCTCCAGATTCGTGTATACCGACTGAACATCGTCATCTCCATCCAGAAGATCCAGCGTACGGTTTAACTGCTTTAATGCGTTTTCATCTGTCACTGTCACATAATTCTGAGGAATCATCGTAATATCGGCAGAAGCCATGGGGATTCCCTGATCCTCCAGTGCCTGACGCACCCCGCTGAAATCATCCGGAGCGGTGATAATCACAAAACTGTCCTCTTCCTCGGAAAAGTCCTCTGCCCCTATATCCAGAGCGGTCATCATCAGGTCATCCGCGTCCATATCGCACTCTTCCTTGTCAATGATAATCTGCCCCTTCTGGTCAAAGCTGTAGGATACACAGCCCTGCGTGCCGATACTGCCGCCTCCCTTGGTGAAAGCGCTGCGCACATTGGCCGCCGTCCGGTTTTTATTGTCCGTAAGGGCCTCCACAATGATGGCGATGCCGCTGGGACCGTAGCCCTCATAGGTTACATGCTCGTAGTTTACGGAGTTCACGTCACCGGCCGCCTTCTTGATACCCCGGTCAATCGTATCATTGGGCATATTATTGGCCTTCGCCTTCGCAATCACATCCCGGAGCTTACTGTTGTTGGCCGGATCCGGGCCGCCCTCCTTCACCGCGATGGCGATTTCACGTCCGATGATGGTGAAAATCTTGCCCTTGGCAGCATCATTTTTCTCTTTCTTATGTTTAATGTTTGCAAATTTTGAATGTCCTGACATTTCCTTACTCCCTTTCTGCCGTAATTTCTTTCTCGTTATCTGTGGAATTTGCGGGTGCATTCTCCTCCTGGAGAAGCCTGGTAACCTCTACCCACTTGATTGTTTTATTTTCCACTTCCATAATCCGGAAGGAATAACCATCCTCCTCGATGACGGTATGCTCGTCCTCCTCTGGAATATGATCCAGACGGTAAACCAAATAGCCGCTTAACGTCTCATAATCCTCCTCCCCGAAGGAAATATCCAGGGTAGCCTCCACATCCTTCAGGGGCGCCATACCGTCTATCCGGTAGCTGCCATCCTCCTGGCGCAGGATAAAAAGCTCGTCCTCATCATATTCATCCAGAATATTTCCCACAATCTCCTCCAGGATGTCCTCCATCGTCACCAGCCCGGCGGTCTCTCCATACTCGTCCACCACGATCACCATCTGCAGTTTCTGCGCCTGCATACTGCGGAACAGTACATTGATGCCCCGGGTCTCCGGAATAAATTTCACCGGGCGCAGCAGATCCGGAAT
>CAMNQN010000224.1 GCA_946549155.1 uncultured Lachnospiraceae bacterium | reverse complement strand
GTCCGGCTGCATCTTAGATTTTCTTGGTATCCGGAGTTATTTTCCAGATGCTTGTAGCCCTGCGCGCCCGCCCCTTCTTGCATCCTGCCTAATTAACAAAACACGAAGAGAAAAAATAAAACGCACCAACGCGCATTTTCAAAAATCTACGCATTGGTGCATTCAATCTTTCTGTATGGAAATTATTTATTTTTGTTTCGGATATACTCGTCGATACCCTTAGCTGCCGTCTTTCCTGCACCCATGGCCAGAATAACGGTGGCTGCTCCGGTCACTGCGTCTCCGCCGGCATATACACCTTCCTTGGAGGTAGCTCCGGTCTCTTCCTCCGCTACGATACATTTTCTGCGGTTTACATCCAGACCGTAGGTGGTGGAGGAGATCAGCGGGTTCGGGGAGGTTCCCAGGGACATGATCACGGTATCCAGTTCCAGATCAAACTCAGAACCGGGAACTTCCACCGGACGGCGTCTGCCGGAAGCATCGGGCTCACCCAGCTCCATCTTCACGCAGGTCATGCCTTTTACAAAGCCGTTTTCATCCACCAGAATTTCCTTCGGATTCGTCAGCAGATCAAAGATGATGCCTTCTTCCTTGGCGTGATGCACCTCTTCTCTACGGGCCGGCAGCTCAGCCTCACTGCGGCGGTATACGATATGAACCTCCGCACCCAGACGAAGGGCGGTTCTGGCTGCGTCCATAGCCACGTTTCCGCCGCCTACAACAGCCACCTTCTTGCCGTGGGCAATAGGAGTATCATAGTCATCGCGGAATGCTTTCATCAGATTATTTCTTGTGAGATACTCGTTGGCAGAGAACACGCCCTTGGCCTGCTCGCCGGGAATACCCATAAACATGGGAAGTCCTGCGCCGGAGCCAATGAATACAGCCTCAAATCCCTCTTCCAGCAGCAGCTCGTCAATGGTCACGGATTTGCCTACCACCACGTTGGTCTCGATCTTAACGCCCAGGGCCTTTACATTCTCCACTTCCTTGGCTACTACCTTATCTTTGGGCAGACGGAATTCCGGAATACCGTAAACCAACACGCCGCCCGCTTTGTGCAGTGCCTCAAAGATGGTCACATCGTAACCCATCTTTGCCAGGTCGCCGGCACAGGTCAGGCCGGAAGGACCGGAACCGATCACTGCGATCTTGTGGCCGTTTTTCTCTGCGGGAGCCTGCGGCTTGATGCCGTTCTCTCTCGCCCAGTCAGCTACAAAACGCTCCAGCTTACCGATAGATACCGATTCGCCCTTGATGCCGCGGATACATTTTCCTTCACACTGGGTCTCCTGGGGACATACGCGTCCGCAGATGGCCGGAAGGGCGCTGGACTGGGAAATCACCTTGTAGGCTTCCTCGAAGTTTCCTTCCTTCACCTGGCCAATGAAATCCGGGATATTGATATTTACGGGACAACCCGAAACACATTTTGCATTTTTGCAGTGGAGGCATCTGGAAGCTTCCTCCATCGCCTCTTCTTTATTATAACCAAGACATACTTCTTCGAAATTTGTAGCTCTGACCTTTGGATCCTGTTCCGCAACAGGAACCTTCTTTAATACGTCTGCCATTATTTGTCACCTCCGCACTGTCCGCATCCGCCGTGATGGGTCTCGCCCTCCTGCTCTTTCAGCAGGGCCCGGCCTTCTTCCGTCTTATACATAGTCGCTCTCTTCATGGCGGCATCGAAGTCCACCAGATGTCCGTCAAACTCCGGACCATCCACACAGGCAAATTTCACCTCATCACCTACCACCAGACGGCATGCACCGCACATACCGGTACCGTCCACCATGATGGGGTTCATGCTTACAACAGTATGTAAATTATGCTTTTTCGTGGTAAGGCAGCAGAATTTCATCATGATCATGGGTCCGATAGCTACGCAGTGGTCGTACTCTTTCCCTTCCACGTCGATCAGATCGTCGATCACCTTCGTCACCATGCCGCTGCGGCCATAGCTGCCGTCATCCGTGGTCACATAAACATTGGCAGCTACCTTTTTCATTTCCTCTTCCAGAATCACAAGATCTTTGGTTTTCGCACCGATGATCACATCCACGTCCACGCCATGCTCATGGAGCCATTTCGCCTGGGGATATACAGGAGCAGTACCTACGCCGCCCGCTACAAACAGAATTTTCTTCTTTTTCACTTCTTCCAGAGACTCCGTCATACAAAGATCCGAGGGCTGACCCAGGGGTCCCACGAAATCCATAAAGGCATCTCCGGCCTTTAAATTTACATATTTGTGTGTAGAAGCGCCTACCGGCTGGAACACAATCGTGATGGTTCCCTTCTCGCGGTCATAATCGCAGATCGTAAGAGGAATTCTTTCTGATGTCTCGTCCAGTTTGACAATGATAAACTGTCCGGGAAGACAACGCTTTGCAACGCGCGGGGCTTCTACGACCATCTCGTAGATATTGCCCGCAAGGTTTCTCGCTTCCAAAATCTTGTACATAACATACCTCCATAGTTTGCTGAGCATATTCCCCTGATACAGGGCATATATGAAGCAGTATAAAACAAAGAATCATAAAATTCAACATAAAATTTCAGATTTCTTACTGTTTAGTCGTCAATGTTTCGTATTTTGTTAATTGGCAGGACGCAGGAAAAGACGGGGCCGGGCGGGCAGATGCCTTTTCCTGCTGTTTTCCGGCAGGCTTTACAAAATCACGCCTAATGTGACTCACTAAGCGGCAAATATCTAAGATTGATAGTATAAATGAAAACCCCGTAAATCAAATATTTCGTTTTTTCGCCACTACAATATCAATTTACGCAAATCGAATAGTTTATGCTTAGAATGTCACATTCCGCATGATTTTGTAAAGCTTCCTGCGTCCTGATACTTAACAAACCCCAAAAAGTATTACCCCTCTAATTTTCTTCCAGATAATTTTCAAATTGTTCCATGGACATGAGAACTTTTCGGGGCTTGGTTCCCTCCTCCGGGCCCACTACGCCGGCGTCGGAGAGCTGGTCCATGATGCGGGCCGCCCGGTTGAAGCCGATTTTAAACCATCGCTGCAGCATACCGATGGAGGCCTTGTCCTTCTCGATGATGAATTTTCCCGCATCGGCAAAAAGCTCGTCCACATCGGATCCGCCGCCTGCCTGCAGCGCAGATTTCTGAATCTGTTCCATCTGGGCTTCCATCTGGGCGCTGTATTGGGCGGTGGAATTTGTTTCTTTCAGGAAATCCACCACCGCAGACACCTCGCTGTCACTGACGAAAGCGCCCTGGACGCGGGCCGGCTTTTTGAAGGTCTGAGGGGCAAAAAGCATATCACCGTTGCCCAGCAGCTTCTCTGCGCCGTTCATATCCAGGATTGTCCTGGAATCCACGCCGGAGGATACGGAAAAGGCAATGCGGGAGGGCATATTCGCCTTGATCAGGCCGGTGATTACATCCACGGAAGGACGCTGGGTGGCAATCACCAGGTGAATGCCTGCGGCACGGGCCAGCTGCGCCAGACGGCAGATGGCATCCTCCACTTCCCCGGAGGCCACCATCATCAAATCCGCCAGCTCGTCCACAATAATCACAATCTGGGGCAGCTTCTCCGGCTTGTTCTCATCCTCAATATCCTGAATCGTCTCAATTTTCGTATTGTATCCCTTTAAGTCCCGCACTCCCAGCTCCGCGAACTTCTGGTAACGGGAGGTCATCTCCGCCACGCCCCAGTTCAGGGCCCCCGCCGCCTTCTTCGGGTCAGTGACCACAGGGATAAACAGATGGGGAATCCCATTGTATACGCTCAGCTCCACCACCTTGGGATCAATCATAATCATCTTCACATCCTCCGGCTTGGCCTTATAGATGATACTCATAATCAGGGTGTTGATGAACACGGATTTACCGGAACCGGTGGCTCCGGCGATAAGCAGATGGGGCATTTTCGCGATATCAGCCACGATGATCTTTCCGGCGATATCCTTTCCTACCGCGTAGGCCAGGTTGGAGGGATGCTTTTTAAATTCCTCCGACTCCAGAAGCTCCCGCAGCAGCACGCCGCTGGATTCTTTATTCGGCACTTCAATGCCCACGGCGGCTTTTCCGGGGATGGGCGCCTCGATTCGAATATCCGCCGCCGCCAGATTCAGTTTAATGTCATCCGCCAAATTCACAATCTTGCTGACTTTCACGCCCATTTCCGGCATCAGCTCATACCGGGTGACGCTGGGACCGCAGCTTACATTGGTAATCTTTACGTTGACGCCGAAGGTGTGCAGAATCTGCTGCAGCTTTTGTGCGGTCTCCCGCAGCTCTCCGTCGCTGCTTCCGCCCCGGTGGCCGGAGGGCTTTTTCAGCAGATTCACCGGCGGGAACACATATTGGGGCTTCACCGCAGCGCTGCTTTGCACAATCTCCTGCTCCACATTCTCGATGCCTTCCTGAATCTCCTCCTGGGAAGCATGGGGCCTTCGGGCCCGGCGGGGGGGAGCTTCTTCCCGGAGGGCTGCCGGAGCAGGATCCTCCTCCTTTTCGGGAGAGGGTTCCGGCAGAGGCTTCTCCTCCTCCGGTTCCTCCTCCATCGATACGGGAAGTGCTTCCGGCAAAATCCCGCTGCTGTCAGGGAATGGCTCCGCCCGGTCCTCCGCCTCCTGCCGCTCCTTCGCGCCCAGAACCTGGAAGCCATCCGGCTGTTCCTGCCTGTCCGGTCCGGCAGCCTCATCCGCCCGCGAAATCGTGAAATCCATCACG
The DNA here is from genome assembly GCA_946549155.1 of uncultured Lachnospiraceae bacterium. GTDB lineage: Bacteria > Bacillota > Clostridia > Lachnospirales > Lachnospiraceae > Merdiplasma. The sequence continues at coordinate 210 of CAMNQN010000224.1, read as the reverse complement.
GGAATATTCAGATTTTGCTCCGTCTTTTTCGGAAGTACCTGGCGAATCTCGTCAGAAAGAGCCGCTGCCTGTTTGGACAAGCTGGTATCAAAGGTGACGCCGAAGGCCCGGTTTGCCAAACGGGGCTCTCTGACAGCTTTGTCTCCTTCAGCGGAAAGCAGCGGTTTCTGCTGAATCGCCGGAGCCTGGGAATCCTCCCTTGGCAGCACC
>CAMNQN010000223.1 GCA_946549155.1 uncultured Lachnospiraceae bacterium | reverse complement strand
TATTTCTCTCCTTCCCGTCTCCTCTTTCGTTTCCTCTCTCCCCCCCTCATCACCACACCCACCCACCACCCTACCCCCCCCCCCTCCCTTTTTTTTTTTTTTTTTTCCGGCCCCCCCCCCCCCCCCCCCCCCCCCCCCCCCCCCCCTCTTCCTGCGTCCTGCTAAATTAATAAAACACGAATAACATTGGCATCTGAACGGCAGTTCTGCATTTCTGTTTTCCGGCATATGCCCGATATTATTATTGACATATGTCAGAAATCAGGCTATACTTTTCATAGAAACGGGATCTGCCGTGGCTTCGTCCTAAATTTGAGGGACGACAGCGCTCCGGCAAAACAGCCCGTAGGAAAGCAGGAGGTATCCAAATTGCCCAGACCAAGAAAATGCAGGCGGGTATGTCATTTTCCCCGCACACTGGCCTTTTCCCCTGACACCGGCAGGGATGAGACTGCCGCTGTGTCCCCGGACACGGAGGGCAGATCCGCTGTAATTCTGACCGTGGACGAGTACGAAACCATACGTCTGATCGACAAGGAGAGTATGTCCCAGGAACAGTGCGGAGAGCTGATGCAGATTGCCCGGACCACTGTACAGCAGATTTACGCCAACGCCCGCCGAAAGCTGGCCGAGGCTCTGGTGGAGGGGCTGCCGCTGCGCATTGAAGGCGGTGATTTCCACCTCTGCGACGGCAGGGAGGCTGTCTGCGGTTTCCACACCTGCTTTAAACAAAAATTCAATCAAGCCTATGCAAAATCGAAAGGAGAAACAGTTATGAGAATTGCAGTTACTTATGAAAACGGAGAAATTTTCCAGCATTTTGGACACACAGAACAGTTTAAAGTATATGATATCCAGGACAATAAGGTGATCTCCAGCGAGGTGGTCGGCACCAATGGCAGCGGCCACGGCGCTTTAGCCGGCGTTCTCCAGGCTCTGAATGCGGATGTGCTGATCTGCGGCGGAATCGGAGGAGGCGCTCAGGCAGCATTGGCAGCGGCCGGTATCCGGCTCTACGGCGGCGTTTCCGGCAATGCGGACGACGCGGTAGCCGCTCTGCTTTCCGGCAGTCTGAACTTTAACCCCGACGTACACTGTGACCATCACGACCACCAGCACGGCGAAGGGCATACCTGTGGAAGCCATGGCTGCCAGAAGCATGAACATAACTGCGGTGGAAATAAATAACGCCAGGATCGTTCTTCCGCTCCTGCTGCCCGCCGCTTCATCCCTGAGGGAAACAGATACAGATACTTAACCGCCCTTCCTCATAGCGGGCGGAAATGTTTCCGTTCATCTGCTCCACCAGGCTGCGGGTGATAGAGAGGCCCAGCCCGGTAGATTTCCGGGCGGCCTCCACGGTGTAGAAGCGGTCGAACAGCCGCCCCACCTGCACCTGATCCAGCCCGGATGCCTGGTTGGAAAATGTGATTTCTCCTGTGGGCAGCAAAGTGATTTCCAGATCCCCGTCACTGTACTTCATGGCATTCTGAAGCAAATTGGAAAAAATACGGGTCAGGGCAGAGCTGTCCAGCATCCGGATCACCTTTTCTTCCGGTATCCGGATTTCCGGCTGAATTCTATGCTGGCAGAAGGCTGCATAGAACGCTGCCACGCTCTCTTCCAGTACCCGGTTAAGCTCCACTGCTTCCCACCGCCCCTTCTGCTCTCCCGTCACAATCACCGAATACCGGAAAAGCTCCTCTGTCAGCTGTTCCAGCAGCTCCGTCCGGTTTCGGATCACCTGCATATAATGCTTTGCCGTCTCTAAGCTTTCCGCCTGTTCCAGCAATTCCAGATAGCCGCAGATCGCAGTGAGGGGTGTACGCAGGTCGTGGGAAATATTTGTCACCGCACATTTCAGTTCCAAATCCCCCTGCTGAAACCGCTGGCGCTCCCGACGAAGAAGGCGAAGCTGAACATTGACCGCCTCCGCCAGTTCCCGCATGATGCGGTCCCGGCTGGAAATATCAATCAGCGTATTCGTATCTGCAGCCATGCGGTCCACGAATGCCTCCCGGATTTCCCGGGCAGACTTTCGCAGAAGCCATACCTTCAGGAACAGCGCCAGAACCGCCAATGTCAAAAAAATGATGCCAGCCCACAACCACATCTCCATAAAAACCTCACCTCCGTTACCTAAGATTTTTATATCGAAAAACAGTGCTCCCGGCCACGGCGGAAACAATCAGGATCACACAGTCACACCATACCATCCATTCCAGGTCCTCCCGTTCCCCTGCTGCGATCCGGTACATCTGACTCACAGGCAGGGATTTATTCAGGAATTCATATACCTTTCTCTTCCCCCCTGTCAAATAGTCTGGATTTTTTTGCCTCTCCTCCTGGATCACATTTCCGGTGTCCTCATCCACATAGCTGTAAGCCTCATAATACTCCGGTGCATCCAGCCGCTGCCAGATGTAGAGGGCTGCAAAAAACAGAACCAGTACGGTCAGCAGGCAGGCCACGGAACCGGATGCTTTGCTCTGAATCAACATAGAAAGCAAAAGAAGCAGCGCCGTCAGAGCCAGCATAGCCATGGTGCTTACCAATGTGAGAGCGAAAATCTCCTTCCAGCCCATAGTCGTCTTTTCCAAAAGCAGACCGCCCATCGCAAGCACGATAAAAATATACAATAAATGTATCATCACATCAGCGGCGGCACAGACGATCAGCTTAGACAGATAGATCTCCCAGCGCGTATGACCCACCGTCACCTTGTTCCGTATCGTACCATCCCCATACTCTCTTCCCACAAAAATACCGATAACCACAGCGGCGGCAAAAATAAGTATAATTTCTCCCATAAAAACCAGGTTATCCACACTTCGGACCGAAGCATCATACTGAGCGTACAGATTGGCATTTCTCGTCACATCCAGCCACCGCATCATCACCATAAAAATACCCAATCCGCCGGAAAACGCCAGCCCCAGCCGAAACACAAAGCTCTTGAAAAGCCGTATAAACTCGGCCGATACAAGCTTATTCATACCTTCCACCTCCCACCAGACTGACATAAAAGCTTTCCAGACTCTCGTCATGCTCCTGCAGGGAAAACACCTCGCAGCCCTGGCCATCCAGCGCCCGTACCAGCCAGGAAACGTTCACCTTAGCGTACACATCCGCAGCGGTCCTGGAAAGCACTTTATATTCCAATCCCATTTCTTCCAGCACCTGTGCCAGAATATCGGTATCACTGACCTCCATCCGGACACATTTCCGACAGGCCTCCTCCATCTCCTGAGCGCTCATCTCCTTCACAATTCGTCCATTATCGATGAATCCGTAATGAGTGGCCAGCCGGGACAATTCATCCAGAATATGGCTGGAGATCAGCACTGTGATCTGTTTTTCCCTGTTCAATTTCAAAATCAATTCCCGCATCTCAATGATACCCTGTGGGTCCAGGCCGTTTGTAGGCTCATCCAGCACCAGAAAATCCGGATCGCCGGCCAGAGCCACGGCGATACCCAGCCGCTGGCGCATCCCCAGCGAAAAATTCTTCGCCTTCTTTTTTCCCGTATCCTCCAGCCCCACCAACTTCAGAAGCTGCGGAATCTCCTCAAAGGAAGGCAGCCCCAGTATCCGGTACTGCTGTTTTAAATTATCCTCTGCTGTCATATCTAAATAAATCGATGGGGTCTCCACCACCGCGCCCATTCTTCTTCGGGACTTTACCACCTCTCTGTCCGTATTCTTCTTGCCGTACAGCTTATATCCGCCGGCCGTTGGCTCCTGCAGCCCGCAGATAATTCGAATCAGCGTGGTTTTCCCCGCTCCGTTTTTCCCCACAAAGCCGTAGATGGCTCCCTTGGGGACGTTCATGGAAAGCCCGTTTAATGCCTTAAAGTTCTTATAGCTTTTACCCAGGGCTTTCGTCTGCAGAACATATTCCATACCATTACCTCCTTACTGTGATGACGGTATTGTACCTGAAACCAGTAAAGAAACCGGTAAAGAAAACCGTAAATAAATCGTAAAGATTCCAGCAGCAGGCGGCCGAACGCCCGGAATCCAAACTAAGCATCCTCCCGCCGCAGCTTAAATCCTATACCCCACACCGCCTCGATGTAATCCTTCCCGCCGCCCACATCCCGAAGCTTCCTGCGCAGATGGCTGATGTGCATTTTCAGGGAGCTTTCCGTACAGTCCGGGGTATCCGCACTGATCTGGTCCAGAATCCGGGATTTTGTCACCACCTGGGAAGGATTTTTCATCAGCAGCTTCAAAATCGCATATTCTGTCCTGGTCAGCCGGACTGCAGTCTCTCCGATACTCACCTGCTGGCTATCGGTACAAAGCGTCAAATCGTCAAAAGTCAATACTTCCTGCTCCGTGGCTGTCTGTGCCAGCCGGAACTGTACTGCGATCCGCGCCAGCAGTTCCTTTATATGAAAGGGTTTCGTCACATAATCCACAGCCCCTCCCGTCAGCAGCTCCACCTTGTGATCAATATCTACCTTGGCACTGATCACAATCACCGGTATATTCCCCAGACGGGGAAGCACCTCCTCGCCCTGCAGTCCCGGCAGCATCAGATCCAGCAGCGCCAGATCCGGCCTGGCCTGAGCCAGCACCAACAGCGCCTCCGTTCCCGAATAAGCCCGGGATACATGATAACCTGCTTTGGTCAACGCCTCCTCCAGCATATTTCCGATATGGATATCATCGTCAATAATCAATATATTTTTCAGAATCCTTCATCTCCGTTTCCGTTTTCCACCCTTAAAACCTCAGAAAAATCCTGCGGTTTCTTTTATCACTGTACCATATCGTCCGACTTCTGACAACCTTTCCCTCTGTACAGAACCTCCAGCGGCCTTTCCCGACTACTATTTATGCTTTGTTTTTGTGTTTTGTTAACTACCCGGACGCAGGAAGGGAAAGCGCAGAGCCGACCCTGTCATCTGGAAAACTGCTTCGAATACCAAGAAAATCTAAGATGAAGCCGACCCCGAATTTGGGG
>CAMNQN010000222.1 GCA_946549155.1 uncultured Lachnospiraceae bacterium | reverse complement strand
AGCGGTGACCCATGGGCTGACTCCGGACAATCCGGTGATCCTGGAGCACCCGGAGTGGTTTTCGGGAAAAGAATGGGGAATGCCGGATTTTGATTACGGAAACAGAGCGTTTTGCCGGTGGTGGACAGAGCTGTGGACCGGAATTGCCCTGAAATATGATTTTGACGGTTTCCGGCTGGACGGGCCCAACGGAGTCTCCCCCCATCATCAGGTGATGAAGGTTTGGGATGAGATCGCTTTTGCCTGTCGGGAAAAGGGAAAAGAGCTTCTGATTATGGGGGAAAATACCAGGTATCATATCCGCCAGAACGATTTTATGGAATTTTCTCATCGTATGGCGGAGGAATTTTCACCGGAGCCCCGCTATGCCACGATGCAGATCAGCAGCCATGACGAGGGCATTATGATGGCTGCGGGAAATTATTATGCGCTGAGAGGAAGCCGCTTTAAGTTCGGCTACAGTGCCGTGTTTGGCTACAATATTCCTCTGTTTTTTGCCGGAGAGGAATTTAATGCCTCCGCCCATCCGCTTCCCGCCGTGAAAAAGGCCATGTTTGACGGGTATGAGACGGACCGGGAGGTGGAATTTTTTGACGGTAACCCGGGGACGGATGCGGGGGGCTGGCTGTACGGAAATCAGATCGACTGGAGCGAGCTGGAGAAGCCGGAGCACCGGGAGATGTATGAGGACTGCAGGCAGATACTGCATATCCGGCAGGAAAACCGGGATATCCTGCACTATGACCGCAGGGGCACCCATATTCTTCCGGTACGCTGCGCGCCCAAAAGCGGCAGTATTCCCTATGTGAGATATTCTCCCGGGGAGAAAGCCATTTTGATAGTGGGAAATGAAACTGTGGCAGATCATGATTTTATTCTGCAGGTTCCCCTGACGCAGATGGGGCTGGAAGGCTTTGAACAGTACCGGGTGACAGATCTGTGGACCGGAGATGTACGGATTTTGGAGGAAAAGAGGCTGGCATGTCTGCAGGTATCTGTTCCAGGCGATTATAAAAAGGGCGGAGGAGTCCGCGCAGTCAGAATTGAGCCTGTAAAGGGCGTATGCCGGTGGGAGGAAGAAAGATGTTGGAGATAAATTTACAGGGAAAAACGGCTTTGATAACAGGAGCCACCGGGGAATTGGGCGGCATGATTGCCAGAACCCTGGCCAGGGCGGGAGCGGATACAGCGATCCACGCCTTTTCCAATAAGGAAAAGGCAGGCAGGCTTCAGCAGACCCTGGAAGAGATGGGAGTCAGATGCCAGATTGTCAGCGGCAATGTGGGAGATCAGGAAGCTGTTTTTCACATAAAAGAGGAGCTGGAGAGAGGCATTGGAATGCCGGACATTGTGGTCGCCTGTGCGACGGCGCCTCTGACATGGCTGCCGGTATTGGAGCAGAAAACAGAAAACTTTGAGAGTCTGTTCCGAAGCGGCGTGATGCAGTCCGTATATCTGGCCCAGGCCTTTCTGCCCGCTATGAAGGAAAAAGGCTGGGGTCGGTTTATCGGTATTAACTCGGAATGCGCCATGCAGTGTTTTCCCACCCATGGAGCTTACGCGGCCATGAAGCGGGGAATGGACGGCGTTTATCGTGTGTTAGCCAAAGAGGTGGGACCCTGGAATATTACAGTGAACCAGGTGGCTCCGGGGCGGACGATTTCAGAACGGGACCGCAGGGAGCACACCGAGCGGGATGTGGAATATGAAAAAAATGTGCCGCTGGGTCATCGGGTACAGGATACGGACATCGCCAATGCAGTGGCGTTCCTGGCATCGGATCTGGCAGCAAACATTACCGGCGTATATCTTCCGGTGTGTGGCGGAAATGTGATGCCGGGGATTTAAAGGAAAAAGGAAACAAAAAGGGCTGTCGGGAAATCAACGCCAATCAGGACATTGATAAACCGACAGCCTTTTTCTGTTTAGCCTTTTACTGCTCCGGCCACCATTCCTTCCACAATGTACTTCTGCAGGAAGAGGAATAAAATCAGCATGGGCAGGATGGTCAGGGTCAGCGCCCCGAATACATACTGCCACTCTCTGGAGTATTGCCCGAAGAAGTTGTAAATCGTCAGCGAAACCGTCCATTTTTTGGAGGAACCAAAGAAGAACAGCGGTATCATGAAGTTATTCCAGATATCGATCGCGCTGACCACAATATTGGTTACCAGGATCGGTTTCATCACCGGGAGCAATACACGGAATACCATTTGCAGAAAACTGCATCCGTCAATGATAGCTGCCTCGTCGATATCCCTGGGCACACTCTTCACAAAGCTGGAGAAGGTCATGACGGTAAAGGGAAGCCGGATGGCGACAAACAGACAGATGATGGAAAAAAAGGTTCCATAAATATTCAGCACCTTAAACAGGGCAAAAGTGGAGGCAGTCTGTAAAGTAATGGTCAGACCAAAAATAAAATAGTAGTAGATGCTTTCTGTCAGCTTGGTCTGACGTCTTGAAAGTACAATCCCGGCCAGTGCACCGAATATAATGGAAAAGAAGGCGGCGGGGATGGTGATCAGCAGACTGTTTTTGTAGCCGTTTAAAATCTTTCCTTTTTTGAGCACGTACAGATAATTTTCCGGATGAAATTCTGTGGGCAGAGCCAGATTAAACTGGCTGGCCTCTGCCTGGGTTTTAAAGGATCCCAGAACCATCATGACAACGGGAACCATGACGATGACGGCCAGTATGGCCAGAACGATAAAAATAATCCGGTTTATGTTTTTTTCTTTCCGGCTCATGCTTCCACCTCCTTATTTACCAGAAGCTTGTTGAGCAGGAAAGAGACTAATGTGACGATGAGGCACAAAATTACGCTCCCTGCTGCTGATTCTCCCAGATAACCCAGGGAGAAGGACTGATAAACATAGGTGGACAATACCTGAGTGTCAAATCCGGGACCACCGTTAGTAATTACATAGATGATATCGAACACTTTCAGCCCTCCGGAGATTCCCAGCGTGATTACTACCGTGAAGGAGGGAACGATCAGCGGCAGTGTCACATAGCGGAATTTTTCCCGTGCACTGGCTCCCTCGATGCTGGCGTACTCATAATAATCTTTGGGTACCGCCTGCAGTCCGGAGATGAAAATGAACATATTAAAGCCTGCCCACATCCAGCTTTCGATGAGAACCACAGCACCCATGGCTGTTCCATAATGGGCCAGCCAGTCAGTGGTGCTCATGATTCCGATGGCAGTCAGGGCGTTGTTCAGCAATCCTGTTTTGGAGAGAATTGCTTTAAACAGTACGCCAACCACCGTCACGCTCAGAACACAGGGTGCATAAAAAACAGTTCTCAGCAGATTGTTTGCCGGAATGCGCCGGACCAGAAGAAGGGCCAGCGCCAGACCGGCGGCGGTTTTCAGCGCCGTGGTGCAGACGGCAAACAGAAACGTGTTCCATAATGAATGGAGAAACACGGAATCGCTTAACAGGCTTATGTAGTTGGTGATACCGCGAAACTGTGGGGTGTAAAACCGGCTGATATTCCAGTCTGAGAAGGAAAAAATCAGACTGCCTATCAGCGGCACCACCGCGAACAGCGTAAAAATCAGCAGAGCCGGCAGCAGTGCCCAGTAGGGGTATACAGATTTTTTTCGCATTTAATTCCAGCCTTCTACTTGATTCTCTGTCTGATATTTGTCGATATCCTCCTGGAAACGGTCCATAACCTCTGCGCCGGTCATATTTCCCTTATAGGGGGCTTCCAGGAAATACTGCCACAGGGTGCTGGAGAACAGCGGCTGCACATCATTAAAGCTCTGGTCAAACTCGGTAACGGTCTTTCCGGCATCAATATAGTCTGCGTAAATCTGCTGAACCGTTTCGTCCATCTGATCGCGCTGTCCGTTTACACCTTCAAAGTTTGGATCGCCGGGTTTGGTTTCAAAGTACAGGTCGCAGTATTCCGGTGTGCTCCACAGGTTAAATACTTTTTGGATCGTCTCAAAGTTCTCCGTGTCCTTATTGACTGCGATGCCTACAGAGGTAGGAAGTACCGCGATGACGTCCCCGTTGTCATACTTGAAAGCCGGATTGAACATACCAAGATCCGTATCCGGGAACAGGGTTTTGATGGCGCTGAAAATTTCAGTGGCGCCCATAAACATGGCGGCTTCTCCGCTGGCCAGACGCTCCAGAGCGCTGTCATAGTCCAGAGTCAGATAGTCATCGTTAAACCAGCCCTTCTCAAAGAAGCTGAGATATTCGTCCACCACATCCCCCAAAATCGGGTAATCGCTGAACTTTGCCTGATTGGACAGGACTTTTTTGGTCATATCCTGAACTTCAGCTTCCACGCCGATGGCGCGCATAAAGCCGGAGGTCATCCAGATCTGCGGGATCCAGTTATCTGCGGCCAGGATAAAGGGGGTAACGCCGGCTTCCTTTAACGCATCTGCAGCCGCATACAGCTCGTCGGTGGTGGTAGGCACTTTGATACTGTTCTCTTCAAATACGGTTTTGTTGTAAACCATAGCCTGGAAGCCATTGGAAGCCTCAAAAACGAAACCGTAGCTGTGACCGTTGTATTCCGACAGCTCCGGAGCCAATACCCTGGACTGCCAATCGCAGTCGTCTAAAGCCAGGAAATTCGCTTCCGGATCTACCTGGGAATAGAGCTGCGGGAACTGATATACAATCAGATCCGGCGCTTCCCCGGAATTCACCTTCATTTGAAGCAGGTTGTCGAACTGATCGTCCGGAATTACCTGCATATCAATGGAAATGCCCTCTTCTTCTTCAAGCTTCTCGATCAGCGCCTGAAGCCCTGCATAGTTCCGGGATTGCTGTACCATTCCGGTGAGCTCTTCCTGGGCATATACGCTCAGAGTGGGAAGCGCTGCTGCAAAGAGCGCGGTAGCCAACAGGGTTGTCATACGTTTCATGTTGTACATACATTCTCCTCCTTTTTTATTCAAGATTGGTTTTCTGAAAGGTTTATCGTTACGATTTAATTTTAACAAAACGTTATATAAAAGTCAATATATTATCGATAAGTTATCGACAATTTTACGATATAAAATGCTGTTCGGATGAAAATGATCTTCGTGTTTTGTTAATTACCCGGACGCAGGAAGGGAAAGGGCGGAGCCGACCCTGTCATCTGAAAAACTGCTTC
>CAMNQN010000221.1 GCA_946549155.1 uncultured Lachnospiraceae bacterium | reverse complement strand
TGTTTCTATGTATCCTGCGCAATGTTTTCCAGAGGCATCTGCCCGCCCGGCCCCGCCTCTTCCTGCGTCCTCTAAATTAACAAAACACAAAGAATATTGGCAACATAGACTATCCTTTTTTTGTTTCGGTACGTTATATATAATGTAAGCATGTATTACAGAGGAAAGAGAGGGCCCGGCCCGGTGGACACGGATTTTTTTCTTATCAGAAAAATGAAGAATGGGGATGAAGCTGCTATGGAGGCGTTTGTCCGGCAATATTATCCCATGATTTTAAAATACTGCCGTTATCATGTGCCCGACGCCGGATATGCGGAGGATTTAGTGCAGGAGACTTTTCTGCGTTTTTTTGGGGCGCTTCCTGCCTATCGCCATTCTGGCAGGGCGGCGAATTACCTGTACCGGATCGCAGGAAACCTGTGCAGTGATTTTTACCGGAGGCGGGGGAAAGGGGGTCCTCTTTCGGAAATGGTAATGGCGGAGGAGGACTGGGAGGAAACGAAAGGTGCAGGGCAGCCGGCGTTTTCCCTGGACATGACGCAGCTGGAGACCCGGCTGGATGTGGAACAGGCGCTGTGGCGGCTGCCGGGGGAACTGCGGGAGGTGATTGTCCTGCACTATTTTCTGGATTTGAAGCTGCGGGAAATCGCCCGGATACAGGAGGTGGGGCTTCCTCTGGTGAAGTACCGGATGCGGGAGGCGAAGCGGCGGCTGGCTGAAATGCTGGAAGAAAATTAGGAGAGGGAGCAGCCGAAGGGCTGCCAGGTGAGAGGAGGAGATGACATGACAGTGGAGGAGCACTTGAGGGAATACCGGAAGGAGAGGGAAGCGGCCTGGGATGGCTTGGAAAGCGGGGCGGAGCGGCAGGAAGATCGTATTTCACGGATTGTCTGTCTGTCCGGGCAGACGCTTTACCGGGCGGAGGAGGAGGGGGAGCTTTCCTGGGCGGAATTTCTCTGGCAGCAGGCGGGCTATATCAGAAAATACTGGTGGGTGCTGCAGTTTCTGCTGCTGGCCGGGTTCTGGGTTTTGCTGCGCCTTGCGGGAACGGCGGCGGCCATCCAGCGGAATATGGGTGTTTTGGCAGCCCTTTTTGTGATAATGGCCATGCCGGAGCTGTGGAAAAATCAAAGCTGCGGGGCGATGGAGATCGAGGGAGCGGCCTATTACTCGCTGCGCCGAATTTACTCCGCCAGGCTGTGTTTGTTTGGCATGGCGGATGTACTGTTGCTGACGCTGTTTTGCGGCGCGGTGTCCGGTTACGGAGTCATGAGCCTGAGGGAAATGCTGGTTCAGTTTATCCTTCCGCTGAATGTGAATTGCTGCATTTGCTTTCGCATTCTGTGCAGCGGGAGACTTCATTCGGAATACGGGGCGGTGGTGGTGTCTATCCTCTGGTCGGCGGTGTGGTCTCTGTTTATCCACAGCGACCGGATCTTTGCGCAGATTTCGGCTCCGGTCTGGGGGAGCAGCATTGTGATTTCTGTGGCGTATCTGGCATTTTGTATTCGGAAGCTTCTGGGAAGGCAGGTAAGCTTCTGCCTATAGCGGCTGGGATGGGGAGGATAAAAGTATGGAATTGGTAATCAATGATTTGACAAAGGAATTTGAAGAGGTAAAGGCGGTCAATCACGTGACCTGTACCCTGGGAAACGGCGTATACGGGCTGCTGGGGGTAAATGGTGCGGGGAAAACCACGCTGATGCGGACGCTATGCACGCTGCTGTCCCCCACCAGTGGCAGTATTTTGTGGGATGGGCAGGACATTTTTCAGATGGATGGCCAATACCGGAAAATTCTGGGGTATCTGCCTCAGGAGTTTGGATTTTATCCTGATTTCACGGTGGAGGACTATCTGATGTATGTCTCTTCCATCAAGGGGCTTCGTCCGGCGGTGGCGAAACGGCGGGTGAAGGAACTGCTTCATCAGGTGGGGCTGTCCGGGGCGGCAGGACAGAAAATGAAAAGGCTGTCGGGCGGCATGAAACGCCGGGCGGGAATTGCCCAAGCCATGCTGAATAATCCGAAGGTCCTGATTTTGGACGAGCCCACGGCAGGACTGGATCCCGGGGAGCGGGTGCGGTTTCGCAATCTGATCAGCGAGTTGTCGGAGGACCGGCTGGTGCTCTTGTCCACGCATATCGTGTCGGACGTGGAATATATTGCCAATGAGCTGCTTTTGATGGCGGCCGGGGAGCTGCGTTATTCTGGCACGCCTTCTCAGGTAATTGCCTCCATGCCGCAGAAGGTGTGGAAGCTTCGGGTAAGCAGGCAGGAGGTGGAGAACTACCTGCATCGCTATCAGATATCCAATCTTAAGGCGGAGGCGGACGGAGTGGAGCTGCGCATCCTGGCGGATCAGAGGCCGCACCCTCTGGCGGCCCAGGCGGAGGCCACGCTGGAGGACGTATTTTTATATTATTTTGGAAGTCAGGTGTTCATGCAGGAAGAGGAGGGAGACTGTTCCCACAGGCTTGCCGGTAAATGGGGGAGGGGAAAGTGATGATCCGATTTGAAATAAAAAAAATATTCTGCCGGAAAAGCGGAAAAGTAGTGCTGCTGGCGTTGGCTGTATTGCTGGCGGTCAGCTGTTATATGCCGATACACGATACGCGCTACGTCAATGAGCAGGGAGAGACGGAGCGGGGGCTGGGTGCGGCCAGGAAGCTGCGGGAGGCCAAAAAGGAATGGAGCGGGCTGGTGACAGAGGAACAGGTGAAAAGAGTTCTGAGGGAAAACCGGCGGATCAATCAGACGGCGGAGGCTCGGTCAGAGGAAGTAAAGAAGCAGGATATTGCGTATAGCTGGAAACAGGGATTTAGCGATATCCGGGAAATGATCAACAGCGCCTTCGGCGACTTTCAGGAATACGATTACTTTAAGGCGGATTCTGTGACGGAGACGGAGGTCGGAGACTTCTATTCCAACCGTCCCGCAAAATTAAAGGAATGGCTGGAGACGGATCAGATGGCCAGGGGAGAATTTTCGGAGGAGGAAAAAGCCTATCTTCTGAGGCAGTATGAGAAACTGGAAACGCCGTTTTATTATGAGGATTCCGACGGCTGGCAGCATCTGTTTGAGTGGGCTCCTACGGTCATTATGATTACGGTGCTGATTTTAGGGTTTCTGACGGCAGGAATTTTTTCCAGCGAATTTCAGCTAAAGTCGGATGCTATCTTTTTCTCCTCCTATTATGGAAGAGACAAGGCGGTGAGGAGCAAGATCGCCGCGGGACTTCTGACGGTGACGGCAATTTATTGGACGATGCTTCTGCTGTATACAGCGGTGGTGCTGGGGGCCCTGGGCGCAGGCGGCGCAGACTGCCCGGTACAGAGCGCAGGGATGAGCAGTTGGAAGATTTTTTATAATATTACTTTTCTGGAGGAGTATTTGCTGGTGACGGCAGGAGGATATGTGGGGTGCTTGTTTATGATACTGGTCACCATGCTGGTTTCCACCAAAACCAGGTCTGCGGTGGCGGCGGTGATGGTTCCCTTTCTGCTTATCTTTTTGCCTGCGTTTTTGAGCGGTGTGGTGACGAACCGGGTGCTGGGCCTACTGCCGGATCGGCTGCTGCAGATAAATCTGGCGCTTCACTATTTTAATGTGTATCGATTGGGCAGCCGCGTGATCCCTGCGATACCAATTCTGTTTGTGACGTACGGAGTGGCCGCGGCCATACTGATCCCGATGCTGTACCACAGCTACCGCAAGGCGAAAGTGTGGTAAAATTCGTGTTTGGTTAATTACCCGGCCCCGTCTTTTCCTGCTGTTTTCTGGCAGGCTTTACAAAATCACGCCGAATGTTCAGACGAAAATGATATCATGTTCATTGCAGCATCTAAATTATACGAAGCAATGGGGAGAAAGAAGGAATATTGATTAATCCAGCCACCGCTCCGCCAGGATCACCCGCTCCCCTGTACTGCTGACCGTCTCCTTAATCGGAACAAACTGGTTCTTAAGCCAGAAATGTTCCGACTGGGGATTGCCCTTCACCCAGGCCAGCCGCACCCGGCCAAACCCCAACTCACTAAGGTATGCGCACACATCCTCAATGATGGCTGTTCCGATACCTCTGCTCTGCACAGAGCTTTCCGTCATGAAAAATCCGATAAACGCAATGGACGCCAGGGGATAGCCGCTGATCAGATCCATCACCGCAATCAGCGCCTCCCCCTGATAAAATCCCACATAGTACTTATCCTCCGGCTCCTTTCCCGGAGGAAGCACCGACAAATCCTCCCGGATGGCCTCCCGGGTCACAAAGGGGGGACAATACTCATAATACAGAGGATTGCCTGCACACAGGCGATAAACCTTCCCGATATCCCCTTCAGAAATCCGGCGGACCGCGTAATGCTCCGACAGCAGCTCCACCGAAATCTCACAGCCTCTATTTTTCAGCGGCTCCTCCTTCATGCAGATAATCCTCCAGCGTTAAACAAGTAACATGCTCCGTCAAAATCTGGTTCGTCAATTCCCAGTAAATATCCTTATTTGTGTGGTGATAGACAAAGCCGCACTTCTCCATGGCCCGTTTCGATTTTCCATTGCCGTCAAAATAGGCGCACCAGATTTTCTCCAGCTTCAGCTCCAAAAAACCATAGCGCTGTACCCGCCGCACCGCCTCCGGAATCAGTCCCTGCCCCCAGAAGGGCACGCCGATCCAGTATCCGATCTCCCCCTGGGTATCCGGCAGCTTTAGATTGCTGTCCGCTCCAACGCTGATCCCAACAGCCCCGATGGCCCGTCCATCCCTCTTCAGGCACACGGCAAAGCTCCCATCCTTCGCCAGTACATCCCGGATAATCTCCCGGCTGTTCTCCACACTGGTATGGGGCGGCCACCCGGCGCTGGGCCCCACCGCCGGATCCTTCGCATACTCATATAAATCCTCCGCGTCCGTCTCCCTCCAGGGCCGTAAAATCAATCTCTCCGTCTCCAGCTGCATCGTAAAGCACTCCTTCCTCCTTGAAATATTGGCCCATTATACAACAGAAAAATGCGGCTGTCTATAAAACATTTTCGTGTTTTGTTAATTAACCGGACGCAGGAAAAGATGGGGCCGGGCGGGCAGATGCCTATGGAAAACTGCTCCGGATACAAGAAACGCTAGGATGGAGCCGCCCTCCGATTTCG
>CAMNQN010000220.1 GCA_946549155.1 uncultured Lachnospiraceae bacterium | reverse complement strand
CATAAAGTGCCCGATTTGCGTAAATTGATATCACAGTGGCGATAAAAGACAAAATCAGATATTTACTGCCTAATATGTCATATTTCGTTCGATTATTATAAATCCAGCGAACTTAAATGTTGTTCCATTCATTTACGCAGATCCGATGTTTACTGCTTCGGATCTTACATTCAGCGTGATTCTTTAAGGCTAGCCAGAGAACAGCAGGATGAGTCGGGGCCGCAGGGCCATATCCATCTGGAAAACAGTTCGAAGGATACCGTAGAAAAACTTGGATGGAGGCAGGCCCAAATTTCGGGAGGGCCGGCAGCCTTCAGGGCTGACGGCTCAGAGGCACTGAGCTGGGAAATCATCAGGATTTCCCGGCGAACTGCCTCGGTGCCCGAAATTTGGGCCTGTCTGCATCTTAGTTTTTCTTGGTATCCGGAGATGTTTTCCAGATGGATATGGCCCTGCGGCCCCGACTCATCCTGCGTCCTCCAATGAATTAAACAGAAAGAGCATATCGAACAGCCCCCCAGAGTTGTGAAAATATCTGAAAAGCAATTAGTATATTGACTTTATTAAATCAAAGGACTATACTTTAGGAAAGAGACAGGGTAAAATAGATTTTGAAAACCAAAATATAGTTCGGAGGTAAGAAAAAATGACAGATTTGTACAGTATCGGCGAAATGGTAATCGATTTTATCCCGGGAAGTGAGGAGGCCAGTTATATCCGGAAGGCCGGCGGGGCTCCGGCCAACGTGGCGATTGCGGTGACGAAAAACGGTCTGGCAGCCAGCATGTGCTGTAAGGTGGGCAATGATGATTTCGGTCGTTTCCTGATGAAAACACTGGAGGAGTATGATGTGAAGGCAGCCTGCCCCAGGCTCTGCGACGAGGCTATTACTACAATGGCGTTTGTGACGCTGGAGGCTGACGGAGAGAGAAAGTTTACTTTTGCCAGAAAGCCGGGGGCGGATATGTTTCTGTCCGAGGAGGATGTGAAGGAGGAGGATATTGCGGATTCCGCTATCATCCATGCCGGTTCCTGTTCCTTGTCGGCACAGCCGGAGGCTTCCGCCACCGTTAAGGCCATGCGCCTTGGAAATGAGATGGGCAAGCTGGTGAGCTTTGATGTGAACTACCGTAATGTGATGTGGAAGGACGATCAGAAGGCCTGTACCGCAGCTGTGATGGATATGCTGAAGTATGTGGATATGCTGAAAATTTCCGAGGAGGAAGTGGAGATGATGGGCGGCGAAGCAGCGCTGGAGGGCTTGATGAAGGACAACGGCATTACGCTGCTGATCGAGACGCTGGGCTCCGAGGGCGCGCAGGCGTTCTTTGACGGTCAGGTGATCCGGGTGCCGGGACGTAAGGCTAAGGCTGTGGACGCCACTGGAGCGGGGGATGCTTTCTGGGGCGGTTTCCTGTCCAGCCTGCGGATTCAGGGCGTGGAGAGTGCCGGGGATCTGACAGCGGATATCATTCGGAACGCGATGGAGTATGGCAATGTTTCCGGCTGCATCTGCGTGCAGGGCAAGGGAGCCATCGCTTCCATTCCCACCAGGGCGCAGATTGAGGAGTATATGAGAGAGAATCCGTAAGCGGTTACATAAGGATGTGAGGCCCTGCACCTGCAGGTGCAGGGCGGTGATAAAATGCGATTTTAGGAGGAATTTAAATGCAGTCTGTATGGAATGAAAAATGTATCATTTCCCCGTCCCTGATCTGCCTGGACATGTGTAATCTGGAAAGTCAGGTGAAGATTCTGGAAGCATCCGGTATCAGGATGCTCCATGTGGATATTCTGGACGGACATTTCAGTCCCAGTATGCCTCTTGGCCTGGATACCGTGCGCCAGCTCCGCGGGAAAACCAATCTTCAGTTTGACTGTCATGTGATGGTGACGGAGCAGGATTATTTTGTGGACGAGCTGCTGGATATCGGTGTGGAACAGATCGTGTTCCACGGTGAAACGCAGCCCCATATCGACGGGATGCTGAACCGCATTCACGCGAAGGGGGTAAAGGCAGGCGTGGCATTGAAGCCCTCCACTCCGCTGACGATGGTGGACTACGTTCTGGAAAAGTGCGATACCGTATTGTTGATGCTGATAAACCCGGGTTATGCCTTTGTGAAGGGGGAAAAGCAGGTATCCTATGCGGACCGCAAGATCAGAGAGCTGCGCAGGATGATTAACGAGAGGGGCTTAAGCACCAAGATCGAGGTGGATGGCCGGATCTCCCCTCAGAATATTCAGGACTACGGCAAAGAGGATGTGGACATTTTCGTGACCGGCAGCACCTGCCTGGACAGAAATGACCTGGCCGGCAGCTTCCGGAAAATAAACCAGCTCCGGGAGAGCGTGCTGCGCTAAAAAATACTGCGGCGGGAAAGCGCCGCTGCGGGCAGTTTGAAACAAAAGGCGCCGGGGCCGGGAGAGACAGTGTGCCCATGCTTTGGGTGCCAATAGAGCAGGAGGAAAATAAAATGGCATTTAAGGAAAATTATGAAAAGGCCTGCACGGATGTGCTGGCGGAGCTGCAAAAGACGATGAACAGTATTGATCCGGCTTCCCTGGAGCGTCTGGTGGAGGAGATTCTGACGGCAGATCAGGTGTTTTTTGTGGGGGTTGGACGGGTGATGCTGGCTTTGCAGTGTGTCTGCAAGCGTCTGGCCCATTTAGGAATCAAAGCGCACTATGTGGGTGAGATCACTGAGCCGGCCATCACGAAAAAGGATCTTTTGATTGTGGGTTCCGGTTCCGGCGGTTCGCTGTTTCCCCTGGGGATTGCGAAGAAAGCCCGGGTCGCGGTGGACTGTAAGATTGTACATATCGGGTCCAACCCCAACAGCGAGATGAAGGACATCTGCGATTTTATGGTCCGTATCCCGGTGCGCACCAAATTCTATCTGGAGGACGAGATCGATTCCTGCCAGCCTATGACTTCCCTGTTTGAGCAGAGTGTGCTGCTTCTTGGGGATGTGCTGGCGAAGATGATCATCGAGGACCGTAAGCTGGATATGAAAGCACTGTGGAAGTATCACGCGAACCTGGAGTAGGGAACGACGGCAGGGTACCTGGCAGAGGACAGAAAGAGTATTTTGAAGCAGGAGAGGCTTTCTGTGTGTACGGAGCAGCTACTGAAATATGAGGATTACGATATGAGCAAGAAGCAGGAAATGATGAAATATATGGGAAGCATGCAGCAGGTGGCCTATGTCCGTCCCGTTACCTACACGGAGGGGCGTTCCGGCGGCCTGAAGGCCTACGAGGTGAAAAACGGCTGCATGACCTATCAGATTTTGGCGGATAAATGTCTGGATGTGAGCAGCCTGACTTATAAGGGAGTGAATATGAACTTCCTCTCCAAGCCGGGCCTGCAGGGCAGAAATCATTACGATACCCACGGAGAGGAGGCCATTCACAGCATTATGGGCGGCCTGTTCTTCACGGCGGGACTGGAAAATATCTGTGCGCCCTGTACCATTGACGGGGTGGATTACCCTATGCATGGCCGGATCCGCACTACGCCGGGAGAGCACCTGAGCGGGGATGCTTTCTGGCAAGGGGAAGAATACCGGCTCACTGTAAAGGGAGAGATGCGGGAGGCTGCCCTGTTTGGGGAAAATATGGTGCTTCGCCGGGAGATTTCCAGCGTGTATGGCAGCAAAACCATCACGGTTACCGATGAGATTGAGAATGAGTCCTACCGGGAGGAGCCGCTGATGCTGCTGTATCACATAAATATGGGATATCCGCTGCTGGATGAAAACACCCGGCTGTATATTCCCACAAGAAGCGTAACAGCCAGAGATCAGGATGCGGCTGGACATGAGGCGGAATATGACCGCATGGATGCTCCCAGGGACAACGAGCCGGAATATGTGTTTATTCATGATCTGAAAACGGACGAAAAGGGCGATACTCAGATTTTGGTGGTGAACCGTCCGCTGGGCCTTGGCCTGAAGCTGGAGTATAATGTAAAATATCTTCCTTATTTTATGGAGTGGAAATCCACTGCCTCCGGCGATTATGTGATAGGCCTGGAACCCTCCAATTCCAGTGTCTACGGGCGTCCTTATCATGAGGAGCGGGGCAGCGTACACAAGCTGGCGCCCTTCGCGAAGGAGAGGAATGTGCTGTGCTTCACGGTACTGGATGGTGAAGAGGAAATCAGTGCGGCGGTTGCCGCATTTGAAAATAAATATAAATAAGTAAAGGAGAGAACTCAGAAATGAAACGTTCAGAAATCAACGCAATCATCAAAGATTTTGAAGCAATGCTGAAGGAATACAAGTTTGCCCTTCCGCCTTTCCTTAGCTTTACTCCGGAAGAGTGGGCAGAAAAAGGCCATGAGTACGATGAAATCCGTGATAATGCTCTGGGCTGGGATATCACCGACTACGGCGAGGGTAATTTCGCAGAGAAAGGCCTTTCTCTGATCACGATCCGAAACGGAAACGTACATAATCCCAAGTATACCAAGTCCTATGCGGAGAAGATTATGATGCTGTATCCGGGACAGATTTCCCCGAATCATTTCCACTGGAATAAGATGGAGGATATCATTAACCGCGGCGGCGGAGATCTGATTTTCCACCTGTGGAACGCTAACCGTGAGAATGAGGGCGAGCTGCTGGATACGGAGGTGGAGATCTGCAAGGATGGACGCCGCTATATGGTAGCAGCCGGCTCGGATATCATCCTGCATCCCGGCGAGAGCCTGTCTCTGTATCCCTACTACTATCATGAGTTCATCATTCCGAAGGATGGCACCAAGGTATTGGTGGGAGAGGTTTCCATGTGCAACGACGACAATACTGATAACCGTTTCTATGAGCCCCTGGGACGTTTCCCCACCATCGAGGAGGATGAAGCACCCTACCGTCTGCTCTGCAACGAATATCCGCCTGCAAAGGACTGATTTCCAGCATAAACGCTGGTGGCAGCTTATTTGTCGATTAGCAGGACGCAGGAAGAGGCGGGTGAGCAGGGCCACAAGCATCTGGAAAATAACTCCGGATACCAAGAAAATCTAAGATGCAGCCGGACGAAAACTCCGGGCACCGGGGCAGTTCGCCGGGAAATCCTGATGATTTCCCAGCTCAGTGCCCCTGAGCTGTCAGCCTTGAGGGCTGCCAGCTCTCCCGAAATTTTTGTCCGTC
>CAMNQN010000219.1 GCA_946549155.1 uncultured Lachnospiraceae bacterium | reverse complement strand
CCGGAGCAGTTTTCCAGAGGCATCTGCCCGCCCGGCCCCGTCTTTTTCTGCGTCCGGGTAATTAACCAAATACGAATAGGGAATAATGCGGCAACTGATGTGGGAAAATGTTTCGGAGCCTTGGTTGACAAAGGATTGCAGGAATTTTATACTGGAGGAAAGGTGGCCTGTGGGGCCGGAAAATGGGGAATGAAAAGGTATGAAAGACGGGGAAAACAGAAACGGGGAAAAGAAGGCTGAAGAGAATAAAATCGGAGAAGCCGGAAGCCATCGGAAAGCGACTGCCGGCGCGACGAGGACGGAAGGAAAGATCAGATTATGGCCGGGGCTGAAGGCAGAGTCTGTTCCGGCTATGCAGAACAAGGAAGAGAAGCCGGAGCCTGTTTCGATTATGCGGAACGAGGAAGAGAAGGCGGCGTCTGTTCCGGCTGCGCGGAAGGAGGAAGGGAAGCTGGCGTCTGTTCCGGCTGCGCGGAAGGAGGAAGAGAAGTCGGCATCTGTTCCGGCAACGCGGAAGGAGGAAGAGAAGCCGGCATCTGTTCTGGCTACGCGGAAGGAGGAAGAGAAGCCGGAGTCTGTCCAGACCATGCAGAAAGAGGCGGGGAAGCCGGAATCTGTCCGGGTTATGCGGAAGGAGGAAGAGAAGTCGGAGTCTGTCCAGGCCATTCAGAAAGAGGCAGGGAAGCCGGAGCCTGTCCGGGCTGTGCAGAAAGAGGCGGGGAGGCCGAAGGCTGTCCGGAATACAAAAGAGGTGCGGGATATAACCGCTGCGGCTTCCGCCCGTAATCCGGAAAGACCGCAGGAGAGGCGGCAGCGCAGGCGGCAGGAGCAGCGGTATATGGTCAGCACCCGGGCTCTCTATACTATTCTGGGAATTTTGTGCGTGGCGCTGGTGGCTGCGGTGGTGATGCAGGAATACTTCAGCCGAAATACATATGAAAAGGGAGAATTGGCCCGGCTGTCGCAGGAAACGACAAAGCAGCGGCGGAAGTTTATGACCGAGGCGGGGACGGTATCTGCTGCTGACGGGAAGAAAGGGGACACCGCCGGGAGCGGGGAAAATGGGAAGGATGGTACATCCGCAGAGGAAGGAACTGCTGCCGGCGGGGCGGATGACGCGTCCGGGATGCAAGGGACAGCGGTAAGCGGAGCAGAAGAAACAGGTGCCTCTGGTACGGCGGGACAGGACCAGGCGGGCGGTGCGAAGAAAACTGTGGTGGAAACGTCAGAATCTATTAATCTGAAAAATCAATTGATTGGCGTTTTACCGGGGATTCTGCCGCCGGGGGAGACCTCCGCGGAGCTGATTAAACGGGCCGATGTGATGGCAGCGATGTATGATTATGAAGGGGCAGCGGCACTTTTGAAAAATTGTTCTTCTTACGAGCAGGATTCTGCGATGCAGGCGGCGGTGGAGGAATACCGGAGGGGGATGGCAGCCTGCGTGGAATATCCCATTCAGGAGATTACGCATATTTTTTTCCATACGCTGATTAAGGATCCGGAGAGGGCTTTTGATGGGGACCAGTATGAGGCGGGATACAATCAGTATATGGTGACCATCGACGAATTTAACAGTATTATTCAGCAGATGTATGACAAGGGCTATGTGATGGTGACCCTGCAGGATATGGCTCCGAAGACGGTCAATGAGGATGGAAGCGTTTCCGTTGCCGCGGGTAAAATCCTGCTGCCGGAGGGTAAAATTCCCTTTGTGCTGTCTCAGGATGATGTAAGCTATTATCATTATATGGACGGCGACGGGTTTGCCTCCAGACTGGTGATTGATGAAAATGGCGATGTGAAGAATGAATATATAGAAGCGGATGGGACGGTGTCCGTGGGGGACTATGATATGGTGCCGCTGATTGACCGTTTTGTGGAGCAGCATCCGGATTTTTCCTACCGGGGCGCTAAGGGATACGTGGCCCTGACCGGGTACGACGGTATTTTGGGCTACCGCACGGACATCTGTTATAAGACCAGGGAGAACCTGACTTCCTATCAGGCGGAATTTTTTGAGAAAAATCCGGATTTCTCCGAGACGGATTATCAGCGGGAGCTGGAGCAGAGCAGGAAAGTGGCGGAGGCCATGAAGGAGGATGGATGGCTGTTTGCCAGTCACACCTGGGGGCATGTGGGCCTGGGAGAGGGCAGCACCACCATCGAGCAGTTTAAGACGGATACGGATAAATGGGAGGAACGGGTGAAACCGCTGATTGGGGAGACGGACACGATCATTTACGCCTTCGGTGGAGATATCGGAGGAGCGGAGGATTATTCCGGACAGCGTTTTGAGTATCTGAAATCCAAGGGCTTCGATTATTTCTGCGGCGTGGATTCCGCTGTTTGCTGGGTGCAGCTTCGGAATAATTACCTGCGCCAGGCCAGAAGGAATATCGACGGCTACCGGATGTATTACAATCCGGATATGCTGGAGGACTTGTTCGATGTGGAGAAGGCCTGGGATCCCAAAAGGCCGGATTCGGTGCCGCCTATTTAGGAGGCATCTGAGTTTCCGAAATAATAGAAATCTTAATAAATACTTCATGTAAAAGCAGGGCACAATATGATAGTATGAACAGATGAAAAGAGGTAAAGGGGCGTGTAAAAGTGGACGAAAGACAGAAACAGATTTCTCAGCGGAGAATCAGAAGAAGACGCAATGAACTGATCATGAAATGTATCATTGCATTTTTGGTGGTAGTGGTGTTGGGGTTGGGCGGTATTTTGCTGAAGGAGGTAGTGTTCAGCGGAAAAAAGCAGGCGCCCCGGACGGTGCAGCAGGCCGGCGGCCAGCCGGCAGGCCAGGAGAATGGGAGCCTTCAGCAGAAGGATAGCACGGCAGGCGGAGAAAGCGCAGACTCCCAGCCTGCGGATGGCGGCAGCATGGCGGGCGGAAGCGAATGGAAGGCCCAGGCGGATCTTATGGCGGCCCAGTATGACTATGACGGGGCCATTGAGCTTTTGAAGTCCTCCTCCGAATATTCTTCCAGCACGGAATTTCAGAATGCGGTGGCCGGATACGAGCAGCAGAAGGCCTCCTGCGTTGCTTACCCCATTGACCAGGTTACCCATGTGTTTTTCCATACGCTGGTGAAGGATACCAGTAAGGCCTTCGACGGAGACAGCAAGGAGGCGGGCTATAACCAGGTGATGACGACTATTTCCGAATTTAACAGCATCATTCAGCAGATGTATGATCGGGGATATGTACTGGTGAGCCTTCATGATATGTGTCAGGTGAATGAGGACGGGACGGTTTCCAGAAAGGAGATTCGCCTGCCGGAGGGGAAAAAGCCCTTTGTGCTGTCCCAGGACGATGTGAGCTATTATCATTATATGGATGGGGACGGCTATGCACAGAAGCTGATTGTGGATGAAAACGGTGACGTAAAGAACACCTATATTGAGGATGACGGTTCTATTTCAGTGGGAGACTATGACATGGTTCCGCTGATCGACACCTTTGTGGATGAGCATCCCGATTTTGCCTACCATGGACACAAAGGAATTTTGGCCCTGACCGGATACGAGGGCGTTTTGGGCTACCGCACAGACGAGGTGTACCGTACCAGAGAGGAAGGGCGGGTGACGGAGTACCAGCAGAAATTCCTGGATGAGAATCCGGATTTCGACTGGCAGTCGGAGGTGGATCAGGCCACGGCGGTGGCGGAGGCCATGAAGGCGGACGGCTGGGAGTTTGCCAGCCATACCTGGGGACATATTAATCCGGTTGCCTATGGATATGACGCTACGGTGAAGGATACGGAGCGCTGGCTGAATAATGTGGCGCCTGTGGTGGGTGACACGGATGTACTGATATTTGCCTTTGGCGCGGACATCGGAGACTGGCAGCCCTACAGCAGTGACAATCAGTTTTTTACTTATTTTAAGCAGAATGGTTTTGACATTTTCTGCAATGTGGATTCCAGTCAGTATTGGGTGCAGTTCGGGGACAATTATATGCGGCAGGGCAGGAGAAACCTGGACGGTTACCGGATGTATTACAATCCGGATATGGTTTCCGACCTGTTTGATGTGGAGCAGGCCTGGGATAGCAGCCGGCCCACACCGGTGCCGGAAATGTAGTCATTTCAGTGCAGGGAACAGGCTGGAAGCTTCCTGGCGTTTTTTGCTGGGAATAACGGACGGTCCAGGCCGAAAGAGGAGAGATAAAAAGATGCGGATAAGGATTATGACAGCGGAGGATTACGAGGAGGTCTGCCGGCTGTGGAAAACCACCCCCGGTATGGGCTTAAACAGCGCGGACGATTCCAGGGAAGGACTGGAGCGGTTTCTGCGCAGGAATCCCACCAGCTGTTTTGTGGCGGAGGCGGATGGAAAGCTGGCGGGTACGATTCTGTGCGGTCACGACGGAAGGCGGGGATATCTTTACCATACGGCGGTGCGGGAGGAATTTCAGAAGCAGGGGATCGGAACGGCGCTTCTGGATGCGGCTCTGGCAGCTCTGGAGCGGGAGGGCATCACGAAGGTGGCCCTGGTGGCGCTGAAGCGAAACTCTGAGGGAAATGGGTTCTGGGAAAAGCAGGGCTTTTTTGTGCGGGAGGATTTACATTACCGGAACCGGCTGCTTGCAGAGGTGGAGGAGTTCCATACCTGAGGAAACCTCAGGGCGGGCAGAGCTGTGGCTAAGGGCCTGCCAGAAAAATCCTGTCACTTAAAATGGTAAAATTGCATAAAAATCTCCTGAAATACATTGTGTAAAAGGCTGAAAATTGTAAGTATTGTACAATTAAAACTTACAAGAGTCCATTTTTTGTGCTATATTAAAAGCACATGATGTAGATGGAGGGAGGTTTTAAGATGAAAAGAGTCAAGGCGGCCTGTATTCACCAGATCCTGCACTTTATGCTGAAAGAGGATGTGGAACGGGAATATGCAGATAAGGTGGTAAACGAAGAGGTGGCAAGATATAAAACCCAGCTGGAACGCAGCAGGACGCAATATAAGATTGTCTCGGAGACCAGGCAGGAGGACGGCTCGGTTATTATTGATATTATCAAGCAGTATAATGCCACTCCGGTGGGAGACTTTTTAAATTAGCAGAATTACCCTGAGGAACGCCGTGAAAGATGCGGCGTTCCGTTTTCTTTTGTCCCTCAATGGTTGCTGGTTACGCTACATTCTTTGTGTTTTGTTAATTATCAGGACGCAGGAAGAGGCGGGCGCACAGGGCCACAGGCATCTGGAAAATAACTCCG
>CAMNQN010000218.1 GCA_946549155.1 uncultured Lachnospiraceae bacterium | reverse complement strand
CCTGGGTCGGCAGCCTTGAGGACTGCCACCCCTCCCCAAATTCGGGTCCGGCTCTATCCAAGATTTTCTATGGTATTCTGCGCAATGTTTTTCAGATGGCAGTGTCGGTTCCGCCCGCCCGGCCCCGTCTTTTCCTGCGTCCTGATACTTAACAAAACACGAATAACATTGGAATCAGAACCAATAAGTAAAATAGAATGAGTGACAACGAAATGGGTTTTAAAAACCACGGAAACGTGGTATGATAATCAGGAAACTGTACGGAAAGGGTTTGAACTACATGAAGAAAGTAAAAAGGGTAAATCGGCTTTTTCTGGCGATGGTACTGATTTCCATTGCCAGCCAGTTTTTATTGGGACTGATTTTTAACAGTCTGACCTTATACCAGGGCAGCGCCATCAGTCAGGTTTTGTTTTTGATTCCGGTGCTGTGCTATATCCTGATGGATAGGGGGGAATGCCTGAATGAGTTGCAGTTACAGGTTCCCAGGGTATCCGTACTTCTTCTGACTATGGTCTTTAGCTGGCTGCTGTTGCCGCTGATGAACTGGCTGAATATGTTTTCCATGCTGTTTGCGGAAAATTATGTGGCGTCAGGGATGATGGGGCTGGACGGTTTGGCTTTTGGAAAAAATCTGCTGTATATTGCCATTGTTCCGGCGCTGGCGGAGGAGTTTTGGTTTCGGGGTATTTTCTATCACGGTTACCGGCCGGCAGGGGTGGGGAAGGCTATATTGGTCAGCGGACTGTGCTTTGGCCTGCTTCATATGAATCTGAATCAGTTCTGCTACGCCTTTGTGCTGGGTATGATTTTTGCTCTGCTGGTAGAAGCCACTGGCAGTGTATTCTGTTCTATTCTGGCTCATTTTATTATTAATGCCAACACTGTGGTGATGTTGGTGGTGGAGAGTGAGCTGGAGAAGATGGCCGGGTCCGTGGTCTCCGCCGCCTTTCAGAGCGCGGAGACGCTGACCCGCCAGGATATTTTATCTGTCATGGGATTTTACACCATCGAGGCGGTGATCTGCTGCCTGCTGGCCTACAGAGTGCTTCGCCGGATCATCCGCAGGAGCGGGCGGCAGGAGTATATGCGCCAGGTGTTTCAAAGAGACGGGAGTCCCCGCGTGTCCATCGTGTCCCCGGCTTTGATTCTGGGAGTTGTGGCCGCGGTGGTCTATATGGTGGCGGTTGAGTTTTTATTGTAATGATTTTTGTACTATTGCCAGAGTCGCATCGAAGGGAAGCTTATTCTCGTAGCAATCCCGGATAATACTGATGATTTTATAAAAAGCGGTGCCGGGAAGTACGGAGGAGGTACCATAGGATTCCACAAATGGCCGCGGGATGGCGTAGTCAAACGCTTCCAGCATGGTCTTGTACCAGGGAAACAGAGCGTAAAGATCTGCATTCTTCTCCAGGGATTTATGGGGAAAGAAGCGTCCGCTGATCGCGTTGGGAAGCAGCAGTTCTTCGGAGCAGAGCCATTTCAGCGCAGTGAGGGCAGCATCCCTGTTGGGCGAGTAAGGGTTGATTCCACAGGACCATCCGCCCTGTATCGAGTATTTTCCGGGCAGCAGCGTATAGCCAAGATTCCCCACCAGCCTGGACCCCGGGGAGTAATTCAGGTCGTAGGCCCAGTCGGCAAAAACCGGCATCATGGCGATTTCCCCCTGACGAAAAGCATTGATTTGGGAACTTCGCCAGGTGCTGTTAAATTGATTAGAATCCGGCACGTAACTGCACAATTCCAATAATAAGCGAATCGTTTCAGAGAATGCGGGGGAATCCAGCGTTTCTTTCGTGAATCTTTTTCTTTTTTTGCTCAGGGACCAGAAACGGGGAAGAATTTCCATGCCCTCAGTGGAAAAAAAGGTGCTTCCGTATATGGTGGGGGATTCCGGATGAAAGCTTTTAGTGAAAAATTTTGCGGTCTGGTTGTATTTTTCCCAGGTATTGGGAGGGAGCAGCTCCTCTTTAAACATTTCCCAGTAAAGTCTCTGCAGCTTGCTGTTGTTAAACAGATCTTTCCGGTAAAAAAGAAGCTGAGTGGTAAAGCTGAAAGGCAGAGCCATCAGCTTTTTATTTACGATACCGTATGCGTCCAAAATTTTTTTCGGGATATACTGGTATGCCAGCTCTTTTATTTCCGGGTCATCATCAAGCGGAAGCAGCAGCCCTTCCTTTTCCAGTGGGGCCAGCATGGGAAGATCCAGGGTAAACAGGTCATATTTTCCGGTCTGGCGGTTTCGCAGCAGCGTAGAGTAATAAACATCGTTGGATTCGTCGATGTCAAAATAGTCAACATGTATCCGGATGCCCAGTTTCTTTTCCAGTCGGTTCAGGCAGGCTTCCAGCATCAGGCCGCTGTCTGATCCGGGGGAGAGGGGCTTAAGCAGGAAACGGAGTTCTTTATGGGTACAGGAAGCCTGCACAGAGGGAACGGCTACAGGGGCTGACGGAGGAGTTATTGTCACAACAGAAGGGGCCTGCTTTGTTTTCTGCTGGATTTTGTCCTTTAACAGGGAATAAGCCTCCAGCCCCATCTGTGTATAGGAAAGCAGGAGCTTCTGGCTGGAGGAAAACTGCTCCCAGGAGGAGGATTCCAGGGAAAAAAGCAGAGGCTTTGTGTTGGAAACCGTATCATTCATTCTGATGGCATAGCTTACGCCTGAGGCCGCCAGAGCGTTGGTTGTATAGATAACCTGGGGCGGAGTGGCGGAACGGAGCAGACGGAGGGCAGCCAGGGTGGCGGTATAAGAATCCTGTACCGTCGACACGATATATTCATTTTTTAAAGTTCGGTGCTTTTCCATCAGTGCCTTTAAATAGGCACTTCTGCAGTCAGCTTCAAAGGAATACTCCGGGGAAAGGGTAATTAACGCGATGGCAGAATATCCCTGGTCAATTCGGTCTGAAATATGCCGATATAATAAATCCCGGATATCCATTTGAATAAAGTCATAGCCGTCCCGGGCAGGGCTTCTCTGTATGAAAACCAGGGGAATTTCCTTTTCGGAAAAGAGGGAGAACAGGGCTTCGTTTTTGGGCTGGCAGGTAACCAGAAGAACGCCGTCTGTTTTTGAGGACAGAATCTCAGAGAGAATGGCAGTTTCCTCCCCGGGAATTTCGTGGGAGATACGCAGGTCGACGGAATATCCTTCTGCGCTGGCGGCCCAGTAAATGCTGTCGTACAGATCGGACATGGCTTTATCCTGCAAGGTGGGAAGAATCAGACTGATTCGCTGGGTTTTTTGCAGCTTTAAATTGCGGGCATAGATATTGGGCTGGTAGCCTAAGGCTTTAATGGCCTTTTGCACCAGCTCTATTTTTTTGCTGCTGACGCCGGGAACATTATTAATCACTTTAGAGGCTGTTCCGTGGGATACACCGGCATATTTTGCTACGTCGTCGATGGTTGGCATAGAATAATTCTCCTTTCTATCGCATCTGCCGTACCTTACTTTGATTATATCTTAGAGATGATGGTGTTGCAAGGAAAATGCGGTAATTGACACAAATCAAAGACTATTTGCAGAAATAATAGAGAAAAAAATACACAAATCTGAGGAAATATATTTATGAAATAAGTATAAATAAGAAATATGATTGTAATATTATTGACAAATTCTAAAATGAATGTTATTTTTTAGAAAGTGACACCAGTCAAAAACTGAAAAGAAAATAGGAATGACGATCGTTGCGGAGGCGTTACAGCAGCAGAAAAAAGAAGTGCAGCACAGGAGAAAGGAATAGGATATGAAAAATTTAAAAGCAAATGTAGTTCCCCTTCGCTTTAAAGAAGCGAATGAAAGAGAAGTGGGCGAGTATCAGGAACAGCTGGCCCAATTGAAGGAAATTTATGGTGATGTTGCGGAATTTAAGGATACGGTGATCGTGGGAGAAGACATTCCGGATTGCGATGCCATCCTGTTTCCCCAAATGATCGGCGCGGGATATCATTATATGGATGTGCTGAAAAAGTACGATAAACCGATTGTGGTGATCACATCACAGTTTGGCACGGTAGATATGTGGGACTGGGAGCTGATTGCCTATATGCGCAGCCATGATCTCAGCGTATTTTCTCCCTATAATATTGAGCTTGGAAAGGTCATTCTGCGTGCCATTGGAACGAAGAGGTATCTGAGAGGCGCGAAATTCCTGATGTTTCAGGATGATCCCGGAGAAGGGATGCAGGCATATATTTTCAAGCGCTTTTACTGGTGGGAACAGGAGTGTACCGATCAGATTGAGAAATTCTTCGGAGCAAAGATCATTTACAAGAGCTGGAAGGAGGTCAATGCCCGGGCGGAGCAGATGGATGCCAAAGAGGCACTGGCGGAATTTGATACCTGGGAAGTGCCCTGTGAAAACATTACAGAAGAAAACAAAATCCTTGTGGCAAAACTGTATCTTGCCATCAAGGAGACCATTGATGAGCTGGGCGGTGTGGACGGAATCGGCGCAAACTGCCTGAACGAATCCATGTACAGCAAGACCACTCCCTGTCTGATCTGGAATATGCTGTTTGAAAAATATGGAATTGTATGGTGCTGTGAGGGCGATACTCTGACCATGATCAGTACCTATGTGCTGTACCATTCCCTGAAGGCTCCCATCATGATGACCAATATCTATCCCTTCCTGGTGGGAAAAGCGGCTATTCATCATGAAAAAATTGACGATTTCCCGGCAGTGGAGGATCCGGAAAACTACGCCCTGGGCGTACACTGCGGATACGCCGGATTTGTTCCGAGAAAATTCTGCCAGAAGTGGAAAATGGTTCCCAAGGTCCTGGAGATCGTGGATGACAAGGCATATATGATTGACGGAGAGCTGCCGGTTGGCGATATCGTTTTGGCGAAGATCAATCCGTCCTTCGATACGATTACGGTGATCCCGGGCGAGATCGAAAAGTATGTGCAGTTTCCGGGAACAGATGCCAGAAATGCTTCCCTTCTGCATTATAAAAACGGAGAAGAAGTTATGGAAGGACTGCCCAGCCATCATCAGATGATTATTTCCGGAAAACAGAAAGCGGCGATCCGTCAGATCGCGAAGGTTTTTGGATGGAAATATCAGGTAATTGAATAATTACCCGGACGCAGGAAGAGGCGGGCGCACAGGGCCACAAGCATCTGGAAAATAACTCCGGATACCAAGAAAATCTAAGATGCAGCCAGACGAAAATTTCGGGCACCGGGGCGGTTCGCCGGGAAATCCTGATGATTTCCCAGCTTGGCGCCCC
>CAMNQN010000217.1 GCA_946549155.1 uncultured Lachnospiraceae bacterium | reverse complement strand
CTTAGTTTTTCTTGGCATCCGGAGCTATTTTCCAGAGGTATGTGGCCCTGCCGTCTCGCTTCATCCTGCGTCCGGGTAATTAACAAAACACGAACAGCCCCGTTTTATCTGCGGTTATCCAGCATATACAGCAGTGCATTGCAGATGCAGGCCGCGATATTGCTGCCGCCCTTCCGTCCCCGGGCCACGATGCAGGGGACCTCCGTCTCCATAATCAGTTCCTTGGCCTGTACCACATTCACAAACCCCACCGGCACGCCGATGATCAGCTCCGGGTGCAGTCTTCCTTCCCGGATCAGCTCATAGAGGCGCACCAGGGCGGTGGGAGCGTTTCCGATGGCAAAAATCAGCTTTTTATCCAACCCTGCCGCCTTGTCCATGCTGGCTGTGGCCCTGGTGCTGCCCTCCCTTTTGGCTGTTTTTGCCACATCCTCGTCGGACATAAAGCAATATACCTCGCCCCCGAAGCGGGCCAGCGCTTTTTTATTGATTCCTGCCCGGGCCATCTGAGTGTCCGTCACGATACAGGCGCCGCCCCGGATAGCCTCCATGGCCTTCTCCACCGCGTTTTCTGAAAAATACAGATTTTTTGCGTAGTCAAAGTCCGCGCTGGTGTGGATACAGCGCTTCACGATCAGCTCTGTTCCCGGAATCAGCGGGGTATCCCCCAGCTCCTCCGTGATAATTTCAAAGCTTCTGGCTTCTATTTCCATCGGTTTTACATTTTCCAATTCTACTTTCATAGGCTCCCCCTGTTTCTTAGATTCCCTGCTCCAGTATCTCATAAATTTTTTTCATATCCAGGTGTCTGCGCAGCTCCGCCGCCAGAATATCATACTGCGTCTCCTTAAACGCAGCGAAATCCATCCCTGTCATTTCACTGATGTCCACACCCTTCTTCTTTCCAAGAATTGTCAGCACCGCTTCCACCACCGACTCCCGGTCAAAGATTCCATGCACGTAGGTACCGCAGACATTGTTCCGGTAAGCGCCGTCGGGCTTCCGGCTCCCGCTGACCTGGTCAGAAATCTCCGTGGCGGGTTGGGCCTCCCCCTTCAGGACGCTCTCTCCCATGTGAATCTCATACCCCTCCAGCTCCACGCCGCTTAAGGGCTCCAGTTCTCCGCTAAACGACCTGAAACGGCCATGTACTCTGGTCCTGGTTTTGCTCCTGGCAAATACCGTGTCCATAGGCAGCAATCCCATTCCCCGCAGAGTTCCCCCTGCTTCCACCTGGAAGGGATCGCTTAACTGCTCCCCCAGCATCTGATATCCGCCGCAGATGCCGAAAATCAGCTTGCCTCTGGAAGCCTCCTTCAAAACCGCTGCCTCCATGCCGCTCTCCCGCATCCACTGCAGATCCTCCATGGTGTTTTTGGTACCCGGCAGGATAATCATATCAGGATTTTTCAGTTCCCCCGGATATTTTACGTATCGCAGGGACACCCCGGGGATCGTCTCCAACGGGTTAAAGTCCGTGAAATTGGAGATCCTGGGAACCCGGATCACCGCGATATCAATCAGTCCCACCGTATCTTTGCGCGAAAAGCGCTCCGTCAGGCTGTCCTCGTCCTCCACCTGGATTTGCAGGTAGGGGGCCACTCCCACCACCGGTATGCCGCTTCGCTGCTCCAGCATCTCCACTCCCGGATCCAGAATCGTTTTGTCTCCCCGGAATTTATTGATAATCAGGCCCTTTACCATGGCCCTCTCATCCTCCTCCAGCAGCTCCACCGTGCCGATCAGCTGAGCGAACACGCCGCCCCGGTCAATGTCTCCCACCAGAAGCACAGGCGCCCCCGCCCGCTTCGCCATCCCCATGTTCACGATATCCTCTTCCTTCAGATTAATCTCCGCAGGGCTTCCTGCCCCCTCAATCACAATGATATCGTTCCGGGTCGCCAGCGTCTCATAGGCTTTCATTACCTCCGGCACCAGCTTTTTCTTATATTGAAAATAGTCTCTGGCGCTCATGGTGCCCAGCACCTCGCCGTTTACAATCACCTGGGAGCCCACGTCGTTGGTGGGCTTCAAAAGGATGGGATTCATCAGGACAGAGGGCGCGATGCCTGCCGCCTCCGCCTGCATCACCTGGGCCCGCCCCATCTCCAGCCCCTCCTCCGTGATGTAGGAATTGAGGGCCATATTTTGGGATTTAAAGGGAGCCACCCGGTATCCGTCCTGCTTAAAAATTCTGCACAGCCCAGCCGCCAGCAGGCTCTTGCCCGCATTGGACATGGTTCCCTGTACCATGATCGCCTTCGCCATAGATTATCGCCTCCGTAATTCTCCACAATTTGCTTCATTTCCAGTATCCGGCGCCAAAATTTCCTTCAGCCCCGCAATCAGCCGTTTATTATCCTCATGCTTTTTCACGGCCACCCGGTAAAATCCGGCCCGCAGTCCCTCATAATTGCCGCAGTCCCGAATCAGAAGCCCCTTCTTTACACATTCCTCAAATAACGTCTCCGGGCCCTGGAAAAAAATATAGTTGGCCTGGGAAGGGTACACCTCCAGTCCCAGCCCTTTCATCTCCCTCATCAGGTATTCCTTCTCCTGAAATACCAGACAGCGCCCTCTCTCCACATACTCCCGCTCCCCCAGAGCAGCAATCCCCGCCGCCTGGGCCAGGGAGGAGACATTCCAGGGCTGCGTCATCAGCTCCATCTGTTCCAGCAGCCTCCGGTTCCCGGTCAGGCCGTAGCCCAGCCGGACGCCCGCCATGGCGTAGCGCTTCGTAAAGGCTTTCAGAAGAAACAGGTTATCATATTCAGACAGCTGCGCTTTCAGCGTGTAGGCCCCGGGCTCCTTTACAAAATCCAGAAAGCATTCGTCCACCACCAGTAAAATCCGCCTCTCCCGGCACCGCTCCAGCACCCGCAAAAGAAACTCACGCTCTGTGAGGATTCCGGTGGGGTTATTGGGATTGCACAGGAACGCAATCTCTATGCCGTCCCGCAGCGTATCCAGATAGTCCTGCTGCAGGGCAAAGTCCCCTGCGGCGGGACTGTGGGTTCTGTTTTCCCGCCCCGGCCCACAGGCTCCCGGCAGATAATAATACTGGATTTCGCAGTCCACACTCCGCAGCGCCTGCTCATACTCTGCAAAGGTGGGGGCGGGAAGCAGCGCCCGCTTCGGCTTAACCGCCCGGCAGAGGGAAAAAATCAGGTCCGCCGCACCATTTCCGCAGAT
This sequence comes from uncultured Lachnospiraceae bacterium, assembly GCA_946549155.1. Classification (GTDB taxonomy): domain Bacteria; phylum Bacillota; class Clostridia; order Lachnospirales; family Lachnospiraceae; genus Merdiplasma. The sequence continues at coordinate 2,165 of CAMNQN010000217.1, read as the reverse complement.
CAGCCAGTCTCTGTCCACCTCTTCATACTCCGCGACAACCTCCCTCAGGGCCCCGCAGCCCACCTGCGGGTAATCCGCCACCATATCCAGGCTGCGGATAACCGCCTGCTTTACGGACTCCGGCGTTCCCAGCGGATTGCAGTTGGCGGAAAAATCCAGACATCCCTTATATTTGTAGACATTTCCTCCGTGTATATGCTTCTTCATGTTCTCGCGCTCTCCCAAAATAGATCCTTTACTTCCACAGAAGCACCACCGCCAGACGCACCAACAAAAACACCGTCACGCTCAGCGCCGCCGTCCCATACATCAGTCGGTTCGCTCTGGGGATATCCTCCGCCTCTATGGGACGGATGTCATCTCCGATGGTGGGCTTTTTGTACCGCTTGCCAAAATACCAGGCGTCTCCCGCCAGCTGCACCTGCAGCGCGCCTGCCATAGCCGCCTCTGTCTGGGCTGAATTGGGACTGGCGTGATTTCTCCGGTCCCTCCGGTATATCCTGGCTGCCTGAGCGGGGGACAGCTTCCCGGATGCCGCCGCCTCCTTATCCTTTCCGCCAGGTACATCCCGCCCTAAGCTGCAAAACGCGGAGGCCGCCACCATCATCCATCCGGAAATCCTGGCCGGAAGGTAGTTTACCGCGTCATCCAGCTTTGCGGCGCAGCGTCCAAAGTAGAGATACTTCTCATTTTTATAGCCCAGCATGGAATCCATGGTATTGATACCCTTGTACAGAAACATCAGCGGGACACCGCCAATGGCCATATAAAATGCCGGGGCCACCACCCCGTCGGAGGTGTTCTCCGCCACCGTCTCCACTGCGGCCTTCGTCACGCCGGCTTCCGTCAGAGCCGCCGTATCCCTTCCCACAATCATGGATACCGCATGCCTGGCCTCCTCAAGGGTGCCGCATTTCAGGCGGTCGTACACCTTCATGCTCTCATCCCGCAGGGAGCGGGCAGCCAGCAGCTGACAGCACCAGAAGGTCTCCAGCGCCAGCCCCGCAAAGGTCTGGATTCCGTATAAAAAATGAAGGACCGCAAAGGGGACTCCAAAACAAATTCCGCAGACAAGCGCTACCTCCAGAAATCCCCCCGCCAGCTCTCCCCTCGGGGTTTTCGGAAACAGCCCCCGAATTTTCTTTTCCAATGCTCCGATCAGATTCCCCACCAGGCAGATCGGGTGATACAGCCACCGGGGATCCCCCAGCAGCAAATCTAAAATAAATCCTGCCCCAAGGGCAATCATATGATTCATCTTTCCGTTCCTCGTACTTTCCGGCCTGTTCTTCCCTTCCCGGCAGCACCGGCTTTTCTTTGCTCCTGCCGGTATGCCCGGCAGTTTTCCAAAAACTCCTCCGGGATCCGGGGATTTCCATAGTAATAAAAATGGGGAAAGCCCGCCAGCAATCGGCCCTCCTGATGGATACAGCTCCAGCTTCTCTTCCCCACCGGCTTGGAAGCCAGAAAATCCTCCCCGCAGCTGGTGGAATCGAAGTAATGGAACTCGTGGGCCGGGATTTTTCCGTAATCCCTTCCCTTCCGGCTTTCCAGATACACATAGCCGAAGCGGGCCAGCCTGGGCGTACGGAACACCCTTCCGGGAATCACTCCCGCCATCCGCCGCATCTGCCCATCCATATCCTCCATCTCCTCATGAAGATACATGAATCCGCCGCACTCCGCCATACAGGGCATCCCCTCCCTTATGGCATCCCGGACGGAAGCCCTCATGCTCTCATTCGCTTCCAGCTCCCGGCCCTTCAGCTCCGGATAACCGCCGTATAGAAGCAGGCCGTCCAGGCCCTCCGGCAGCCGCCGGTCCCGAAGCGGGGAAAAAAACACCAGCTCAGCCCCCATCTTTCGCAGCAGTCGGAAATTGTCTTTATAAAAAAAACAGAATGCCTCATCCTCTGCCACGCCAACGCGCACCGGTTTGGACAGGCGAAACCCATAAACCGGATCCTTCTCCTCCGGCACATCCGGCGCACGCTCTGCCAGACCCACTATGGCATCCACATCCAGCGTTTCCTCCAGTACCCGGGCCAGCTTCTGCAGTCTTTCCTTCAGCATTGGAATCTCCTCCGGCAGCACCAGACCCAGATGGCGGCTCTCAATCACACAGTCCTCCACCCTGGGGACGTACCCCAGCACAACAACGCCAA
>CAMNQN010000216.1 GCA_946549155.1 uncultured Lachnospiraceae bacterium | reverse complement strand
TAGGATGTTACATTCGGCGTGATTTTGTAAAGCTTACCAGGAACAGCAGGAAGGGTCGGCTCCGCGCTTTCCCTTCCTGCGTCCGGATAGTTAACAAAACACGAATTGCCCGCTTGTTGTTCCGGGCTCTTTGTGATATGATAAGGAAGAAGGTGCGAAGGAATGCGCAAAGCGCATTCCTTTTTATATAATGTGCAGAAATACAGGAAAGGAACAGGATATACGATGCGTGAGGAACTGACCCGGAAAGATGTGGAGAAGATAGAGAAGGAAATTGAGTACCGGAAGCTGGTGGTCCGCAAGGAGGCCATTGAGGCGGTGAAGGAGGCCAGGGCCCAGGGGGATCTGAGTGAGAATTTTGAGTATTATGCGGCTAAAAAGGATAAGAATCAGAATGAGAGCCGCATTCGTTATCTGGAGCGGATGCTGAAAACCGCCAGGGTGATTTCGGAGGATTCCAAGGAGGATGAGGTGGGGCTGAATAATACGGTGCAGGTCTATTTTGAGGAGGATGATATCACAGAGACCTACAAGGTAGTGACCTCCATCCGGGGAAATTCCCTGAAGGGGCTGATCAGCATCGAGTCACCGCTGGGCAGGGCCCTGCTGGGGCATAAGGTGAACGACAGGGTGCGCATTAAGGTGGATGATGATTACAGTTATGAGGTGATCATAAAATCCATTGAGAATACAGTGGACGACGGAAGCGACGATATACGTAAATTTTAACGGACGGCACAGGGACAGGCAGCGGCGGAAATTCCAGGGAAACGGGGAAGTTAGACTGCGGCAATTACACGGCGGCCTTATGGCGGCAGAACTGCACAGGGGCCGGGGCGCAGGCGGAGGAGAGGCAAATGTTAAAACCATTAATTAAATGGCCGGGAGGAAAGGGCAGCGAGATTAGCCGGTTTGCATCGCTGATACCGGATTATGACCGGTATATTGAACCCTTTGTGGGCGGCGGCGCCGTATATTTTTACCTGAATCCGGAGAAGGCGGCCATCAATGATATTTCCGGGAACCTGATGGATTTTTATCGTCTGATCCAGGAGGGGGATGGGGATTTTAAGCGGATTTTGGAGCTGTATCAGGACAGTTTTTCCCGCCTGAAGGAGCTGTGTGACCTTCGCTATCACGATATTCTCACACTGTATCGGATCTATGAGGCGGCGGATCGGGCGGGGCATGGCGTAAAGGAGCTGCGGCTGAACGAGGGGCTGGTATCTCAGATTGCGAGAGATCCCGGCGTCCTGACGGAGCTGGTGCTGGATGAGGGAGAATTTCTGGAGCAGATGCTTCGGATGACCGAGGATAAAATTTTGCGCACCATCCGCAATGATCGGGAGAAGCCCTTTGGCAGCAAGGATTTAAAGGATAATCTGGTGACCGGATTTACCGGCGGATTTTATATGTATTTCCGGAATATTTTTAATGAGATTGCTTCCGGAAAGCTGGTGGCCACGAAACCCTACGAGATTGCCAACTTTTATTTTATCAGGGAATACTGCTACGGATCCATGTTCCGCTATAATGCGAAGGGGGAATTTAACATTCCTTACGGCGGTATCTCCTATAACGGAAAGGATTTTAAGGCGAAGGTAAGTCACATTTTCAGTGAGGATGTGGCGCGGCTTTTGCGGCGGACGCAGATTGCCTGCCAGGATTTCGAGGAATTTTTAAACGGTCAGGAATTGAAGGAGCGGGATTTTCTGTTTCTGGATCCTCCCTATGATACGGATTTTTCCGATTACGAGGGCAAGGCCTTTGGGCGGGAGGATCAAAGGCGGCTGGCGGATTTTTTGAAGAGGACGAAGGCGCAGTTCCTGCTGGTGATCAAGAATACCAGCTATATTTACAGCCTTTACTGTGACAGCGGCTTTCGGATGCTGACGTTTGACAACCATTATCTCTATAATATGCGCAGCCGCAATGAGCGGACGGCGGAGCATTTCATTATCACCAATATACCGGAGGAGGCAGTACCATGGAAACGAGAGAATTTTTAAATATCATGAAGCTGGCGGAGAACCTGAAAAATAATACAAGACATTCCTGGACCTCCGGGGGACGGCGGGAGAGCGTGGCGGAGCATAGCTGGCGGCTGACGCTGATGGCTTATTTTGTGAAGGATGAGTTTCCCCAGGCGGACATGGATAAGGTGATCCGCATGTGTATTTTCCATGATATGGGGGAGGCCTTTACGGGAGATATTCCGGCGTTTCTGAAAAATGAGCAGCATGAGCAGGAGGAGAGCCGGGTCATCTATGAGTGGATTGATTCTCTGCCCGAGAGTTATTCCGGGGAGCTGAGAGCATTATTTAAGGAGATGGATGCCCTGGAGACGATGGAGGCGAAGATTTATAAGGCGCTGGACAAGATGGAGGCGCTGATTCAGCACAATGAGGCGGACATTTCCACCTGGCTGCCCCTGGAATATGAGCTGAACCTTATCTACGGGGAAGAGCAGGTGCAGTTTTCCACGTATATGAAGGAATTAAAAGCGCAGATTAATCAGGATACGCTGGATAAGATTGCCAGGAAGCAGGAGGAAGGCCAGAGCCTTAATGAAAAATAAAAGTTGAATTTTGCATTCAATGACAACTCCCTGATTGTGCGGTAAAATATGTGTTATTAGAGGACGCGAGGCGGCTTTGGCAGGCTTCCTGCGGGGCATGCTGTGACGATGGGACAATTAAGGAGGCGGCAGTGGATGGAAAACAGAATGTTGGTTACGCAGGCGTTGGATGAGCGGGATTTGCTGGTGAAGAAGATCGGGGACAAGATTCAGAAGGCCAGCTTTGTGGATACCGCCAGAAAGAATGAGGAGAAGGTATTGGAGGGCTGTATGCCCAGGACGGAGTATTGCCGGAGGGCGGAATCCGCCTATCAGCAGATTATGGATCTGATCAGCCGGTATCAGCAGATTGATGCGGCGATTGTGGCGTCCAATGCCAGTACCTGGATCGAGACTTCCTACGGAAGATTTACCGTGGCCGGGGCGATTTCTCTGCGGGGACGGCTAAGATGCTGCGGCGTGTACGAGGAGGAGGCGGACTTCGAGACGAATCTGTGTGAGAAGATGGAGCAGGAGTACCAGAGCCGGGTGCAGGCGGCGGAGGCGAAGAACAAGCAGCTGCAGAGTACCGCAGAGCAGATGCGCCTGAGCATTCTGGGCAGAGACAGTAAGGCCAGGGAGGAGAAGCCCCTGGAGGTGGTGGAGACCTATGTGAGGGAAAACACCACGGAGCTGGTGGATCCCCTGGATATCCGGAGAAAAATTGAACTGCTGGAGGAGAAGAGGGATACCCTGCTGAAGGAGCTGGACACACAGATCAAGGTGTCCAATGCGACCACCTTTATTACACTGGGGGAGCCGAATCGTATGTCTGAGCCAAAGGAAGGATAGGGAAAGGCCGGATTAATCAGCGTTTCCTTAGAGACAGCTTTACTTACTTATATGTCTGCAATACGAAAACTCCGGACCCGGTTTCCCCGCAGCGGGGTGATGCTGCATACGGATTATGGAAACGAGAACTATTTAGTAAGCAGCTCAAAGGAAGAGCACATGACTGCAGATCATGTAGTTGGAGGTTCGAGTCCTCCCTTCAGGGGAATAGTTAACAGAGAAAGAAACGGTTTTCAGATTTCTGTATTCAGAAAACGAGAAAGCGTTATTGTTTTTGATGAAGAACAGAGAACGGATATGGGAGAATGGTTTTTCGGGCATGGGAATATGCCGAAATCCCTGAGAATGGTTTGGCGTTAAACCGGTTGGCCGGGAGTGATCCACAGGGCTGTATTGCAGGCATGGCAAAAGAGGAAAGATCAAACAGAAATGAAATAGAAAAAACGGAGGCTGCCGTAAAATGAAAGATTTCTCCAGATTCATTTTGCGGCAGCCTCCGGCTGCTTACTGAATATTTACCGGTGGTTTCGGTGTATTCAAAGTACGTGCGCTGGTTCTGTTTTCCGGTTTGATTTCTCCGGCCAGCAGCAGGGAGCGTTTGGTCAGAGTCGGTCCGATCAGCTCATATACCAGTACGCCGAACAGCACCACGTTCCGCACGATGGCTCCATCCTGCAGGCTGGTGGCGGTCAGCGCCATGCCCAGGGCTACGCCTGCCTGGGGCAGCAGAGTCACACCCAGATGCTTGGTGATGGACTCAGAGCAGTGGGTAGCCTTACAGCTTCCGTAGGCGCCTAGGTATTTGCCTGCGGAACGTGCGATGATATAAATCACACCCACCAGCAGCGTCATGGGGTTGGCCAGGATCTTCAGATCCAGCTCTGCGCCGGAGATGACGAAAAACAGGATATTTAAGGGAACGGTCCAGCTTTCCACACGTGCCATCAGCTCCTCGGAGGTATCACAGATGTTGCAGAAGATGGTGCCTGCCATCATACATACCAGCAGCAGGGAGAAGCCGCAGTTTACGGTTCCGATCCGAAACTCCATACAGGACAGGCCCACCGCCAGCATAACGAAGGCGACGGAGATCGCCATACGTTTACTTCTGGAATGGAAAAATTGCTCCACAATGTTTAGCAGCAGTCCGATCAGCGCGCCCAGCGCCAGGGAAAGGATGATTTCCAGAATCGGCTCCACCACCACGCCCATCACGTTGACACTGCCATTTTCCAGAGCATTGGCGATGCCGAAGGATACGGAGAACAGCACCAGACCCACCGCGTCGTCGATGGCTACCACCAGAAGCAAAAGCCTGGTCAGCGGGCCCTCCGCTTTGTACTGACGGACGACCATCAGCGTGGCGGCCGGCGCAGTGGCGGATGCGATGGCACCCAGGGTGATGGCTGCCGGAACGGACAGGATATGGGGAGCTGCCAGATGCAGGCCGATCAGCGCCGCGTCCACCACCACGGTGGCGATCACAGCCTGAAAGATACCTACGATGATGGCCCTTGCCCCCATACTTTTTAACTGGCTCAGGCGAAATTCATTGCCGATGGTAAAGGCGATAAAGCCCAGGGCTGTCTGCGTGATGACGCTTAAGCCCTCCACCTGCTCCAGGGTATTGAAGCCCAGGCCCGGCAGCTTCAGCGCGCCGATGCAGTAGGGACCTAAAAGAAGCCCGGCCACAAGGTAAGCAGTGACTGCGGGCAGATTGATCAGTTTCGTCAGGCGGGACATCATCAGGCCCCCGACGAGGGCCACCGCCAGCAAGATTAGATAAATTTCCATACTATAGCCTCCTTTTTCCGTGACGTATTATAGCACCGCACTTTTAAAGGTTCAAGGATTATTTATGGAAAAGTTCTCTTAAAGTTGTTGTTTTTGGGGGTGTTAATTGTCAGGACGCAGGAAGAGGCGGGCGCGCAGGGCCACAGGCATCTGGAAAATAACTCCGGATGCCAAGAAAATCTAAGATGCAGCCGGACGAAA
>CAMNQN010000215.1 GCA_946549155.1 uncultured Lachnospiraceae bacterium | reverse complement strand
ATCGGAGGGCGGCTCCATCCTAGCGTTTCTTGTATCCGGAGCAGTTTTCCAGCGGGATCTGCCCGCCCGGCCCTGTCTTTTCCTGCGTCCTGTTAATTAACACAAAGAACTTTGACAGCTCCTTTTCAGGAAAATGGTATGAGAAAGAAGCTTGCACTTTTGCAGGATCAAATTTATAATGAAGAATAATGCGGCAATTGGAGGAAAGGGAGAGGATGTATGCCAAAGAGAAAAGCATTATTTTTTGATATTGATGGAACGATATGGAACGGGAAGAATGAAATCCCGGAAAGCACGATAACCGCCATTCAGCTGGCCAGAAAATGTGGCCATCTGGCATTTTTAAATACGGGCCGGTGTCCGTCCTTTATTCAGAATCCGGATCTTTTATCCATCGGTTTTGACGGTGTGGTTTCCGGATGCGGCACCATGATTCAGTACCAGGGAGAGACGGTCTTTTACAAAAAAATTGAGCAAAGCCTGGCGGAGCACACCGTAAGCACGGTGCGCCGGTTTGGCTTCCGGCCCATTCTTGAAGGACGGGAATACCTTTATCTGGATGAGGAGGACTTCGGAAACGATCCCTATGGCCTTAAGCTGAAGGCGGAGATGGGCGATCACCTGCGCAGCATTGCAGGAGAGTGGGGTCGATGGGAGATTTCAAAGCTGGCCTGCGCCATGGAAGGCGGGGACAAGCAGGGGTGTTTTGACGTCCTGGCGGAGTATTATACCTATATGGTGCACGGCGATACGGTGGTGGAGATGGTTCCGAAGGGCTATGATAAGGGAACCGGGATCTGTCAGGTCTGTGAGCTGCTGGATCTGCCCCTTTCCCAGACGATTGCGTTCGGAGACAGCTCCAATGATCTGGCCATGCTGCGCATCGCGGGAGTAGGCGTGTGCATGGGAAATGGAACGGAGGCCGCCAGGGAAGCGGCGGACTATGTGACAGCTCCCCTGGAGGAGGACGGTATCTGGAAGGCCTGCCGTTATCTGGGCCTGCTGTAGAAACAGGAAACACGGTAAATCCCTTTATGTAATGGGAAAAATAAAAAGGAGAGATAATAAATTATGAAGAAACATATCGTATGTTTCGGTGATTCCAACACCCACGGATATCGCGCGGAGGACAATGGACGTTTTGATGAGGAGCAGCGTTGGACCTGCCTGCTGCAGAAAAAGCTGGGGGAGGATTATCTGATTTTGGAGGAGGGGCTGAGCGGCCGCACCACCTGCTTTGATGATCCCATTCAGGAGGGGCTTTCCGGGCTGAATTATATTTATCCCTGCCTTATGAGCCATGAGCCGGTGGATTTGCTGATTATTATGCTGGGAACCAACGACACGAAGGAACGCTTTGGCAGTTCCCCGGTCTGCATTGCCGTGGGGCTGAAAAGGCTGGTGGATAAGGCGAAGTCAGTACAGGACTGCTGGAGGGAGGGAAAGCCCAACATTCTTGTAGTTACGCCACAGAACATCGGAAGGGCGTATGCCGGGACAGAGGCAGTGGGCACCATGGGCCTGGGATGCGCGGAAAAATCTGAGAAACTGGCGGAGGAATACCGGAAGGTCGCAAAGCTGACCGGCTGCCATTATCTGGATGCCAATGAGGCGGTGACAGCAGGCCCGAATCAGATTGATTTTATGCATCTGACGGGGGAGGGGCACAGCCAGTTGGCGGAGGCATTGGCAGACAAGATCAGACAAATTGTGTGAAAATGTTGATATTGTGGAAAAAGTGTGGATATTGTGCATGAATATACGGAAATGTCTTGAAATAAATTGGAAAATCATGTATGATTAGATCAATATAAATAAAATCTGGGGAGGAATTTTTTATGGAAAGTAAAGCAATCAAAATCAGCTCCAACGTGAATCCCAATGCAAATATCAGAGTGATTCCCGGACATTTTGCTACAAATCATTCGCACATTAATTACTATGTGGATATGACGATTCTGAAATCCAGAAAGAGTGAGGCGGAAGCGGCAGCATCCATCCTTGCCAGAAAATATTCCACCAGCACCTACATAGATACGATTATCTGCATGGATGGATGTGAGGTGATCGGCGCTTATCTGGCAGACGAGCTGACCAAATCCGGTATCATGTCACTGAATCAGCACAAGACCATGTACGTGGTTTCCCCGGAGGTGAATCCGGGCGGCCAGTTGATTTTCCGTGACAATATGCAGATGATGATTCATGGAAAGCACTGCCTGCTGCTGATTGCTTCCGCCACCACCGGTCGCACCATTGCCAGGGCCGTGGAGTGTGTACAGTATTACGGCGGTATTATGGAGGGTGTGGCTGCCATATTCAGCGCCAGCGATGAGGTGGCCGGACTGCATGTGAACCACATTTTCGGTACCGCGGATATTGGCGGCTACCAGACCTATGAGGCGGCGAAATGTCCCATGTGCGCCAGAAAAGAGAGAATTGAGGCGATTGTAAACAGCTACGGTTACTCAAAACTGTAGCCCGGATCACATATAAAAGGGGATGTCATTTTGTGACAGCCCCTTTTTATATAATGAAAGGCTGCCGTCGTATCGGCAGCCTTTCGGAACGATCTTATACCTGATGGCCTTTCGCAATATAGAGCGGATAGGTATCCGTTCCCTTCATTTCTTTACCGGCTGTGATGGTAACCTTCTTGTCAGAGATCAGGTATTCCACCCGGGCGTTTTCTTCAACCACCGTATCCTGCATCAGAATACAGTTTTTTACCTTCGCTCCCTTGGTGATTTTTACGCCACGGAAAAGAATGCTGTTCTCCACTTCACCCTCGATCACGCAGCCGTCGGCAGCCATGATATTTTTTGCCACCGCGCCGGAAATATACCGGGTGGGGTTATCGTCACGGATCTTCGTGTATACCGGAGCCGGATCAAAGAGCCCGCTGAGGTTCTTCTCATCCAGAAGCTTCATATTCTCCTCGAAATAGCTCTTGATGTCAGAGATACGGGCCAGGTAGCCGTCAAAACGGAAACCGTGTACGTTCAGCTTTTCCAGCTGGGGGGAGAGTACATCCCGTTCAAAATAAACCTGTCCCCGGACGAAGGCGGTGTTGATCAGGTCGATCAGCAGCTCCCGGCCTATTACGAACATGTTCATGGAGAAGTTGTGGATGCCGTGGGTTCTGGGATTTACATAAATTTTCCTCACCCGGCGGTCCTCATCCAGGCTCAGCGTATAGTAGAGGCCCTTGGCATTGTACTGGGTCTTGAATACGCCCTCCGGCAGCTCCTGCTCGTTGTAGGCTACGGAAACATCCGCGCCGCTGGCAATATGCTCTGCGATCATGGCTTTAAAATCAAAGTTCACGGCGATGTTGGTATCAGACATCACCACATATTTTTCTTTCTGGGAGCGCAGAAGATCCAGAATGTTGGAGAGCGCTTCCACACGGCCGGTATAGGGCTTGGAGTCTTTCTCTGCAAAGGGCGGGAAAATGGTCAGGCCGCCGTTTTTGCGGGTCAGATCCCATTCCCGTCCGGATCCTAAGTGATCCATCAGAGAGTGGTAATTGTTTCTTACGATGACCGATACATTGTCGATGCCGCAGTTTACCATACTGGACAGGATGAAGTCGATCATGCGGTAACGGCTGGCAAAGGGAATGGAAGCCATCAGGCGAACATTAACCAGATCCGGAATCAGACTGTCATAGCTGTTGGGGAAAATGATGCCCAGTGCGTTGGAGTTAGAGTTTACCATTGTTCTTCACCATCCTTTACATTTGTACTTATCATAGCATTGGGGCCGATCTTGGCGCCGTCTCCTATGTAAACGCCGGGGCCTATGGTGGCCACGCCGTTTGTCTCGCCCTCCGGCATAGCGCCTACCACAGCATTTTCACCGATCACCACATTTTCCGCGATGATGCAGTGCTTCACCACAGCGCCGGATTTGATCACGGAGCCTCCCATCACCACGGCGTCCTCAATCACAGCTCCCTCCGCCACCTGAACGCCGGCGTAGAGAATGGAATGCTTCACGGTGCCTTCCACGCGGCAGCCGTCGGTAATCATGGAGTTTTCCACCACGGCACTTGCACTGATACGGTGGCCGGTCATACCGCTGTTGCGGCTGTAGATCTTCCAGTCGTCGTCAAACAGGTTGATACCGCTGTGTTCCGGATCCAGAACCTCCATATTTGCCTCCCACAGAGAGGAGATGGTTCCCACATCCTTCCAGTAACCGCTGAAGTGATAAGCGTACATTTTACGGTTGTCACGAAGCAGATTCGGGATGATGTTATTTCCGAAATCGTTCTCGGACTGGGGATCTTCCTCGTCCTCAATCAGATATTTTTTCAGAATGTCCCAGTTGAAAATATAAATGCCCATGGAAGCCAGGTTGGACTTAGGATTCTTGGGCTTCTCCTGAAATTCGGTGATACGGTCCGTCTCGTCTGTCACCATCAGGCCGAAGCGGGGAGCCTCCTCCCAGGGCACTTCCATAACAGCCACGCTGAATTCCGCTCCCTTTTCCTTGTGGAATTTCAGAAAATCGCTGTAATCCTGCTTGCAGATCTGATCGCCGGAAAGGATGATCACGTACTGCGGATTATAGCGCTCAATAAAGGAAAGGTTCTGGTAGATAGCGTTTGCGGTACCTTTGTACCAGTCGGAGCCGGAGGCCTGCTGATAGGGCGGCAACACATGAACACCGCCATGGAGCCGGTCCAGATCCCAAGGCTGGCCGTTTCCGATGTATTCGTTCAGTACCAGAGGCTGATACTGAGTCAGGATACCTACAGTATCGATACCGGAGTTAACGCAGTTCGACAGCGGGAAGTCGATGATACGGTATTTTCCGCCAAAGGGAACCGCGGGTTTTGCCAGCTTTTGCGTAAGGGCATATAAACGGGAACCCTGTCCGCCGGCAAGAAGCATTGCAATCATTTCTTTTGCCATGATAATTTCCCCCTAAGTTATTAAAACATTTATGTCTAAATTGTATCATAAATTAAAAAAAAAGGACAGTCTTTTATGTAAAATAATAAAGAAAAATGGATAAAAGATAAAAGAGAATGGTAAAGACTGCTTTGAAAATGTAAAAAGAAGAAAAACCAAAAACAGAGATTGACAACAAACTAAAGTTAGCGTATACTAACATCAAGACAGCCAGAAAGGAGCAGAGGAATATGGGTACATTCGTAGTAGGAGCAGGACTGATAGCAGTGGTAGCACTGGTGATCCGGCGTATGATAAAGGATAAAAAGAATGGAAAGTCGCTGCAGTGCGGCGGAGACTGCGGAAAATGTAAGGGCTGCCATTGAGGGCGGCCCTTACATTTTCCAATTCGGATATGGAAATTATTGTTAATTAGCAGGACGCAGGAAGAGGCGGGCGCGCAGGGCCACCCTGATGATTTCCCTGCTTAGCACCCCTGAGCTGTCAGCCTGGAGGGCTGCCAGCTCTCCCGAAATTTTTGTCCGTCT
>CAMNQN010000214.1 GCA_946549155.1 uncultured Lachnospiraceae bacterium | reverse complement strand
TTGTATTTTCTTATACAGCTCCACCCGGGCTTTGCTGTCTCCCTGATATTTTACGAAAATCAACCGGTCCGTGGAGTCATCCTGCCGGTACATCTCCAAAAGCTTTTCCCAGCGGTTGAGCTTTTTCGCCGCCTGAGAGGGAAACGCCATACCTGCTGACAGCAGACAGCACACCGCCGCCACAGCCAGGCCTTTCCTTCTTATTTCCTTTTTCATGAAACGATCCTCTCCCTCTGCTTTATAGCTGCCGCCCTGTTCCGTTCAGATTAAAATCCTTCAGGTATTGCTCTGCGGAACGGGTCATCTCCCGGGAGAAATCGGAATTGTATTTTCTGTCACAAAACGCCTGCATCCATATCACTTCCCTTATTCTAAAGTCTGCATAGCACCATCATACCAGATCATGCGGCGGGTATGCAACCCTTATTTCCTTTCCCTCCTCGGAAGCCTGGATCGTGCGGCGTACCATATAATCGGTGCGGTAATTATTCTCGATGCGGTTCGGAGAATCCTGGCCTGTTTTCAGACAGTCCAGAACATGCTCCAGCTCTGCAGCCAGGCTTTCCTCATGAACCGGAAGCTCATACCGGGTTTCTTTCCCGTCCCTTTCCAGAAGCAGCACTCCATCCCGAAGGAACAGGACGCCCTCATCCCCCTGGATTCTCCAGTGTCCCAGCCAGTCTGTCTCGTTGTCCGTATAGGCCAATGCTCCCCGGAAAGAGACCGATACTCCTCCCGACATTTCAAAAAATGCCATGCCGCAGGAATTTGTCCGGTATACCGTCTTTTTGGGATTCCACTCCACTGCCCTCACCCGCACCGGCTCCTGATCTGTAAAATAGCGCAGCAGATCGAAATGATGAATACATACGTCCATAAACAGAGGGTGCTCCATCTGCGTATGATAGTTGGCGATGTCATGATGCCGGAAGAAATCAAAGTATATTGTTTCAAGATTTCCGATGGCGCCTTTCTGAATCAGTTCTTTTGCCTTTCGGGTAATATCAAAATACCGATAATTTTCCCCCACAAACACCGGCACGCCATATTCCCGGGCCAGACGCAGCATCTCTCCCGCATCCGCCTCGCTGCCTGCGATGGGCTTTTCCGTAAACACAGGGATTCCCCGGATGATCGCCTCTCTGCAGTAGGAAAGGTGGCAGTCCGGCGGCGTGATGTTTACAAATAAATCCGGCTTCACCTGCTCCAATGCCTCCCCCAGATCAAAGTAAGTCTGCTCCTCCTTCAATCCCGTTTCTTCTATTATATAAGGAAGCTTTTCCCTGTTTCGGGTAACAATTCCCCCGATCTTGATCTCTTCACTGGGTACCAATACCTGCTCCAGCCATCCTCTCCCGAAGCTTCCCAAGCCCATCAATACAATTCTTGTACTCATATGTATTTCCTCCTCTGCAAAATTATACCCCTATCTGTCAAGCAGCTCCCACAATACCGTTCCCAGCTTCTCTGTGCCGGAGATCACCCGATGGGCTTTCTTCAAAATATCCCCATCTCCAATCCCTACACAGTACATCCCCGAGGCAACCACCGCCTCCACACCGGAGGCCGCATCCTCCACACCGACGCAGCATTGGGGCTCCAGGTTCAGCAGCCGGGCCGCCTGTACATAAATATCCGGCGCCGGTTTTCCATTCACCACATCAGCCGGGTTCACAATATGAGTAAAGGGCAGAGCCAGCTTTTCCACGATCAGCGGCGCGTTATAGCTGGAGGACGCCAGAGCCATGGGGATTTTCTTCTCCACCATCTGCTGCAGCATCTTTCCGATTCCCGGCAGAATACATCCCGCATCCAGCTCCGTTTTCAAAAGATGCACGTAATACCGGTTTTTTTCCTGAGCAATCTCGTACACCTGCTCCTCGGGCAAAGAAATCCCGTACTCCCGCAGAATCAGGCGCATACATTCCACCCGTCCGATTCCCTTGGTTTTCTCGTCAACCTCGCTGGTGTGTACCACCCCGAAATGCTCCATCAGTATCTTTTCCCATGCCTTAAAATGAAATCTGGCGGTATCCACCAGCACGCCGTCCATGTCAAAGGCCGCTCCCTGATATTTTTCCATACTCTTTCCTCCTGTTCCATTCCTTTCCTTTTTACAGCTGTCTGTATTCATCTTATCTTAATCCCCTTTAGAAATCAATCATTTTCTCGATAATTTTCGATATTTATAATTTATATTGATTTTATGCTGAAATTATCCCGATATAGTCCCCTGTTTTTTATTGACTTTTTCCATTCAATCCCTTATATTTATTTTGATACCACCATGTTTTTAAAAATTATCGATAATTTCAAGGAGGAAGCTATGTTAAGACAGGCCGTTTACCACAGACCAAGAAATAATTACGCTTACTTTGACAGGGAGGACTGCGCCTATCTGATGCTTCGCGCAGGACGGGGAGACCTCTCCTCCCTGGAGCTGATTTCCTTTGACAAATATGATCCGGAAAGCACTCTGCGCCGGGAGATCATGCCCCTCTATCTGTCTGATTCCCTTTTTGACTATTACCGGATTACCCTATGTCCTCCCTTCCGGCGAGTCGCCTACTATTTTGTTCTCACCGATACGGAGGGGGAAGTTCTTTACTATGACGAATTGGGCTTTCATGCGGAAAACAAACACTGCGAACGGGACGCCTTTCAGCTCCCCTACCTAAATCATGCGGACGCTGTCTCCGTTCCCGCCTGGGCAAAATCTGCCGTTTTCTATCAGATCTTTCCGGACAGCTTTGCCAAAAGCCCGTCCCATAAACCGGCGGTGCCTGTGCCGCAGTGGGGCAGCGAGCCGCACATTACCAAACACCTGGGAGGAAATCTGCGGGGAATCATAGAAAAGTTCTCTTATTTTCTGGAGCTGGGAATCACCGCCCTCTATTTCTGCCCCATTTTTATGTCCAATAGCTGCCACCGCTACAATACCAGGGACTACAGGAGAATTGACCCCACGCTGGGTACGCTGGAGGATTTCAAGGAGCTGCTGTCTCTCTGTCACAAACACGGGATCCGCCTTATTCTGGACGCGGTATTCAACCACACCTGCGATACCTTTCCCGCATTTCAGGATGTAATTGAAAAAGGGGAAGCATCCCCCTACCGGGACTGGTACTATATCCGCAGCTATCCGGTGATCGTGGACCAGGAATACCGCTATGAGCGTTTTTCCTTTGAACGCCACATGCCCAAGCTGAACACCTCCCATCCGGAAACCCGCCGCTATCTGCTGGATGTGGCCGCCTTCTGGACCGGGCTGGGGATCGATGGATGGCGTCTGGATGTGGCCAACGAGGTGGACCTGGATTTCTGGAGGGATTTCCGCAAGACCGTAAAATCCATCAATCCTGACGCGTTTATTCTGGGAGAAATGTGGAATGATTCCCAGCCCTACCTGAACGGGGACATGGTGGACAGTGTTATGAACTATCCCTTTGTCACCGCCTGTGAATACTATTTTCTGAACAGGGAAATCAGTACCCGGGAGTTTCAGGATCTGATCACTGCCCGTCTGGTCTGCTATCCCCAGCCCGCCGTTTTTGCCATGTACAACCTGTTAGGCTCCCACGATACGCCCCGTTGGTACACTCTGGCCGGGAAGGACCTGCAAAAGGTAATCCTCTCCGCAGTATTTCAGTTCTGCTTCGTCGGGATGCCCGCCATCTATTACGGCGATGAAGCCGCCATGGAGGGAGAGGACTTTGTGAAAGCCCGCCGCTGCATGAACTTCACCCCCCAGGGGGATGGGGAAGCTCTGCGCAGCTTATACAAGGAGCTGATCGCCATGCGAAAATCCCACCGGGTATTTTCCGAAGGAGATTTTCGCTGGGTGGAACTGACGCCCCAAAGCGGCGATGCTCCCCTCTGTTTCCAGCGCAGTCTGGAGGAGGAGCATGCCGCCCTGATTTTAAACAATACGGATCAGGCGGTTTGCCTGGATCCGAAGGAACTGGCCGCCCGCTTCCCCTGGTGCGAAGCTTTGGAAAAAGCCGCCCGGCTGGAGCCCCGCTCTTACCGTATTCTGCTGTAAGCAAAGAAAAGATATCACATAAGGAGGAAATTATTATGAAAGTTATTGTTTTAGGATGCAACGGAAACATCGGTTCCCATGTAGTCTGGGAGCTGGAAAAGAAAGGCTGCTATGATATTTACGGCTACGGCCGCAGCGCCTCATGCCCGCACCGGGGTATCACCTATCTGCAGGGAGACCGCCACGATACGGAAACCTTTATCCGGACGATGCAGGAGCTAAAGCCTGACTATGTCATTGATCTCACCAGCTATACCGCAAAGGATGCTGAGTCCGGCATCGCCGCCTTCTCAGGCGCGAAGCAGTTTGTCACTGCCTCCACGGTCTGCACCTACGGCAAGGAGTTCGCCGCCTTCCCTGTAAAAGAGGAGGATCCTTTCACCCCCTGGACAGAATACGGCATCAACAAGCACGCCGCAGACCTGGTCTATCTGGAAGCCCACAAAACTACCCATTTTCCGGTAACCATCATCAAACCCGGCACAACCTACAGCGCCATGAGCGGAATGCTCCGTCAGCTTACCACGGAGCACACCTGGATTGACCGGGTAAAAAAGGGCAAGCCGATTTTAATCTGTGCCGACGGCAACATTATGCATCAATATATGCACGCCACGGATACAGCCAGGGCCTTCGTGGCCGTCTTGGGAAAAGACCAGTGTATCGGTCAGATCTATAACGCCGTACAGGACGGCTTCACCACCTGGGCGGATTATCACCGGCTGGCCATGAAGGTACTGGGAAAAGAAGTGGAAATGGTGGGACTGCCCCTTCGCTGGCTGATGGAAATTGATCCCCAGCGTTTCGCGCTCTGCAATGAGATCTTCGGACAGCATACCTACGTCTCCAATGAAAAGCTGAAGCGGGACGTGCCCGAATGGAAACCCGAGATTTCCCTGGAGGCCGGACTGACGGAGGTGTTTGCCGCTATGGAAGAAATGGGAACCATCCCAGACAGTGACAAGGAAACCTGGGAGGATCGGATTATCGACGCGGCTCTGGCGTTTCGGGGGACGTTTTCCTCCCTGCGGTAAAGGCTTCTTCGTGTTTCATTCAGCAGAGGACGCAGGATGAGCCGGGCCCCATGGCCCTATCCATCTGGAAAACATCTCCGGATACCAAGAAAAACTAAGATGCAGACAGGCCCAAATTTCGGGCACCGAGGCAGTTCGCCGGGAAATCCTGATGATTTCCCAGCTCAGTGCCTCTGAGCTGTCAGCCTTGAGGGCTGCCAGCTCTCCCGAAATTTTCGTCCGTCTCCATCTAAGATTTTCTACGGTATCCTCCGAATTATTTTCCAGATGCTTGTGGCCCTGCACGCCCGCCTCTTCCTGCTGTTCTTTGGCTAGCCTAAAAAAATCACGCTGAATGTAAGATACGAAGCAGTAAACATCTGATCTGCGTAAAT
>CAMNQN010000213.1 GCA_946549155.1 uncultured Lachnospiraceae bacterium | reverse complement strand
TGACCACCATATTTATTTGCGCAAATCAGATATTTTCGATTAAGATGTTATATTTGGCATGATTTTGTAAAGCCTGCCAGAAAACAGCAGGAAAAGACGGGTAATTAACAAAACACGAAGAACATTCACCTGAACAGTAACTGGGCGGTTGAGGCGCTTCGTTATTTTCAACAAAAAAATGGTGGGAAAATTGTAGAAAAGGGCGATTTTGAAAAAGACTATTGCATTTTAGAAAGAACGGAATTATTATAAATACATAAGATATATCAGTTGAATATGAACAGAGATAAAAGTGAAGAGATGGTGCATGACAAGTAAATCGGAATACGCATACAAAAGGGTAAAAGAAAAGATTATCCGGGGCGAGCTTCCTCCTTTAAGCGATATTGTGGAGGAGAAGCTTCAGGAGGAGCTGGAGGTAAGCCGGACACCGATCCGGGAGGCCATACAGCGGCTGAGCAAGGAAGGCTTTGTTTATGTTTATGCCAGAAAGGGCATGATTGTGGCCGGTATTGATATTAACCTGATCAATTCTGTATACGAGGTGCGCCTGCTGAATGAGCCCTATCTGATGAGGACGGCCTGTAAGGAGCTGTCGGAGGAGTGGCTGTGTCGGATGAAAGAGGCGCTGACCAACTGCCCTTACGGAGTGGATGAACCGGAATACCGGAATTTTTATATTGAGCTGGATCATGAATTGCATTCCGTGATTTTGAATCACTGTAAGAATCAGTTTTTGATTGATATGATGGGGATTGTGTCAGATCACAGCCAGCGTATTCGTATCCGCACTTCCCGGAAGAATGAGGAGTACAGCCGATCCATCGGGGAGCATCTGGAGATTGTGGAGGCCTGTCTGGCCAGAGATCCGGCACGGGCGGAGGCGGCCATGCGGCGGCATATCGAGACGGCGAAGGAAGAAGCGTTCAAATATAATATCATATAGAAATATATGGAATTGTATTTGAATGTTTTTATAACATCTGTGATATATCAGATGTATAAAATAAATATATCATATAAAAAACAGTATTTCAGAAAGCAAAGGAGAAGAGAAATGAAAAAGAAAAATGTAGCAGCAATTATGACAACGTTATGTTTAGCGGCATCTGTGATGATGGGAGCAATGCCTGCGGCGGCCGCAGAGGTGGAAGTGGAGATTTCCTTCGGACATGATAATAACCCGGGAGACCCGGTACAGGAGGCGGCTCTTTTCTGGGCGGACAGACTGGAGGAGCTTAGCGGCGGCACCATGAAGATGAACGTATATCCTTCTGGCCAGCTGGGAAATAAATCAGATCTGATGGATCAGCTTCTGGCAGGGGATACGGTGGTTTGCATCGGCAACGGGCCGTTTTATGCAGACCGGGGAGCAGCGGATCTTGGCATTATGAATGCGCCCTATCTGTTTGACAATTGGGAGCAGCTGGACAAGCTGGTAGCCAGTGACTGGTACGCAGATCAGATGGTACAGCTGGAAAATGCCGGGATCAAGGTGCTGGCCAGCAACTGGAGATATGGTGTACGTCATACGCTGACCACCAAACCGGTGACCAGTGTGGAGGATATCAAGGGGATGAAGATCCGTACCCAGAGCACCACCATTCATGTAAAGGGCTTTGAGTGCCTGGGCGCTACTCCCACACCGATGGCGCTGTCTGATGTATATACTTCCCTGCAGCAGGGAACCATTGACGGTCTGGAGAATCCGCTTTCCGTTCTCTACAGCGGCGCTTTCCAGGAGGTGGCGAAGAATCTGATGCTGGACGGCCATATCCGCGACCTGTCCTCCATCTGCATCAGCAATGATTTCTTCAATTCTCTGACAGAGGAGCAGCAGGGATGGCTGATCCAGTCCTGTGAGGAGGCTGGAGAGTACCAGAATGAGCTGGCCGAGAAGGCGGACGAGGAAGCGCTGCAGAAGCTTCAGGATGCAGGTGTTACCGTAAATGAGGTGGATGCGGAGAGCTTTAAGGCGGCAGCCGAGAGCTTCTACGAGGATCCGGAAATCCTGGCCATGTGGTCCGATGGACTGGTGGATACCGTAAAAGCCATTATCGAGTAATTGTTCTGAACAGGCAGTGTCCTGGAAACGATGGAAAGAGGTCAAGATGAAAGGGAATAAGTTACTTAACCGAATTTTAGGCATTGATTACATAATTGCCGGTATCAGTCTTGCCGCTTTGATTGTAGTCACATTTATAGGCGTTATTTTCCGCTATTACCTGAACAATCCCCTGATTTGGGAGGAGGAGATTCAGCTGGCGCTGATCACCTGGGCCATTTATTTCGGAGCTGCGGCGGCGTTCCGCAAGGGAAGCCATATTGCCATCGACATGATCGTGGATATGTTCCCGAAGAAATTGCAGAGGGTGATGGATGTATTGATTTTTGCGGTGACGACCTTTGTGCTTTTCTTTCTTTTGAAAAACGGCATAGCGCTGGTATCGCAGTTTATCCGCACGAACCGTACCACAAATATTCTTCATATCCCCAGCAGCTATATTTACATGGCGATTCCCGTGGGCTGTGTGCTGATGATGATCAGCAATGCGGTTTACTTTGTCAGAGGCTTGCTGGGAATGGAGCAGGAAGGAGACGATGAGAAATAATGGAAGTGAATGCAGTTACTGTCACAATACTTGTTTTGCTGGTATGCCTTTTTCTGAAGGTGCCGGTGTTTGTCTCCATTCTGTCAGGCTGCGCGGCCTACTTCGTTCTGGCGGGAAATGTGCCGCAGCTGATTATGGTACAGCGGGTGGTGGCCGGTACGGAGAGTATTCCGCTGCTGGCGGTTCCCTTCTTTGTATGTGCCGGTGTTTATATGAATTATTCCGGTGTGACGGAACGGATCATGGATTTTTGCAGTGTGCTCACCGGACGGATGACGGGCGGACTGGCCCAGGTGAACGTGCTCCTGTCCACCCTGATGGGAGGGCTTTCCGGTTCTAATCTGGCGGATGCGGCCATGGAAGCCAAGATGCTGGTGCCGGAGATGGAGAAAAAAGGGTTTTCCAAGGAATTTTCCTCTGTGGTTACGGCTACTTCAGCTATGATCACACCGCTGATCCCGCCGGGAATCGGGATGATCGTGTATGCTTCCGTGACGAACACATCCGTAGGAAAGCTGTTTATATCCGGAATCGGCGTGGGCGCGCTGCTGTGTATCGCCATGATGCTTATGGTGCGCTTTGTATCCAAAAAGCGGGGATACCTGCCGCTGCGCACCGAGAAGGTGCCGAAGGCGGAGCTGTGGAAGGCCTTCAAGGGAGCCGCGCTGCCGCTGTGTCTGCCGATCATTATCATCGGCGGTATCCGTATCGGTATCTTTACTCCCACAGAGGCGGGAGCGGTGGCCATTGTGTATTCCCTGCTCTTAGGTATCTTTTACAGGAAAATTAACTGGAAAAATCTGCTGGAAGGGATGAAGGAGACGGTTCTGACCACGGCCTCCATCATGCTGATCGTGGGTGCGGCGTCTGCCCTGTCCTGGATTTTCACAAAGGAGCAGATTCCCCAGACGCTGACGAATTTCATGCTTGCCCATATTTCCAACAAGTATGTATTCCTGATCATTGTGAACATTTTCCTGATTATCGTGGGAATGTTTGTGGAAGGAAACGCCATCAATATTATCCTCGGGCCGTTGCTGGCTCCCATTGCAGCCTCCTATGGCATTGATCCGGTGCAGTTCGCAATGGTGTTTATCTTCAATATTTCCATCGGTTCCATTTCGCCGCCTATGGGTACGCTGATGTTTGTTACCTGTGGAATTACGAAGTGCAAGATCAAGGACTTTATCAAAGAGGCGGTGCCCTTCTATCTGCTTCTGGTGATTGTGTTGCTTTTGCTGACCTTTATTCCGATCTGCACCACCGGGCTGGTGAGCCTGTTCTATTAAAATAAAAGCGGGAGACAGAATGGAAATGCAGAAAAAATTGTTAAAAATACAGGAGTCTGATAATGTGGCGATTGCGGTCACCGGACTGAAAATGGGGGAGGAGGCCGAGTGCTGCGGGGAGGTTTACCGGGCGGCGGAGGATATACCGGTGAATCACAAAATTGCGCTGCGGGATTTTCAGGCAGGCGACGAGGTGATAAAGTACGGAAGCCGCATTGGCCTGACCACGGCGCCCATTGCCAGAGGCGCGTGGGTCCACTCCCACAACATGAAAACCGGGCTGGAGGGAATGCTGGACTATGTCTATCAGCCCTCCGGCGGGATCCGGGCCGAAAAAGAGGCATCGGATACCTTCCTGGGTTACTTAAGGCCCAATGGGGATGCAGGGACGAGAAATGAGATCTGGATCATTCCCACGGTAGCCTGTGTGAATCAGACTGCGCGGCTTTTGGCGGAACGGGCTGCCAAACGGTATGGGCATCTGTGTGACGGCATTTATGCCTACCCTCACAATTCCGGCTGTTCTCAGCTGGGCGAGGATCATGAGATCACCCAGCGAATCCTGGCCAGTATCATCCACCACCCCAATGCCGGAGGCGTTCTGGTGGTGAGCTTAGGCTGCGAGAACAATAATCTGGCGGAATTTCGCCCGGTGTTAGGAGCGGTGGATGAAAGCCGGATCAAGTTTATGATCTGTCAGGAGACGGAGGATGAGCTGGAGACGGGGCTGGAGCTGATCGGTCAGATCGCGGAGGAGACGGCGAAGGACCAGCGCACGCAGATTCCGGTATCGAAGCTGAAAATCGGATTTAAGTGCGGCGGCTCCGATGCCCTTTCCGGCGTGACAGCCAACCCGCTGTGCGGCCAGGTGGCAAACCGGGTGGTGGAACAGGGAGGAACGGCGATTCTGACGGAGGTGCCGGAGATGTTTGGCGCGGAGACGATTCTGATGAACCGCGCTGACAGTCCGGAAACCTTTGAAAAGATCGTGAATCTGATCGATTCCTTTAAGCAGTATTACATGGACTATCATCAGCCCATCTATGAGAATCCTGCGCCGGGCAACAAAGCCGGCGGCATCACGACGCTGGAGGAAAAGTCCTTAGGCTGTATCCAGAAGGGCGGCCAGGCAATGGTGACGGATACGCTGATGTATGGAGAGCGGGCCAGGAAACCCGGCTTGAACCTGATGAACGGGCCGGGAAATGACAGTGTTTCCGTGACGAACCTGGTGGCGGCGGGAGCGCAGATCCTGCTGTTTACCACAGGCCGCGGCAATCCGCTGGGAACCTCGATCCCGTCGGTGAAGATTGCCTCCAATACGGCGCTGTATGAGAAAAAACGGCACTGGTTTGATTTTAATGCGGGGACACTTCTTGACCGGGATGATCTGGAGACGCTGGGCGCTTCCGCCTGGGACCTGATTCTGGAGATTGCCTCCGGCAGAAAGCGGACCAGGAATGAGGAGAACGGGTACAAGGATATTATGATTTTCAAGAATGGCGTTCTGCTTTAAAAATCTTATTAACTGGATAACAGGAGAAAACGTATGAAAGAAGCCGTTATACAAAAGGTTCTGGATAAAAAGATCATAGCGATTATTCGCG
>CAMNQN010000212.1 GCA_946549155.1 uncultured Lachnospiraceae bacterium | reverse complement strand
TTTCCAGAGGTATGTGGCCCTGCCGTCCCGCCTCATCCTGCGTCCGGGTAGTTAACAAAACACGAATAGCATTGCCACCTGAATAGTTAACTGCGCCCACGGAAAACGCTGATTAAAGCGTTTCTAGAATGCCTCCCGCAGCGCCTTCTTCAT
The DNA here is from genome assembly GCA_946549155.1 of uncultured Lachnospiraceae bacterium. Classification (GTDB taxonomy): domain Bacteria; phylum Bacillota; class Clostridia; order Lachnospirales; family Lachnospiraceae; genus Merdiplasma. The sequence goes on along the minus strand of CAMNQN010000212.1, from coordinate 5,375 downwards.
AGCCTCTATATCTGGTTTCCTTCCGGTCCACAGCTCCACTCCCAGCGCGCCCTGATGCACCAGCATGCTCTGCCCGTCCAGGGTCCGGGCCCCCAGCTCTTTGGCCTTTTTCAGGAAGGGCGTCTCCGCCGGGTTGGGGATAATATCCTGTACGATCATGTTTTCTTTGATGCAGTCATAGCAGATATCCGGCACATTTGTATCCGGGTACAGGCCGATATTGGTGGCATTGATGAGAATGTCACATTCCGGCAGCAACACGCCGGAAGTCCAAAGCTGAGCTTTCGCGATGCAGGCTGTCTTTTCCCAGATCAGATCCGCCAGCTCCTCGCCCTTCGCCATCGTCCGGCACACGATGGTAATCTCCGCCGCTCCCGCCAGGGCACACTCCACACTGATGGCACGGGCCGCTCCACCGGAGCCTAAGAGCACAATCCGTTTCCCTTTCAGAGAAATTCCATTAGCTTCCATGCCGGACACAAAGCCTTTGCCGTCCGTATTTTCTCCGTAGAGCCCGTCCTCCTTCACCACCACCACATTGATGGCGCCGATCAGCTCTGCGCTCTTGGAAAGCCCCTTCATGTAGGGAATCGCCGCAATCTTGTGGGGAATGGTCAGATTCAGCCCCGCAAAGCCCATGGCTCTGATCCCCTTCAGTCCGTCCTCCAGCCCCTCCGCCGGTACCTGAAACAGCTGATACCGCCAGTCCAGCCCCACACTCCGGTAACCGGCCTCCATCATGACACCGGAAGGGTTCTCATCGATAGGATCTCCAAATGCTCCTGTGGTGGGTATTCTGAAATATTCGCTCATAATGCGCCTCCTTATCCTTCTTTTCTATTTTTTTCGACAGTCCTTTTTTCCTGCCTGATTTCGCTATTTTCCGCCGCTGGTCTCCAACGTTAACACAGCTATTTTCTACCGCCGGGTCTGCTTCTATCCCCTCACTTGCCCAGCTTCAGCCCAGCCAATGCCTGGGCAAAAGCGTTATTGATGGGCTCTTGGGCCTCCTTCTGCTGCCGTCGCATATAATTCTGAACATCCCGTTTATTAACGCCGGCGCCCTCCTTCTCCCGTCTGGCCTGGAAGGCGGACAGCTTCTCCTTGTATCCGCAGGCGCAGACAAAGGTCTCCTCCTGACCCTTCACATACAGCTCCATACGCTTGTGGCATTTGGGGCAGCGGGCGTTGGTGGTGCGGGACAGCGTTTCCCGGTACCCGCATTCCCGATCCTGGCACACCAGCATCTTACTGTTCTTACCATTCACCGCCAGCAGGCGTTTTCCACAGTTGGGACAAATTTTGTTGGTAAGATTCTCATGGCGAAAGGTTCCCTGTCCGGTCTTAATCTCCTCCACAATCTCGCAGGCATATCCCCGGATCTCCTTTAAAAAGGTCTCCTGACGCATCTTTCCCCTGGCAATGTTGGCCAGCTTCATCTCCCAGTCCGCCGTCAGCTCCGGCTTTCGCAGATCCTCCGGCACCAGCTCCAAAAGCTGCTTTGCTTTGGAGGTCAGATAAATCTCCTTCCCCCGCTTCTCCATCAAAAAGCTGGAAAAAAGCTTTTCGATAATATCCGCCCGGGTGGCCACCGTTCCCAGCCCCCCGGTCTCTCCCAGCGTCCTGGCCGCCGCCCCCGTCTTATTTTCCATGTACTTCACAGGATTTTCCATGGCCGCCAGCAGCGTGGCCTCCGTAAATCTGCCCGGCGGGCTGGTCTTTCCCGTATTCAGAGATGCACTCTCCACCTTCAGCCTGGTCCCGGCCTTCAGCTCCGGAAGCTTCTGATCCCGCAGACGTCCCCGGCCGTGGCCGTTTTCCCCCTGCCCGGAGGATCCGCCCGCTTCGTAAAGCTCCCCGTCCTCCTCTGACTCAAAATCCACACCATAATCTCCACTGCCGGATGCCCCAGCTATGCCGCCGTAGGCTGCGCCACTGCCGGATGCCCCCAAGGCACCCATTCCAGTCTCCGCACCGGTCTCATACACCGCTCTCCAGCCCATCTCCTTTATCACACTGCCGCTGGCCGCAAAGGTCATGCCGCCGATCTTCCCCTCCAGCGTCACCTGTTCGCTGACACTGGGCGGATAGAGCACGCTTAAGAACCGGCGCACCACCATGTCGTAAATTTTCCGTTCCTCGTTGGTCATGTGATCCAACTGCACAAACTGCTCCGTGGGAATGATGGCATGATGGTCGCTGACCTTCTTATCATCCACAAAGCCGGCGTTTACCTGAATCGGTTTTTTAAGCAGCGCCCCCGCCAGCCCCCGGTAAGGCCCCGTCCCGCAGGCCTTCAGCCGTTCCTTCAAAGTAGGAACCACGTCCTTACCGATATATCGGGAATCCGTTCTGGGATAGGTCAGCACCTTGTGATTCTCGTAAAGCCGCTGCATGATATTCAGCGTCTCTTTGGCAGAAAAGCCATACTTCTGATTCGCCTCTCGCTGCAGGGTAGTCAGATCATAAAGGCCCGGCGCCGGAGTCTTTTTCGGCTTCTGATCCACCTTCGTCACCTCCAGGCTGCCGCCCTCTGCCTGCTTCAGAACCTCTTGTGCCCGCTCCTTCTGGAATGTGCGGAAGCTTCCGCTCTTCCCCTCCCGCCAGGTCCAGCGCACGTCCCCGGCCCGCAGCGTCACCCCGTAATATTCCCTGGGCTTAAATTCCCGTATCTCTTTCTCCCTGGCTGCAATCATCGCCAGCGTAGGAGTCTGCACCCTTCCGCAGGAAAGCTGGGCGTTGTACTTACAGGTGAGAGCCCGGGTGCCATTCATTCCCACCAGCCAGTCCGCCTCCGCCCGGGCCACCGCCGCCCGGTACAGATTGTCATACTCATGGCCATCCTTCAAATTGGCAAAGCCCTGGGCGATAGCCCCATCCGTCACCGAAGAAATCCACAGCCTGCGGATGGGCTTGCGGCATTCCGCTTTATCCAGAATCCACCGGGCCACCAGCTCCCCCTCCCGTCCCGCGTCCGTGGCGATAATGATATCCCCCACATCCTTTCGGAAAAGCTGGGTCTTCACCGCCTGATACTGCTTCGCTGTCTGCCGGATCACCACCAGCTTCATCCGCTCTGGCATCATGGGCAGCGTGCTCATCTCCCATTTCGTATACTTCTTGTCATACTCCTCCGGGTCCGCCAGCGTCACCAAGTGCCCCAGCGCCCAGGTTACCACATAATTTTTCCCCTCCAGCGTGCCGTTCCCCTTCTGATTACAGTGCAGAACCCGGGCAATATCCCGGGCAACGGAGGGCTTTTCTGCTATTACCAACGATTTCATATTTCCCGCCTTCTTACCTTTGTCCTAATCCAATATCTTTTTCTGAAAGTTCCTTCTCCGCAATTTTTATATTCCCTCTGAATGTCTTACGAAGCACCCGTGCCAAATTCACATAGTCGGGATTTGCCTTTAAATCGGGCACAGAAGAGGCAGACACCACCCTTCCATACACATGGGAAAATGAGTTAAAAAATTGAGGAAAAAACCGCAGTACATTCCGTATTTGTCTCAAAGCATGCGTCACATCCACACCCTTTAATTCAATCAAGATCGCGCTGCGCTCCGAACCGCCAATCAAAAATAAATAATCACATTTGCAAGTCCCTTCTGGCACAGTTCTATCCGGTTTTACAATACCGCCATCCATTTTATAGGAAATCACATGATTGCCCATCGTATTTTCTAATATATATTTTTTCCTTCGCTCTTCACATTTTACTTTGGACCGTTGATCTGAGGAAACCATACAATTCGAAAAATTATTATTGGGACATTCTGTCATCCGTTTCCCGCCAAACTGCTCTTCTGCACATTTCTGCAATTTATTGCATATCATTCTTCCATCTCCATATCCAGTAAACGTTCCAATTCTTCGTTTGTAATTGTCGAAACCTCATCGATATAGTCCGTCCTGATCATACCGCTTTCCTCATCAAGCAAATCTTCCAGATTCTCTGTTTCATTCAGGGAATTTTCCACCTTGTATGCCGCAAAAGCCGTAGAATACATACGCAGACTTTTAGGAATAACCGGCTTCTCCCCATTTTTCTGATTATTTTCTATTTTTCCTGAATAGAGTAAGATATTCAAAGAAGTAAGAATATATGGGCTATGCGTCGTAAGAATCACTCTGCTTCCCGTGGTATTGACCATCAGAGAAATCAGGCCAATTACATCCTTCTGTGCAATCGGAAACAGGTGCGCTTCCGGTTCTTCAATCACAAAAAAATTCTTTTTCTTCTCTAAAATTGTTATGAATACCAGCATCAAAATCCATAGTACCTCCTGCTGGCCCGATGATCCGTACATAAGTTTCACCCAATGTCTCTCATCAAAATAAATTTTCTCTCCGTCATTCTCACTGGTATAGTCCGCTTTAAAAATGTTTCTGATTAAATCATATGCCATTTCCACAGCACTGTTATTAATCTGCCCCTTTACCATCATCGTATAATCTTTTACAATTTCCGGAATTTTGTTCCCAAATTTACTTTTTGTTTTCCGAATTAAGGTAACAAATTCCTGCATCGTTAAATCCATATCCGAAATTGAAAAATCCTGAAGCTGCTCCGACATAGTCGCCAAAAAACTTCGTCCTGCAGGAATATATATAATGTCCAAATCGTTCTCAAAAAGATCATTCAATCTTCTTTGAAGCTGCTGTTTCATCAGCGCCAAAGCAGTAACATTATCAATAAGCGAAAGAAGTTTATCTCTGTCCACTCCACTCTGAAACATTTCTGCCGCATCATAAATCAAGTTTTCTATTCTGTTCTTTAAAATATCATCAAACCAAAACCGAACATAACCGTCCTTATTTAATCTTATAATTATTTTTTTTTCGCCAAATTGATATTCTATCTGAAATTTCCGCATATGCGTTGTTTTTCCAAAACATCCCGTAAATTGTTTCGTCAAATATTTCATATAATTGTTAAAATATTCATTTTTATGGCTTCCAGCGAATTGTTCTGAATCCATCAGGAAATCCAAAGTATAATCCCGTATCTTCTGACAAAAATATATGATCTTACAAATTGTACTCTTCCCGGACGCCTGAGCTCCTATAAAAACCTGCATATCTTTTTCCAGCGTAACGGATGCCTTATCGACAGGGCCGAATTTATATATATTTATCGTGCTCATTCCAGTCCTCTTTTCCTTTAAAATACTGCCTATGCCCTAAGTATATTGGATTAGCTTCCGCTTGGCAATACAAAATTCCTGTTTCTCCCCCAAAGCAACTGTTCAGGTGTCAATGCTCCTCGTGTTTTGGTAATTATCAGGACGCAGGAAGGGGAAGCGCGGAGCCGACACTGTCATCTGAAAAACTGCTTCGAATACCAAGAAAATCTAAGATGGAGCCGAACC
>CAMNQN010000211.1 GCA_946549155.1 uncultured Lachnospiraceae bacterium | reverse complement strand
GACAGAAGGTCCGTGATGATCTTATTCTCCCGCTCGATCTCCTCGGCAATATCCCCCATAAACTCCTGATAGAGCTCCCTGGGCGCGTCCTCCTGGGCCAGCAGGGAATCCGCCAGCACCTTCATGGAGGTCAGCGGTGTTTTCAGCTCGTGAGATACGTTGGAAACAAACTCCTGCCGGGAATCCTCCTGCACCTTCATTCGCTGCAGCATCCGGTTATAGGCCTCCGAGAGCAGCTTCGTCTCCGTGTAATCGGGAATGGAAATATCCTCCTCCAGAAAGCTTCCCCGCATCTCCTCCAGGGAGGCCGTCACCTTGCCAAAGGGCTTCACCAGAAGTCCCGCCGCGTAAAAAGCCATGGCCAGTACCATCAGCGTCAGCACCGTCTGCAAAATCAGAACCGTACCGCTGAGGGAATCCCTGGCCTCCCGGATGTCCATGGTGGGAACGCTGATAATCATGACCCCCACCACCTCCCGGGTAATGTCATCCGTAATGGGTGCAGTCACCTCCAGAAATTCGTCGGACCGGTTATAATTGTCCGTCTCATCCCCCAGAAAGCACTCCACCACCTCCTCAGCCACGATCAGCTTGTCCTCATCGATACCGTAGGTATCCCGGATAATACGGAAATTGCTGTTTACAATCACAACACGGCCATTGTACAGGCTGCCCAGCTGCGCCAGCTCTGTCTCGATCAGCTCCGAGCGCTTTCCCATCAGGTACTCTGCCTCCGCCAGCTGCTCCGCGATCATTCCGCACTGGCTCCGGATCATGGAGGCCCGCTGTCTCACCGTCTGCTTTTCATAATTTTCCAGAATTCCGTATTTTAAAAGATTAATGGGAACGATACCCACAAAAAGCAGGATGACAAACAGGCGCATCCGCATACTCTTCGCGTATCGCTTTACTTTTGTCTTAATACTGGAAATCGTCATTCGCTTCTTTCCTTCCAAATTGACTGTTCACTCCGTTCACAGAAACAAAGGCGCTGTCGTGGAATCCTTTCTCCTCACTCCAGACAACGCCTCCTGCATCCGATCCTCTTCCGGCGTCCTCTCCTCCCCGAAAGGCTTCAAGGCTGCCCCCTGTTAATGCTGAAAATAATACCCCACTCCCCACTTCGTATGCACATACTTGGGTTCGCTGGGATTCTCCTCGATCTTCTCTCTCAGCCGTCGGATATGCACATCCACGGTCCGCACATCACCGGGATACTCATAACCCCAGACGATATTCAGAAGATTCTCGCGGCTGTACACCTTGTTGGGGTTAAATACCAAAAGCTCCAGTACGTCAAATTCCTTGGCTGTGAGGTTGATTTCCTTTCCTCCGATGCTGACCCTGCGCCCCTCGCACTCCAGCACCAGGTCGCCTACCTGAACCACTTTTCCTTTGGACTCCGGAGCAGCCTTCTGCGCGGTACGGCGGATAATGGCCTTCAGACGGGCCTTCACCTCCAGGATATTGAAGGGCTTCGTAATATAATCGTCGGCGCCGTACTCCAGTCCCATGATCTTATCCATATCATCTCCCTTAGCGGTGAGCATGACGATGGGAACATCGGAAAACTCCCGGATCTGCTGGCATACTGAAAGACCGTCCACCTTTGGCAGCATCAGATCCAGAAGGATAATATCATACTCGTTCTCTCTGGCCATTTTCAGGGCCTCTTCGCCGTCGTAAGCACAGTCCACCTGCATATCATCCTGCTCCAGGCTGAAACGGATTCCCTTCACAATCAATTTTTCATCATCGACTACCAGAACTCTTTTTCCCATACTTAACTCCTTTAGACTATAATCTTGTCCTTTATTTTAGAAAATACCGCTTCCTTTATACCTCTGATTTTCATGATATCCTCAATCGCCTGAAAACCTCCGTACTCTTCCCGGTACGCAATCACCGCGTCCGCCTTGGCCCCGCCAATCCCCGGCAGCGTCATCAGCTGTTCCCGGGTGGCTGTATTTAAATTTACTTTTCCGGAACTATCAGAAGCACCGGTTCCCGAATGATCCGACGCACCGCCGGAATCCTCCGCATTCACGCCCTGAGCCTGGCCCTCTTGCTTCCACAGCGCCGCAGTCTCCTCCATCGTATAAACGCGAAGCTTCTGCCCGTCCTGAAGCGTATCTGCCAGATTCAGCCAGTCCCGGTCCGCATCCGCCCGAAAACCGCCCGCCGCCTCCACCGCTTCATAAAGACGGCTGCCCGCCTTAAGGCTGTATACCCCGGCATTCTCCACTGCCCCGCAGACAAAGACCAGAATCGCCTTTTCCGTCTCCGCCGTATCTTCTCCCGGCGAAGCCTCTTTCTTTGACAGTTCGGCCGCACCGTCCTGCAGGGAAGCAGTTCCCTCCGGCGAGCCTGTCTCTGACTCCTCCGCACAAAATCCGTCCATTCTCAAATCCGGCTTCCCGGCGCATCCGCAGAGACTCAAACTCATCAGTAATAAAAATACAATCCTGCTGTTATTTTTTCCTGTCTGTTTTAACTTATGTTTTATCTGCATAGCCTTCCGCAGCCTCCTGCCGCGGTTCCCCTGTTATGCAATTATTTATTTTAACAAAATTGTATTTTTTTTGCAATATTTTTTAAAATAATCTTTATAGATTTCTTCTTAAGAAAAAGAAAAGCGGCGGCAAAGCAGAATTCCGCTTAAAAGCAGCAGGGGGAACATCACTCCTGCCAGGATTCCCATTTTCAGGTTATCCCCCAGCGCGCTGGATACGATGCCCACCATGGTCGGACCGCCGGAGCAGCCCAGGTCGCCGCCCAATGCCAGCAGAGCAAACAGAGCCGTACCTCCCCTGGGAAAAGCCGCGGCTGCCTTGCTGAAGGTTCCCGGCCACATAATCCCCACAGAAAGGCCGCAGATGGCGCAGCACACCAGGCTTAAGCCCGGAAACGGCAGCAGGGAAATGCCTAAATAGGACAGAATACACAGAACGCTGCTGTAAATCATAAAATGATCCAGATGGATGCGGTCTCCGTACTTTCCGTAAAAGGCCCTGGAAGCGCCCATGAGAATCGCGAAGGCCATCGGCCCTGCCAGATCTCCGGCAGTCTTGGAGATGCCCAGTCCCTTCTCCGCAAAAGTGGAGGCCCACTGGCTCACCGCCTGCTCGCTGGCTCCTGCGCAGACCATCATAATCAGCAGAATCCAAAACAGCTTCATGCGAAACAGTTCTCCCAGCCGCAGCCCCTTCTCCCCCTCTTCTATCAGATTCGCAATGGGGACCTTCGCAAATACGAAGGCGTTGCCCAGGGGAATCAGCGACCAGATAACCGCCAGAATCTTCCAGTTATGAATACCGAACACAGAAAAGAATAAGGTGGAGAGCAGCACTACTCCCACATGCCCCCAGCAGTAGAAGGAATGCAGCATACTCATGGCCTTCTCCTTATTATCCGAGGGACAGGCCTCCACAACAGGGCTCACCAGCACCTCTAAAAGCCCGCCTCCAACCGCATAAATCATCACCGCAGTCAGAATCCCGATAAAGGGGGACGGCAGAAGCTCAGGCAAAACCGTGAGCAAAAGCAGCCCTGCCGCCGACAAAATGTGGGCCAGAACCATAGACACCCGGTAGCCGATCCGATCCACAAAGCCCACAGACAGCAGATCCACCAAAAGCTGGATACCAAAATTGAAGGTTACCAGCAGCGTAATCTGTGAGAGCGGAATCTGATAGGTCCTCTGAAAAGTCAAAAACAGCAATGGGACAAAATTGTTCACGATGGCCTGCACAATACATCCCACAAAACAGGCCGTTATCGTTTTATTATACTGTTTTTCCATGACGTTCTACTCCTCCCTTGCCCAGTCAAAGGCACACCGCACTGCTTTCTTCCAGCCCCGGCACAGCTTCTCCCGCTGCTGCTGCTCCATCTGAGGACAGAAGGTGGATTCCAGCGCCCAGTTCTGGCACACATCGTCCCGGTCGGACCAGTATCCCACCGCCAGACCTGCCAGATAAGCGGCTCCCAGCGCCGTAGTCTCGATGCACTCCGGACGGCACACCTCCGTTCCCAGAATGTCAGACTGAAACTGCATAAGGAAATTGTTCGCGCTGGCGCCGCCGTCCACCTTTAACTGCTTCAGCCTGATTCCTGCATCCGCCTCCATAGCGCGTATCACATCGGCAGTCTGGTAGGCCAAAGACTCCACTGTGGCGCGGATCAGATGCTCTTTCGCCGCTCCTCGCGTAAGTCCCACCACAGCCCCTCTGGCATACTGATCCCAGTAGGGCGCTCCCAGTCCGGTGAAGGCAGGCACCACATACACGCCATTGGTGTCCGGCACCGCCCTGCAGTATTCCTCGGACTGAGCCGCGTTTTTCAGCATCCGCAGTTCATCCCGCAGCCACTGAATGGCGGCTCCCGCCACGAACACGCTTCCCTCCAACGCATACTGCACCTTCTGATCCCCAGTGCCGGCAGCTATGGTGGTCAGCAGTCCGTTTTTTGATTCCACCGCCTTTTCTCCTGTGTTCATCAACAGGAAACAGCCGGTACCATATGTATTTTTCACATCTCCGGGATAAAAGCAGCACTGTCCGAACAGCGCCGCCTGCTGGTCTCCCGCCGCGCCTCCGATGGGAATGTCATCCCCGATCAGGCACTCCTTCGTTCTTCCGTAAATACAGCTTGAGGGCTGCACTGAGGGCAGCAGCTCCTCCGGAATATCCAGCTTCTGCAGAATCTCCCTGTCCCACTCCAGCTTGTGAATATCAAACAACATCGTCCGGGAGGCATTGGTATAATCCGTCACATGCACCTGCCGGTTGGTCAGATTCCAGATCAGCCAGGTATCCACTGTGCCAAACAGCAGCTCTCCCCGCCGCGCCCGCTCCCTGGAGCCCTCCACGTGATCCAGAATCCATTTTAATTTTGTGGCGGAAAAATAAGCGTCGGGAATCAGCCCTGTCTTTTTCCGGATCACCTGATCAAAGCCCTCCGTCTTCAGCTCGTCAATCATCCGGGAGGTACGGCGGCACTGCCACACGATCGCATTGTAAATGGGACGGCCCGTATCCTTCTCCCAGACAATCGTCGTTTCCCGCTGGTTCGTGATGCCGATGGCCGCAATATTCTCCGGCCCGGCTCCGATCTTTCCCATGGCCTCCGCCGCCACCCCCATCTGGGAGGACCAGATATCCATGGGGTCATGCTCCACCCAGCCCGGCTGAGGAAAAATCTGTTCAAACTCCCGCTGGGATACACTGCAGATGTTTCCCTTCTTGTCAAATAAAATGCACCGTGAACTTGTGGTTCCCTGATCCAGCGCCATAATATACTTATTCATATCATTTTTCTCCTTACCTCATTCTGAAATTGTAAAAACCGCCGTCCTTTTAACTATTCCGGTATCCTCCGGCCTCCGTTCTAAACATCACAGCCAGTCTATCATATCGCCCCAAAAAGATCAATAACCGGGCGGGCGCAGGGCCTCCAGATTACTATTCAGGCGCCAATGTTTTTCGCGTTTGGTTAATTACCCGGACGCAGGAAGAGGCGGGCCCGCAGGGCCACAAGCATCTGGAAAATAACTCCGGATACCAAGAAAATCTAAGAT
>CAMNQN010000210.1 GCA_946549155.1 uncultured Lachnospiraceae bacterium | reverse complement strand
ATCGAATGACACATCTTGAGATACCCAACAATATCTTTAACTAAGGGAAACGGGCGCCACTATGCCCGATATTCAGATGCTGCCGCTTCTGGCTTCCTATTTTGAGGTCTCGGTGGATGAATTGATTGACTATGTGCCCATGCTTGGGCGGGAGCAGATCCGCTTTCATTATCAGAGACTGGCAAAAGCCTTTGGAGACAGGGCTTTTGGGGAGGTTTTGGAGGAATGTGAGGGTATGATACGGAAATACTATTCCTGTTATCCCTTTTTGCTTCAGATGGTAGTGTTGCTTTTAAATCATGTGGAGGCGGCAGATACGGAGCAGAACAGAAATTCCGCAGTGAAAATGGCGCTTGAGCTGTGCAGTCATATTCTTGCGGACTGCCAGGAGGTGGGAATCTGTAAAAGCGCAGTCGGTTTAAAAGGAGTGCTGAATCTGATGCAGGGCAGAGCGGATCTGGTGATTGAAGAAGTCGGAGAGGAGGCCCTGAGAGCAGATTACATGGAAAATACGGGGGAGCTCCTCACGATGGCGTATTTGATGGCCGGAAATTTGGAAAAGGCAGAGTATGCGGCGCAGATTGGGATGTACCAGAGCCTTATGAAGCTGATCGATTATGCGGTTCTCCTGCTGGATATCAGTGGAAAAAAGGCAGTTTCGGAAAGGAAAATAGCTGTAGAAGAGGAGATGGCCTGTGGACATGAGCTTTTGAAGCGAATGGACAAAATTCTGGCGTCTTTTGAAATACGGAAACTGAATCCCAATGCCGCCGGGAAATATGAATACCAGGCGGCGGTGTATCTGGCCGGAAGGCTGGCGGAGTGCCGGGCAGATAAGGAAGCACACAGGGCAGCATACAGGAAAACGAACCGGGAAACAGGGAAAGGCTCAGGCAGAGAGGCAGAAGCACAGCCGCGCACGGTTACAGAAAACCAGATGGAGGAAGAAATATTCCGGCATCTGGAGCAATATGCAGCGGCCTGCAGGCAGCTTTTTGCGGATGGAATCAGGCTGCATGGGGATTCCTTTTTTAGCAGTCTTGATGACTGGTTTGAGGAGATGGAGCTGGGAACAACAGCAGTCCGAAGCAGCGGGAGTGTCAGGGAAAGTATTCTGATGGGATTCCATAATCCGGTATTTTCCATATTAAAAGATCAGAAGCGGCTTAGGAGACTGGCGGAGAAATGCGATGCGGACTGTAATGTGACGAAACAGGAGGAAATATGCTGGAAATCAGGAATCTGACAAAAATTTACGGAGGGGCAAAGACGGCGGTGGAGAGGCTCTCCCTGAATGTGAAAGCGGGAGATATTTATGGGTTTATCGGCCATAACGGAGCCGGCAAAACCACCACAATCAAATGTATAGTGGGAATCTGCGATTTTGAGCAGGGAGAGATATGGGTGGATGGAAAGAATGTAAAGAAGGATTCTCCTGCCTGCAAAAAGGTGATGGCATACATCCCGGATAATCCGGAGCTTTACGAGTATCTTACCGGAATCCAGTATCTGAACTTTGTGGCTGACATTTATCAGGTTTCGGGGAAGGAGAGGGAACTGCGGATAAAAAGGGAAGCGGACGATTTCGGGCTGTATCAGGCGCTTGGGGATTTAATCTCCACCTATTCCCATGGGATGAAGCAAAAGCTGGCGATCATCGGAGCGCTGATACATGAGCCCAGGCTGCTGATTCTGGATGAGCCCTTTGTAGGACTTGACCCGGAGGCATCGTTGATCCTCAAAAATAAGATGCACACTTTTTGTGAGCGGGGGAATGCCATCTATTTTTCTACCCATGTGCTGGAGGTGGCGGAAAAGCTCTGCAACCGCATTGCAGTGATTTCAGAAGGACATTTGGTGGCGGAAGGCGAGGTTGCAGAACTCACAGGAGATAAATCTCTGGAAGAGGTATTTATGGAGGTGGCAGGTCATGGGAAGACAGATCAGACTGCTCACTGAGATTTCCCTGTGTAATCTTTTTGGGTTCAACGAGTTTCGATTCACAAAGGATAAAAAGAAAAAGTCCCGTTACCTTCTGATGGGAGTTTTGTGGTTCATGCTGCTTTTCATGCTGGTTTCCTATGTATGTGCTACCTGCAGCGGCCTCATTTTTATGGGGGCAGGGGAACTGGCTCCGGCACTTTTGGCTGTGTGCGTGTCGGTAATTGTTTTTTTCTTTACCATGATCAAGGCGGGGCCTGTGCTGTTTGACAACAGAGCCTTTGAAACGCAGATTACCCTTCCGGTGGAGGTTCGCGCCATCATTGTCAGCCGGTTTCTTTCCATGTATCTGACAAATCTGTTTATGGGGATGCTGGTGATGCTTCCGGGAATGGCAGTATACGGCCTGATGGAAAAGCCGGGAATCACATTTTATCTTTATGGGCTGGCAGGAAGCCTGTTTCTTCCGTTTCTTCCATTGACGGCGGCTTCTGTAGTGGGGGCATTGATTACTGGAATTGGCAGCAGGTGGAAAACCCGTTCCGGGAAAAATCTGGTGATGATTCTGCTCACCATGCTTCTGGTGTGTGTGATACTTACGGGGAGCTTTGGATTATCCAATGGAATGTCCCGGATGGATGAAAGGGATTTGGAGGAAAAGCTGCAGCAGCTTATGCCGGCGCTGAGAGCGGGCATACAGGGAATTTACCCGCCGGCTCTGTGGCTGTCGGAAGCAATGACAGAGGGAAAGTTTTTGCTGCTTTTGCTCTTTGGGGCGGTGCCGCTGGCAGTTTTTGCGGTTTTCCTGGAGATACTCAGTCATTTTTACAGAAAAATCTGCAGTCTGTTAAGTGAAAGCGGAAGCAGAAGCCATACAGGTTATTCCTCAAAGGCAATGGAAGTGAAGTCTCCCTTAAGAGCCATGACGGAGAGGGAGCTGCGGCGCTACTTTTCTTCTGTGGTATATGTGACCAATACGCTGGTTGGAGAACTGATGATGGTGTTTCTGGCTGTTGCGATAGGCGTCGTGGGAAAAGAAGCGGTGGATGGCTTTTTGGGGGTGGAAGGCGTGGCGGAGAGGGCGCTTCCGGTTTTGCTGGGAATGATGCCGGCCATGATGCCGCTGACTGCCTGCTCCATTTCCATGGAGGGAAAGCAGTGGTGGATGATGCAGACCTTTCCGGTGCCGGAGAGAATTTTGACGGGCAGCAAGATGCTGGCAAATCTGCTGGTGGTGCTTCCCTTTTATCTGGTATCGGAGCTGGCGCTGCTTTTTACGCTGAAACCGGATATGGGAGGGACAGTGAGTCTTCTGGCGGTTCCGGCGGCTTATATTATTTTCAGCGCAAGAGTTGGTCTTTCGATTAACAGAAGGTTTCCGGTCTTTGACTGGGAAAACGAAACAAGAGCGGTGAAACAGAGCACATCCGTGTTTCTGATGGTGCTGACGGGGATGCTCTCGGGAGCCCTGCCGGTGATCGTGTTACTTGCCGTGCCGGGGACTTTGGCGGGAATCGTGTATGCGGTGACAGTCGGGGTGCTGGCGAGCGCGACGCTGGTGTTACAAATGCATGATAAATAAAACGGGATTAAAACAGCGGACAGGCTGTGAGGCATACTGTCCGCTGTTTTTGTTAACATAAGGATGACTGGCCGGGAGCAGCATCCGTTGTTTATTGCAGGGCAATTTCATCCTTATCATTTCCCAGAAGCAGCGCGCTGACCTTCTCGGGTTCGATCACCTGGCTGAAGCGAACCGCTTTTTCGTAGCTTCCTCCTTCGGGATAGCTTTCCCAGAGCATGGCAAAGCCATTTTGCTCGATCACAGTGCCGTCCTGATACTTTACGCCTGTGATGTAAGTGGCAGTCAGCTCGTCCAACTGATCAAGATTAATACCTTCCTTTTCCGTGAAGGCTTTGATATCCTCACCGTTGCAGGTGATCTTTCCGGTAAGAGGGGAAAGATCTACGGATTCCACGCGGATCTGGCTGCCTGCAATCTGGTATTCCCTGTTCAGTTCGATATGGGTGGAAGCGGCCGGGTGGATTGTCAGGTCGAAGTCCCAGTTTCCTTCAATCAGCGGCGCTCCATCCATGGCTTTTTCACCGGGGCCTGTAAGTGTAGTGAAATTAATACCCATATGCAGATCAGCGTTGCTTTCTTCCATCTTGGTTCCAAAAATTTCGAAATATCTGCTGCTTCCCGCTTCCTGACGGGTATGATCCACAAACCCCCATCCCATGGCGCAGAATGGGTCTTCTGCCCCCTGGAAATCCAGCAGATAATCCATGCCGCAGTTTTCATCAATTACGATACTGCTGTCTTCTGCTGCCACCTCAAACAGCGCATAGAAGCAATTGGAATCCTGGATGGTCTGAACGGCGGTGATCGTCAGGCCATTGTCAGTGATGGACTGATTTTCTTCCCGGGCAATTTCTTCCGTAGTCAGTTTGTTCTGCAGTTCAGGCTCTGCCTCAAAGATTTCCGTAGCCCTTTCATTCCAGCGAAACAGCTCTGCTGCTGCCACGGTGGTACCTAAGACGATAACAAGTGCTGCTGCTAATATAATCATAGTACGCGTTTTAAGTCTTTTCATTTTGGCTCCTTTCATTCGTTTGTTTTCCAGACCGGCGAGGGTATCTAATACTGTCTGATGCACGCTATCCGGTACCTCAGGGAATTCACGGTTCCATTGTCTGTTTTTCATGCGCTTCTCCCTTCTGTCAGGCTTTTTCTCACGAGATTTCTTCCCCGGTAAAGCCGGGTTTTGACGGTGCTTTGGGTTATATCCAGCATTTGGCTGATTTCTTTGACGGAGAACCCTTCCACATAAAACAGGACGAAGGGAATCCGGTAATTTTTTTCCAGTTCCATCACGGCACTGAATATTTCGGAGCTGCTTTCAGCTTCCATATGTGTATGTGCCTCAAAGTAATCCTCATAAGAAACTGTCGGCTTTTTGGATCGGATGATCTGGCAGCATTCATTGATCAGTATCCTTGTCAGCCATGTTTTGAAATAAGCTTCGCTGCGGAGGGTATGCAGCTTTTCATAAGCATGCAAGATCGCATTTTGCATGGCATCCGCACAGTCCTCATCATTTGCCAGAATGGATCTGGCGGTGTGGTAGAGGCTTTTTTCCGCGTTTAGTACCTCTTTTGTGAATTGTTCTTTATTCATTTTAATACCCATGCCTTTCCTGCCCGGGCTTTCCCTGGCGGGAACAGGCCCATGGACAGATTATGGGAAACGGCAAATTGATTTGACATTTCCTATAGATATTCATGTGTGGTATGAAACGGCCGTTTTCATATTACAACAATTAGATGAAAATGAAAGGGGAAAGGTTACAGATGAGAAAGAAAAAATTTTTGATCTGGGGAAACGAGGGAATGTATGGTAGAATAAAAGACGGCAGATTTGTCTGACAGACAGGAAACAGATCATGCAACAGGAAGAGGGAAAACCATGCGATACAAAACAATCAATAACACGGATTTAAAGGTAAGTAATCTATGCCTGGGGACTGCTCCCTTTGGCGAAAAAATTTCAAAAAGAGAGGCGTGTGAGATTCTGGATGCCTATGTGAGAGAAGGCGGGAACTTCCTGGATACAGCCAATATTTATTGTAAATGGGTGAAGGAAGCCGGAA
>CAMNQN010000209.1 GCA_946549155.1 uncultured Lachnospiraceae bacterium | reverse complement strand
AAATTTTCGCCCGGCTGCATCTTAGATTTTCTTGGCATCCGGAGTTATTTTCCAGATGCTTGTGGCCCTGCGCGCCCGCCTCTTCCTGCGTCCTGGTTGTTAATAAAACACGAAGAACCTTGACACCCAAACGGTAATATTATGACACGATCGTATAGTATGCTCTTGATGTAATTCGGTATACCACCATGTAAAACAGCGCGTATATCAGGTAGCAGACTCCCGCCCCCATTATCAGCAGTCTCGTGTCAGTGAGGCCGAACATCAGCAGCATCTTCTGCACAAAGGGGAAGGCAAAGGCCAAATGCAACCCCGACATCAAAAGAGGAAGCAAAAACACGGTGAGCATCTGAGAATTGATGCTTTTTCTGATATCCCGTTTCGTCATGCCCACCTTCCGCATAATCTCATACCGGGACTGATCCTCGTATCCCTCGGAAATCTGCTTGTAGTACATAATCAGAACCGCCGCGAACAAAAATACAATACCCAGAAGAATCCCCAGGAAAAACAATCCGCCGTACAAGCCGTAAAAATCATCGCTTTCGACTGTGCGCAGATCGCAGTGCCAGGACATGGTAAGGGGCTTATTCTGCAGGAACTCCTGAATCTGTTCCTTTATCTGAGTCTGCTTCTCCTCCGAATCATCCGTATCAAAGCCGTAAAAAAGACAGTATTCCGGTGCGAAGGTCTTTTTCAGTTCCCCGATATCCTCCCCCGTATCCCGATACTCCTCCTCCACGGACCGGCCGATCTGCGCCGTCAGTTCCTCGTAAACTGTATCCACTGCTTCAAAATCTGAGACAAACAGAAACAGGCTGGGGAAAATCTGCATACTGTCCGTGGCGTTGGCCGCAAACTCCGGTACCCGCTTCACAATGTGAAAGGTCTGTTCCCCAAGGGAGAGGGTATCCTCCTTGTAGTCCCTCTTGGTGGTATATACAAGGGCCTCCCCGGCGGCCAGCGTCTCCTGCTGCCCCATGATACGGTTGTAATCCTCCAGCGGGAACACAAAAAGCTGCCAGGCCTCCGTATTGCTGTAGACGTTGGCCATCGCAAATGTGTCAGTCTGAAACTGTCCATTCGTCAGGATACCGGCGATGGCAATTCCCTGATAGCTCAGGATGTTGGTCACTGAATCCCCGCATTTCGCGGCAATTTCCCCCACCTGCTCCCGGATCTCCTGCAGCTGTTTCTCCGCCTGGAAATTCTCCTGCGCCTGAAATTCTCCTCCGGGAAAGGTCAGATTCAGATTCACCTCTCTGGGACAGCGCTTTGCCAGCACATCCTCTTCCCCCACGTACAGACATACTGTGGAGGATAGCATCACCAGCACAATGGTGCTCAGAATACAGATGGAGGCCAGCCCGGCTCCGTTTCGCTTCATGCGGTAGCTCATGGAGGATACGGACACAAAATGGGACGCTTTATAATAATAGCCCTTCCGTTTCTGCAAAATCCGACACAGGGCCACAGACCCCGCAATAAAAATCAGATAGGTGGCCGCAATCACCATCATCACTGCCACAAAGAACCACACCAGCGCAGAAATGGGATCTTCAATCTTCAGCGCCATAAAGTAGGCCGCCGCCAGGATAAGCATACCTGTCGCCGCCAGTACCCAGTTTGCCTTAGGCGGCTTCTCCCCGGCGCTCTCACTGTGCAGCAGTTCCACCGGGTTGGAGCAGCGTACCTGCCACAGCGTATTGAAAAAGATCAGCAGATAAACCACCGCAAACCACTGCGCCGTGCTCCGGATTGCCCCGATGCTCAGGGAAAATGTATAGCCCACATCCGCCCGCATAATATTCACCATCACCAGCTCCGCCAGCTTGGAAAATATTACGCCAAACAGCAGCCCGCCAGTCAGGGCCAGCACAGCGGTGATCAGGCTTTCCCAAAACTGTACCCGGGCCAGATTTCCCTTGCCCATCCCCAGGATATTGTAAAGGCCAAATTCCTTCTTTCTCCTTCTGATCAGAAAGGAATTGGCATAAAACAGAAAGATCAGCACAAAAATACGCAGCACACCGCTTCCCAGCTCCAGCATAGTCCGCATGGGATCTCCGCCGCCCACCTCATTCAGAATCGGATTTTTGCTTAAGAATACCACGATGTAATACATCATTACCATCATCATTCCCGTGAGCAAATACGGCAGATACAGCCTGCGGTTATTTTTCATTCCCGTCCAGGCAATTCTTGTATAAAATCCTCGTTTCATGCCCTGTCACCACCCGTCGCAACCATTGTCAATGTGTAGGAAATCTTCTGATACAGCTGTTCACTGGTGCTGTCCCCCCGGTAAATCTGATGAAAGACCTCCCCGTCCTTGATAAACAGCACCCGGCCCGCATGGCTGGCCGCCTTCACGGAATGCGTCACCATCAGGATCGTCTGACCGGCCCCATTAATATCCCCGAACAGCCGCAGCAGCTCGTCAGTCGCCTTGGAATCCAGCGCTCCGGTGGGCTCATCCGCCAGAATAAGCTGCGGATCAGTGATCAGCGCCCGGGCCACTGCCGCCCGCTGCTTCTGTCCGCCGGACACCTCGTACGGGTACTTTTTCAAAAGCGCTTCAATGCCAAGCTGCCGGGCGATGGGATGGATTCGCTTCTCCATCTCCGGATAGGATTTCCCCGCCAGCACCAGCGGCAGATAAATATTATCCTCCAGCGAGAAGGTATCCAGCAGATTAAATTCCTGAAAAACGAACCCCAGATTATCCCGCCTGAAAGCCGCCATCTCCGACTCCCTGATCCTGGAAATATCCCTGCCGTTTAACGATACGCTGCCTGCAGTAGGGCGGTCCAGGGCCGCCAAAATGTTCAAAAGCGTGGTCTTACCGGAACCGCTCTCTCCCATAATCGCCACATATTCCCCCTTTTCCACGCTGAAATTCACATTTTTCAGCGCCTCCACCTTATTTCCGCCGAAACGGGTCGTATATACCTTCTTCAATCCCTTTACTTCTAAGATGCTCATGTCTACCTCCTGGTTTAAAAAACGCCGCGAAGCTTCCCGGTATCCGCCGTCGTTTTCCTTTGATGTGCCTATCATAGCAAAAAAGGGAAATGCAGTTCCATCGAATTGGCTTACATTTCCCCCGGTATTTCTTACATTTCTGTAACTATCCGCAGTCTGCATGGCCTGCGTCCCTCACTCCACCTCCAGATTCCGGTGATCCAGCCCAATACGCACCGCGGTTCCCTCCCCCAAAACGGAATCCACCGCAATGGTATGCCCCAGATTTTGGCAGATTCTCCGGCAAAGGTACAGCCCCAGGCCGCTGGCCCTTTTATCGTTCCTTCCATTGTATCCGGTATACCCCCGTTCGAAAATTCTGGGGAGGTCCTCCGGGGCAATGCCAATGCCGGTATCCCGGATAATGAGCGTCGACTGCTCAAAGAGGATGGCAATGCTGCCCCCGTCCTCCGTATATTTCAGCGCATTGGAGAGCACCTGCTCCAGTACAAACAGCAGCCACTTTTCGTCGGTCAGCACCCTCTCCTTCACGGTTTCATAATTCAGGCTGATCTTCCTGCGGATAAACTGCCCCGCATACTTCTTCACCGCCTGCCGGATGATATCGTCCAGCTCATATTCCCGAAACAGGTAATCCGTGCTGTTGCCGTCCAGCCGCAGATAGCAGAGCACCATGTCCACATACTGCTCAATACGGAATAAATCCTCAAAGATCAGCCGGGAAAAATCAGAATCTTCATTCTGCAGGTTCAGGCGCATGGAAGCGATGGGCGTCTTGATCTGATGAACCCAGGTGGTGTAATACTCCTCCATCTCCGCCTGATTGCGGCTCATCTCTTCCTCCATCTGCTGCCTCTGCCTCAGTAAAAAGCGGACCAGCTCCTGGTAATCCTCCTCCAGCACATCCTCCGCCTCCGGCAGGCGTTCCCCCAAATTCTCCCATATTTTCAAGAACTGGCACATCTGCCAGTGTCTCCGGTACATCCTCTGAAAGTCCCCGATATAATAAAGAATACCGAAAATACAGCAGATGCCCGCCGGATACGCAAAAGCGCCCATAGGCACATGGTACAGCAAAAAGATTCCTAAAAATACCATCAGGAAAAGAAAAAAGAGGAGCAGCCCCCTTTTCCTAAGATCAACATACTTTTTCAGAAAGCAAATATTCTCCCTGTATCTCCTCATTTTCACTCCTGTCCCTCCCATAAAGCTTCCGGCACCATAACGGCTTGCCTACACTGCAACGGCCTTCCTGCACTCCAATGGCTTGCCTGTACTGCAACGGCCTTCCTGCACTCCAACGGCCTTCCTGCACTGCAGCAACCTTCTCCCCATGCAGGTTTTCTCAGAATATTCCGTATCCCACGCCGAATTTCGTGGTGATAAAATCCTCCAGCCCTGCACCCTCCAGTTTTTTCCGCAGCCGGTTCACATTGACAGTCAGCGTATTTTCATCCACGAAGCTGTCTGTCTCCCACAGCTTCTCCATAATCTTTTCCCGGCTGACCACCTTCCCCTTATTCTCCATCAGCACCAGTAAAATCCGGTACTCATTCTTAGTCAGCCCGATCTTTTGCTCCTTCCAGGTCAGGGAATTATCCCCCGTATTCAAAAAAGCCCCCCGATGCTCCAGCACCGGCACAGAAGCGGAAAAATCATAGGTTCTGCGCAGCATGGCCTGAATCTTCGCCAGCAGCACATTCTGGTCAAAGGGCTTGGCAATAAAATCATCGGCCCCCATATTCATGGCCATCACCATATTCATATTGTCAGAGGCGGAGGAAATAAACAGAATAGGCACCGTGGAAAGCTTCCGAATCTCCCCACACCAGTAATACCCGTTATAAAAGGGCAACGCAATATCCATCAGCACCAAATGGGGCTGATTCTGCGTAAATTCCGTCAGAACATTGGAAAAATCCTGCACGCAGATACCCTCCAGATTCCACATCTTAAGCTGTCTTCCGATAGCCTCCGCAATCCCCCTGTCATCCTCCACAATAAATATACGATACATTCCGTCTCCCCTTCCTATTCCGTCACATCACTATCTATTGCTTCAATATGAAAGATAACCGGACGTATTCCGTCTGTGCAGCACGCAATCGTCTGATTTTTTTTCTTATTCCAGGGAGTATACGTTGCCCCTGAAGATATCGCGCTTACGTTTTGGTATATATCTATCCAGGCCCATGGACAAAAACCATCCGGCATTTTGGCGCCTCCTTCAAAAATAAAGGTATCGCCAACTTCTAATAAAGAACAGGCTCCGACTTTTTTCCCCTCCGTCAGGTATTTTTCAGCGAACTCAGGATAGTATTCTTTTTTTAAAACAGTTATTTTGACTTTTTTCATATCCCATAAACCTTCTATTGAAATCCTATTGATGTCTGACTGGTTCCAGCTTACCATATGCCCTGCGAATAATCAAGCGGAGGCAGCTCCTGCCTTCAGAAAAATTATACCTTTTCGTGTTTAGTTAATTGGCAGGACGCAGGAAAAGACGGGCGCACAGGGCCACAAGCAGCTGGAAAATAATTCGGAGGATACCATAGAAAATCTTAGATGGAGACGGACGAAAATTTCGGGAGAGCTGGCAGCCCTCAAGGCTGACAGCTCAGGGGCGCCAAG
>CAMNQN010000208.1 GCA_946549155.1 uncultured Lachnospiraceae bacterium | reverse complement strand
ATATTGCGGTTGGATTGTTCCGCCGCCGCCCATTCTTTCGGGAATCCTCCTCCCGGCGCTTCTCCAAAAAGCCGTTCAAACTCATATTTCAGTTTCACTTCACTCCCCCAGCCAAAACCCTTGGCGAAGGGCATTGCAACTGCATTCCCTGCATTAATCTGGGAAAATAAATATCCATCCAGCGGTTCCTCCACAAACCCGCAGAATACATTAGGGAACGAATTACACGCTAATGTAGCTCCCATTCCGGTTCCGCAGCCTGTAATAACAAAATCGGCAGCTCCCGAGTTAATCAGAATCGCAGTCAAAAGTCCGGCCTGGACATAGGTTCTCTGATAACCGTCATCCTCTGCAAACCTTCCATAGTTAAATACTTTATGGCCCAACGGCTCCGCTACACTTTTGAGTGTTTCAAAAATAAGCTGATTTTTTCCAGCCTGGCTATTCTCATTAATTAATGCGATTTTCATATTTATCCCCTGTCTTTCTTTATTGTATAAAAGCGCTTTCATATTTTTCATAATACTATTTTCACAAATTATTGTCAATATATTTTTATAATGCTTCTTATTTTTATTTATTTTTCACAATATTCTATTCTATTTTTTGTGCATTTCGTTTTCTCTCATTTCTTATTTTCATATTTCTTTCATATTTTCACACCGCTTTCATATTGTTGTTCTGAAGCATAGGCGATAAGACTGCACTGGAAAAGCAAAGGAGCTGTCACAAAATGGCAGAGGGAGCGTTACTGCTATCCTGTGTTCACCCAGTCCTTCCGACATCTGTACACTTAGATATTCAGTAACGCTCCCCTGCCATTTTGCAACAGCCCCACAAGAAAATTTGGAACAAATATCCAATTTCCGCAGAAGCGCAGAAACAAAAAAAGCGAACTTTTATTTTACTGCAAATTTGCAGGCGCCGGTTTTCAGCACCTCCAGCGCATTTTCCGCCGCCATATAGCTCATCTTACTGCTGGCTTCCTTGGTGGCCGCCCCTGCATGCGGAGTGAGAATACAATTTTCCAGTTCCAGCAGCGGGCTGCTGTAAGGCGGCTCGTCCACGGTGGCGTCCAGGCCGGCTCCACGGATCTCTCCGCTCTTTAATGCCTCGTACAAAGCATCCTCATCCACAATGCCGCCTCTGGCGGTATTTACGATGATGGCGTCCTTTTTCATCATCTTAAACTGCTCTGTGCTGATCATATTTTTCGTTTCCGGAGTCAGCGGGGAATGAATGGTGATAAAGTCTGACTCCTTAAGAAGCGTATCCAAATCCACGTACTGCGCACCGGTCTCCTGCTTAAAGGCTTCATTCTCATACATATCGTAGCAGAGGATCTTCATGTCAAAGCCGCGGCACCGCTTCCCCACGCCCTGGCCAATACGGCCCGCACCAATAATACCCAGGGTTTTCTGCCACATCTCCACGCCGGAGGGGCGCTTCTGATTCTTCGCCTTGATGGAATTGTCCATCGTGGTCACATTTCGCGCCAGATCCAGCATCAGAGCCATGGCCAAATCCGCCACAGAATCACCATTCGCACCGGGAGTGATGGCCACTACCACATCATTGTCCTTTGCCGCCTGCAGGTCCACCTTATCGTATCCCACACCGTAGCGGGAAATCACCTTCAGATTTTTCGCTGACGCAATCAGCTCCGGGGAATAATCCTCCAGACCCGCGATCACCGCATCCGCATCCACGATCTCCTTTTTCAGCTGTTCTTCGATGGGACCATTGGCCGCTTCCAGCTTCACCACTACACAATCATTTGCCTTCAAAAGATCCGTCGCCTTCGAATCTGTTTTTCCGAAGGAACGGGCAGTTACCAGTACCTTATAACTCATTTCATCTGCCTCCTATTTCTGTTATATCCTTTCATCCGTCTCCCACTTTGTGTGGAAAACACCTTCCATATCCTTCCGTCTGTAAGTATGTGCCCCGAAGCAGTCCCTCAATGCCTGAATAAAATTCACCGGCATCTGTTCCATACGGTAATAATCGTAATAATGAAGAGCGCTGGCCAGTCCAGGCAACGCGATTCCCGCCTCCACCGCGCTTTCATTCACAATACGCAAAGCAGGCTCCAGCTCCTTTATGTAGGAAAATATCTCATCCAGCAAAAGAGGCCGCTCTGAAGAAATCTCCGCCTGTCTGATCTCACCCAGCAAACGACTGCGGATAATACAGCCGTCCCGCCACACATCCGCCAGCACAGCAGTGTCAATATTCCACTGCTCCATCTCCGATGCTTTAACGATCAGCTCCATGCCCTGGCTGTAGCTCAGGATAATACCTAATAAAAGCGCATTTCCCAGAGTCTCCGGTGCCTGCTCCAGTCTTGCCGGCTTTCCGGAGGAATACAGCTGCCTGCATCCCTGGCTGCGCAGCTTCTTCTTTCTGGAAAAATTCCGGGCAGATACCGCCTCGTAGATCGTGGGAATATACACTTCCCGCTCAATACTCTCCAGCAGGGTCCACTTCCCTGTCCCTTTCTGCTCTGCCACATCCAGGATTTTCTCCACCAAAGGGCTTCCGTCCTCATCCATCTTTTTCAGCACCGTAATGCTGATATCAATAAGATAGGAATCCAGCCCCTCCCGCTTCCACTGCTCAAAGCAGCGCAGCGTCTCATCCCGGGAAAGTTCAAGCCCGAACCGCATATAATGATAGGACTCCGCGATCAGCTGCAAAATAGCGTATTCCATGCCATTATGCACCATTTTCACAAAATGTCCCGCGCCTCCCGGCGCAATATAGGCGCAACAGGGTATCCCCTCCGCATGGGCCGCGATGGTTTGCAGGATTCCTCCCGCCTTCTCCCAGCCTTCCAAACTGCCGCCGGCCATCATACTGGGCCCTTCCAGGGCTCCCCGCTCACCGCCGGAAACCCCTACTCCCAGATAGCAGATGCCGCGTTCCTCACACCATGCCAGGCGCCGCTGCGTATCCTTATAGTAAGAATTTCCTCCGTCCATGACCACATCCCCCGGCTGTAAAAGAGGTGCCAGCTCCTCCAGCACCATGTCCACCGGCTTTCCGGCTGTGATCATAAGAAAAATGCACCTGGGTGATTTCAGGCTCGCCACCATCTCCTCCGCGGTAGAGCAAACCGTATCATTATGCCCCTCCGCCGAAAAACGCTGACGCTCTGTCCCGCTCTTACTGTAAGCGGCCACAGTATATCCATGGGAAATCATATTTTTCGCCAGGCTGCTGCCCATCACTCCCAGCCCATATACCGCAATGTCACACATTTTCATAACTGTATCGCTTTCCGCACTCCATTTTTACAACTGCCCGCGGCAGCACATCCTCCTGATGTTCCCCGCGGGCATACCGTTTTTTATTTTACCAGGCCGACTGCCTCTCTGGTCAGCTTCACGATCTCCGCAAAGTTGCCTTCCTTTACATAAGAATCCTTCACCATCCAGCTTCCGCCGCAGGCAATGATCTTATCAAATGCCAGGAAATCCAGAATGTTCGCCGCGCTGATGCCGCCGGTGGGCATGAATTTCATGGAGGGGAAGGGAGCCGCTAAAGCCTTGATCGTATCCAGGCCACCGTACTGCTTCGCCGGGAAGAATTTTACCACCTTCAGACCATACTCCATGGCTGCCATAACCTCCGTAGGAGTACAGGTGCCCGGAAATACCGGAATATTATTATCCAGGGCAAACTCTGTTACCTTCGCAGAGAAGCCCGGAGAAACGATAAAGGTAGCGCCTGCATCCAGCGCACGCTTTGCCTGCTCTACGTTTACCACAGTACCAGCGCCCACCAGCATCTCCGGGAACGCCTTCTTCATAACACGGATGGATTCCTCCGCCGCGTCAGTACGGAAGGTAACCTCAGCCACCGGAAGCCCGCCTTCGCAAAGAGCCTCGCCTAAGGGTTTCGCATCCTCTACCCGATCCAGCTTCACCACCGGAACAATCTTTCTCTCAGCAACCTGCTGCATAACATCAACCATTTTTTTGTCCTCCTGTTTCATATAGTTAAAAAGCTTTGTACCTACAATACTACCATAAACATAAATCCGCCTGCTGTCAATCTTTTTCTCATTTACTATAGCGACAACTGCTTTTTATATGTTGCTGTTCACACTGCGCTGGCCAGACCTAAGGGCAGGACTTTGCAGCTGTACCGCCCGTGTTACTTCTGCTGTTCCAGATAATAATACCGCAAATAACGCTGAAACTTTTCCCGGTATGATCCGACATGCTCCGGTTTTGGCCGGATCACCTGACTGGGCTCCACTGAAAACTCCTCGGCTTTAATCAGACCCATCAAATCCATGGCCAATACGACGGCACCCATCAGAGACCCCTGCGCAACCTCGTCCACTTCCATCTCCCGGTCAAAAATATCCGCACACATCTGCACCCAGGAAGGAGAATTCAGGATACCGCCCGATAATTTGATTTTCGTCGGCTCCTCGTTGACTTCGGTCAGCATCTGGTAACAGTGGTATATATTAAACAAGATACCCTCCTGCACCGCCCGGTACATTTCTTTCACGCCATGATGGGCTCTCAATCCATAAAAGCCCCCCTCACGTTCATCCTCCCAACCCGGACATCTCTCGCCAAATACAAAAGGAAGAAAAACCGGGGTGTCAATTGTATCTTCAACTCCTGACTCCAGGTCAGAATAAGAGATACCGTTTCCAACCTTTTCCCTTAGCCAGTCCAAGCAATTACAGCAGCCTGCTACTGCTGCTCCGCTTAGATAAGCTTTGGGTGATAAATAACACCAGGTACTTGGTTTTTCTGGAATCAACGCTTTCTGCGTTGTCAGACGGATGGCTCCGCTGGTTCCCACAGAAAAGGTCAGCACTCCCTTTGCCAGCGCTCCAACGCCTACCTGATTCAGCCCACCGTCGGAATTGGCCGGAATCACAGGAATACCCTTCTTCAATCCCAGGGCTTTCGCCCCGTCTTCAGACAAAGAACATATTCTTTCATAGCCCACTAATTCCGATAAGCTCTCCTCCGGAATTTCAGCCTCCCTCAATAAATCAGAAGCATAGGTTCTGCGATGGACATCCAGCAGTCCGCTGCCCGATACCATGCATTGTGTCACCACTCTCTCCCCGGTCAACCGAAAGGTATTGTAGCTCCCCTGCCCCATGATATAATAATCCTCCAACCGATATCCCTGTTCTTTCAAAAGAAGAAGCTTAAAAAACGGGTATGTAGCGTTTACCATGCAGCCAGTGGTGTGATAGTACCGCTTCGTGTACCGTTCATCCTTCCTCAGCTTCTGGCAAAGACCGGAAGCTCCGGTATAGGACCAGGGATACAGAGGAGTGGCCGGTGTCATATCTCTATGAAACAGGCAGACACTGTGCCATGCACTGCAAAGAGAAACCACATCCGCCTGCTCTCCGGCCAAAACCGTTCTCCCCGCTTCGATGGTCTTTTCGTAAACCGTCTCCGGATTATGCAACACTTCATCCTCATACATCCGGCCATAGGCCATTGTGCGAACTCGCGTCTCCTTTGAGTCTGTATCATAAAACATGGCTTTGGCCGATGTGGTGCTGGACTCTAACGCCAGTATCCGCATATTCTTCACCTCACCTTCTCCCCCCGGACGTGTTTACTGGAATTA
>CAMNQN010000207.1 GCA_946549155.1 uncultured Lachnospiraceae bacterium | reverse complement strand
TTCTTACCAAAAAGGAGTCATTTTTTACCAGAAACACAAACTTTTTTACACTACCTTCTATTCCACCCTGAGTCTATATCGATTATTTCCCTTTTTCTTATAATTGCGCAAAGCTGGAAGGGAGCAGTCGTTCATCTTCTTATTCCCCTCCCATGGCATAGTGAAGAATCGCTTCTTCCGTAACGCCCTCTGCATCCAGCACCTTCTGCATCTTACCCTCATGCATCACAATAATCCGGTCACTTAAGTTTATGATCTCCGGCAGTTCAGAGGAAATCATGATAATGCTCCTCCCCTCCTGCACCAGCCGCAGCATCAACTTATAAATTTCATGCTTGGCACCTACATCGATTCCCCGGGTCGGTTCATCCATAATGATAATATCCGCCTCTGTACAGAGCCATTTACCAATCACGATCTTCTGCTGATTTCCTCCACTAAGCCTTCCTGTAGGAAGATCCGGCATATAGGGCTGGACATTCAGCATTTTCATATATTTTCCCCCGGTAGCCATCAGCTTCTTTGACGCCAAGGGCCCGCCGCGCCCCACTTTCCTCATGGAGCTAAGACAGATATTTTCATAATTCGGCAGAATTCCCACGATCCCCTGAGTTTTTCGTTCCTCAGGTACCAGTGCGATCTTCCTTTTCACACTACCACTGGTGGTTAAATGCTCTGCCCTCTTTCCTTTTACATAGATTTCCCCGCTCTCCTTGGGATCCGCCCCAAAAATCGTCCTCATGATCTCTGTTCTCCCGGAACCCACCAGTCCGGCAAGCCCGACGATCTCCCCCCGGTGCAGTTCAAAGGAAATATCCGAAAACTTATTTTTTTTCCCACATAGCTTTTCCACCCGCAGCACCACCTCCTCTGTACAGGTGGTCCGCACGTTTTTCACCTGGTTTCCAAGCTCCCGCCCGGTCATCAACTGTACCAGCCGTTTGTTGTCCACC
The DNA here is from genome assembly GCA_946549155.1 of uncultured Lachnospiraceae bacterium. Classification (GTDB taxonomy): domain Bacteria; phylum Bacillota; class Clostridia; order Lachnospirales; family Lachnospiraceae; genus Merdiplasma. Next base: position 4,716 of record CAMNQN010000207.1, on the reverse strand, counting down.
TCTTCTATGTCATAAGTCCCCATACACTTCCCATCCTTCAGAACGGTAATCCGGTCCGCAAGCGCAAAGATTTTCGGCATACGATGGGAAACAAAGATAAAGGACCGTCCTTCCTCTTTCAATTTTTTTATGATACTGAACAATTTTTTAATTTCCCGGTTTGTCAGGCTGGACGTAGGCTCGTCCAGAATCATAACTGAAAAATCATACAGCATCGCTTTTGAAATTTCCACCAGCTGCTTCTGCGCCGCACTCAAAGTCTTTACAATCCTGGTGGAATCAAAGTCCGCATCCAGCCTTGCCAGAATTTTGTCGGCCTCCTGGCGCATTCTGGAATACCACAAAAATTTTGATCCGTTATGTTTGATTTCATTCCCAATAAAAATATTCTCTGCCACCGTCAGCTCCGGGATCACCTGCAGCTCCTGATGTACCTTTACAATACCCGCTTTTCTGGCAGCCAGAGGCGTAGCAAAATTCACTGCTTTGTCATACATAAACAATTCACCGGAAGTCATTTTCAAAGAGCCGGACATAATATTTAATATGGTAGATTTTCCGGCGCCGTTTTCCCCCATAAGAGCATGGATCTCTCCTGTTTTTACCTGGAAGCTCACCCCGTCCAGTACTTTATTGCTTCCAAACTCTTTACTGATGTCTTTTACACTCAGAACATTTCTTTCCTCCATATGTCCTACCCTTTCCGATACCGGAACACCTTGTCCCCGGATAGTACACAGGGTTCCCCCTCTTTTTCAGAGAGAAAACCCTGTAAGACCTTCCACAAGCTGCCCGCTCTTACTTTCCGTATTCTTCCATATTGTTGTAGTCAACCGCCGTAACGGAAGTGATTACGCAACGATTTACTTCTTCGCCCATCAGCATGCGGATTGCCAGCTCCACGCAGTGCTCGCCCGCCGCCAGACCATTCTGATCGATAGAACAAGTTTGTCCGCCCTCGCGCATGGAATCATAGGATGCAGTGATACCGTCCACGCCAATTACAAGAACATCTCCCTGGGGATTTAATCCCTCCCCCTTCACTGCCTCTGCCACACCAATGGCCATATTGTCATTCACGCAGAAGAAGGCTTTGATGTCCGGGTCCGTTGTCAGGGCGTCCCGGGTCATGTTCATGGCTTCTTCCACGTCCCATTCCGCCGGAAGCTCTGCGGCTACCACCAGATCGGCCGCCTCACAGGTCTCTTCAAAGCCCTCGACACGACGGGTATTTACCTCTGTTCCTACCGCTCCCATAACCACTGCCACTTTATCGCCTTCCTGAAGGCTTTCAATGCAATATTCCGCTGCAGCCTTGCCCATTTCATATTGATCCGCTCCCACAAAAACATCCGCATTGGAAAGCACCTGGGACACGCTGTTAAGTACTATTTTCCCTTTTTCATGAATCATATCTGCTGCCGTACTCAGCGTATCGTCCGCCAGCGGAGACATAATATAAACGTCGTAATCCTGGTTTACCATGGCCTCCGCGATGCCAAGTTGCCCGGAAATATCACTGGCGTCAGAAGCATACTGCACATCAATCTCCACACCGTACTTTTCCGCCCCCTGCTCCATTCCTTCTCCCAGAGTCGTCCAGAACTCATTGGTGGGCTCACCCAGCACTACGCCGATGGAAACTCCCTCCGGAATATCTGCCGGATTCAATTCACCCACTTCAGCAGTATAGTCCTCATAGCTGACCTTATCCGTCTCTGTGGCCACACTCCATGCCTCCTCCTCCGCCATTGCGGGCGCTGACAGCATAGTCACCGCTATGCCTGCCGCCATTGCTACGCTAATCCATTTCTTTGCCTTTCCTGTCATTTTTTTACCCTCCTTGAATTAATTTAGTTTATGTAACACCTTTTATCGTTACCGCATATAAAATCAGTCCACTGCTTTCGTCTCACGATTTCCCGTAATTAAGCGCAAGCTTCGCGAATAAATCTTCCATTGTCAAATACCCATCGATATGTTGATAGACCCGTATGGGTCGGTTTTTCCCGCTATGAATATAAAACATATCCCTGGATATTTCTGGTGCCGGCACTACCTCATATTCCTCCTCATGTTCGTTTAGCATAAGGGAAACCAATGGCTGATCCCCCAGGCACCAGGACTCCATGGGATAATTGTCAAACAGATAAATAAAAGACTCCGGCGTCCCCTCCGAAAAGGTGGTGTCCATGGCCCTGGCCATATGGCAGGACAGCATCTGTTTGAAAAGATAAGCACCGATGGCTCCGCAGCCCGCTACTCTTGCCTGCAGTTCTGTCATGGAGGTACGCACAAAGCGGTAGGAGCTGATTGGAATCTGCCACAAATTTAGGTCGGAGGAAAATACCACATTGGCAGCCATAATATCCTGGGAAAGATTAAATTCCCACTCTCCCACAGGGTACTCCCCTCCGCCGATCCACACGGCTGTCATCCGGTCTGCGATCCCGGGCTCCATCAGCCAGGCGGAAGCCAGATCCGTCAGTGTTCCCTGAAACACCACATAAAGGGGTCTGGAATCCTCCCGCATGGCCTCCCGTATAATAAACCTGGCCCCCTCAGAAACCACCGGTTCATCAGGACTTAAAAGGGGCCGCGGTGCACCTTTGTATACCGACACCGCCTCCGGGTATTCCATTAATTCCAGCAGGTGCTTAAGCTCATCATAGCTTTTCTGCATGGAACGTTCCCTTCCTTCCCCATGTTTTCGTTCAAAGTGAGCCGCCACATATCCCATAACTTCTATCTCCTCCGTCAGCATCTGCTGTACGATGGAATACTGGTCATCCGCTTCATTCATGGCATCGGTATCAGAAATAAATCTTATTTTCGCATTTTTTCTGTTGTACTCTCTCATATCCTTTCCTCCAGCCTCACGCATTCCCATACAGAAGTTCCAGTTTACAGAATAAATCCTCCAGTATCATACGATTGTCCAGGAAATGATACACTCTCACCGGAGGATTGCATTCGTTGTGAATAAAAAACATATCGCGGTTGATTCTTGGCGCCGGAATATACCGATAGGAATGATCGAAAATATTAATCATGGCCCCCACCACTGCCTCTCCGGGAAAGACAATGGAGCATACCCCGGTCCGCCCAAAATAGTCTCCGGCCTCCCTCCGCAAAAACACTCCGGCCTCCCCCCAGCCAGACGATTTCACCGCAAACTCATCCCTGCTGATTCGCAGATTTCCATAGGTATCCGCAGGAAGAATCCATACAGGCACCTGTGACCGGAACAGTTCATTCGCCGCCAGAATATCCCGGGAAAGGTTCTCCTCAAATCCCCCCACCGACCACCCACTGCTTCCGCTCCAGACAATCACTGAATTTTCACTCATCCCCGGATACGCAAGATGGGCCAGCGCCACATCTGTCAGCCTACCCAGCACGCAAATATGAAGGGGGCGCTTATCCTCTGTTTTTATGCGTTCAAGAAGGAAAGCAGAACCCGGCGTCTCCCTTCCGCTTACAGACTGCTCTGTTCTTTCCTCAAAGCTCCCGGGACTTCCCTGGATAAGCGGACATATGTCCCATTTTCTCAAAAGCTTCATCAGCGCCTTTATTTTTTCTCTTTCCCCGTCTCCGCCGTATGTCACCACGCCCTCCATTGAAAGCTTGGGGCTAAGCAGCAAATGGGCCAGTGTCAGCGCATTACGGATGAAAAATCCTCTCCCAAAAGCACCGCCGTTCTGAGCTGATTTCGCGGCGGGCAGTTAAATTCCAGTTTCATTCCGATCACCTCTTTTCTTCCTTCATTCCCGGGGCAGCAGCCCCTTTTGAAACAGCGCAAGCTTTGCCAGAAAGTCCTCCAGCACCATCCTGTTATCCACCTCAGAATATTCCCTGATTACGCACCGTCTTCTGGGGTTTCCCCTCTTCTCTTCTTTTCCCTGATAAACCGTCAGCTCATATCTTCCAAAGCCGGAAGTCATCAATAGTAAGACCCCCGCCATACCGCCGCAATTCACCGATCCCGGGCCATTCTGTTCTCTCTTTATCTGTTCAACCAAATAGGTGCCCAGATTCCCCAATGGTTTCATCCGCAGTTCAAGCTGAGCATTGCTATAACGGATCTGCTTATATACCGCCGGTGGAACATGCCAGAGCTCTAGCTCTGAAGTAAAGAGAAGATCCGGCGCTTTCTTTTCCGTGTCTTTCTCAAAGCAATGCTCAAAATCACCCATCCAGATCACGATCAGCCTCTTCGCAAGCTCCGGCTGTCGCCTAAGCGCCTCATACACATGATCCAGGCCGCCATATACACAAAGATACAGTTTAGAGGCAGCCCTGCATTCCTCTGCCTTTCTAAGGATAAAATCTGCAGCCTTTTCCTCCTCTTCCACAGAATATTCCTGCATACATTCCTCCGGACATACCCGGTTCCCCAAAAGCCCGGATACCTTGCGGCGCCGCTCCTGTCTCTCCTCCGAAGCAGTCCTAAGCAATATGCCTTCCACCTGTATCTGGGCTTCCAAAAGCAGCTGCACCGGTGCGAAAATATCTTCCATTTTCTCAAATACCGTATCAAACAGCACATGTGTTTTTTCCATGGCTTCCTCCCCCCTTCTCTTTCACCTCTCTTATAAATCGTATTTTACCACTCCGACCACACGCAAAAAACCTCTATTCTTTAGCCGGAGGAACCACTTCTTTAGGCCACTTATAAATGATTTTTAGCGCAAAATGGCAAAATTTCTGCGTAGA
>CAMNQN010000206.1 GCA_946549155.1 uncultured Lachnospiraceae bacterium | reverse complement strand
AGCTCAGCGCCCCTGAGCTGTCAGCCTGGAAGGCTGCCAGCTCTCCCGGAATTTTTGTCCGTCTCCATCTAAGATTTTCTAGGGTATCCTCCGAATTATTTTCCAGATGCTTGTGGCCCTGCGTGCCCGCCTCTTCCTGCTGTTTCCTGGCTGAATTTACAAAATCGAGCTAAACGTGGCATACTAAGTGACAAAAATGTAGCCTGCGTAAGCTGATGACGGAATGATATATGCTGAGTTTGAAAGAAATGGCAACGAATTTACGATAAAAGCAATTGCTATGCAAGCACTGAATATAAAAGGCTTCTGTCCGTGACTACCATATTAATTTGCACAGATCGGATATTTTTGCTTAGGAAACGCTGATTAATTCAGTATTTCCTTAGAACCTCCGGTGGATGTGCACGGATTTGCAAGGAAAATTGCTGCTTCGCAGCGCAAATCCGGCACGGGAAACGCTTTAATCAGCATTTCTCTTAGGATGTCATATTCGGCCCCATCTTTTCCTGCGTCCTGATAATTAACCAAACAAGAAGAAAATTGCCACCTCGCTCACACTTCTTTTCGGGAGAAATGATTGACAAATCCGCATATACTGTGTTATAAGAACTTTAATAAATTAAACTGTTAAATACAGGGAACAGGTAAACCGATACCTGACCAGGAGGAGCAGCAGCATGAGTGAAGATAGGAAAATCCCATATAAAATTTATCTGGAAGAGCAGGAAATGCCTAAGGCGTGGTATAACGTGCGGGCGGATATGAAAAATAAGCCGGCGCCGCTTTTGAATCCCGGGACTTTGCAGCCAGTGACCGCCCAGGAGCTGAGCGGCATTTTCTGTGAGGAGCTGGTGAAGCAGGAACTGGATAATGACAATGCTTACCTTCCGATACCGGAGGAAATCCGCAGCTTTTATAAAATGTATCGTCCGTCGCCTCTGGTGCGGGCCTACTGTCTGGAGGAAAAGCTTCAGACACCGGCGAAGATTTACTATAAATTCGAGGGAAATAATACCAGCGGCAGCCATAAGCTCAATTCTGCCATTGCCCAGGCCTATTACGCCAAGAAGCAGGGACTGAAGGGCGTCACCACGGAGACGGGAGCCGGTCAGTGGGGAACCGCTCTTTCCATGGCCTGCGCTTATCTGGGGCTGGACTGTCAGGTGTACATGGTGAAATGCTCCTATGAACAGAAACCCTTCCGCCGGGAGGTAATGAGAACCTACGGGGCGAAGGTGACCCCGTCCCCCTCCGATACCACCAAGGTGGGACGAAAAATTTTAGCGGAGCATCCGGGAACCTCCGGAAGCTTGGGCTGTGCCATTTCTGAGGCGGTGGAATGTGCGGTGAACCAGGAGGGATACCGCTACGTGCTGGGCAGCGTGTTGAATCAGGTGCTGCTTCATCAGTCTATCATTGGATTGGAGACCAAGGCAGCCCTGGATAAATATGGAATTAAGGCGGATATGATTATCGGATGCGCCGGCGGCGGTTCCAACCTGGGCGGACTCATTTCTCCGTTTATGGGACAGAAGCTGCGGGGCGAGGCGGATTATCAGTTTATTGCGGTGGAGCCAGCCTCCTGCCCCAGCCTGACCAGAGGGAAATATGTGTATGACTTCTGCGATACCGGAATGGTAACCCCGCTGGCCAAGATGTATACGCTGGGAAGCGGATTTATTCCCTCCGCGAACCATGCGGGCGGGCTGCGGTATCACGGTATGAGCTCGGTGGTTTCCCAGCTTTACGCGGACGGACTGATGGAGGCCCGTTCTGTGGAGCAGACTTCGGTATTTGAGGCGGCGGAGATGTTCGCCAGAGTGGAGGGTATCCTTCCGGCGCCGGAGAGCTCCCACGCCATTCGGGTGGCCATTGATGAGGCGATGAAATGTAAGGAAACCGGGGAGGAGAAAACCATTGTGTTTGGACTGACCGGAACCGGATATTTTGATATGGTGGCCTATGAGAAGTTCAATAACGGGGAGATGGTGGATTACATTCCCAGTGACGCGGATTTGCAGGCGGGCTTTGACGGGATCCCCAAATTTCCGGGAAATGAAATTTAATCAGGAAAATATAGTAGAAAAAGAGGCGCGCTGTGCTGTTCATAGCGTGCCTTTTCTGGTATCATAGGAAACTGCTTCACATTTTCCTATGATACAAAAGCCGCCGGCAGGATGCACACTTGCGTGAGGGGAGGATGTCAGCTGAAGCTGACCACGCCCGGCGCGGTAAAAGTGTGGGTTAGGAGGCTTGGTGAAACCGTGAGGGTGTGCGAAGCACACGTTTGTTTTATTGCCAGCAATGGAAATGTGGGAGGGCGTTATGGGAAACTATACGTTGGAGGTGTGCGTGGACTCCGTGGAATCCGCGCTGGCGGCGAAGCAGGGCGGTGCGGACCGGATTGAGCTTTGCGCGAATCTGGTGATCGGCGGGACGACGCCTTGCGCCGGACTTTTTGAGGAGATACGAAGCGTGTGCGACATTCGTACGCATGTGCTGATAAGACCCAGGTATGGGGACTTTTGCTATACGGATTCTGAATTTCGGATTATCCTTCGGGAGGTGCGCCGGTTCCGGCGGATGGGGGCCGACGGTGTGGTGATCGGCATTCTGAAGCCGGATGGAACGCTGGATCTGGAGAGGATAAGGGTGCTGATGGAGGAGGCGGGGGAAATGTCTGTCACGCTTCACCGGGCCTTTGATGTCTGCCGTGATCCTTTTGAAACCATGGAGCAGGCCAGGGAGCTGGGGATTTGTACCATTCTTACCTCAGGGCAGAAAAATCATTGCCGGGAGGGTGTGGGATTGCTGAAGGAGCTGGCGGCGCGGGAGGAAGGAAGTCTTACGATACAGGCAGGGAGCGGCGTGGATGCCGCTGTGATCCGGGAGCTCCAGCCTTTGACAGGGATCCGTGCGTTTCATATGTCGGGAAAGAAACTGGTTGACAGCCTGATGGGTTTTCGGAAGAAGGATGTGAGTATGGGGCTGCCCCTATTCAGTGAGTATGAAATTTACAGGACCGACCCGGAAAAAATACGGGAAGCCAGACGGGTGCTGGATGGGCTGGAATAGGGAGGCGCGGGATGTTTCTGGAAAAAAACAGAGAGAGGATTCACAGAGAATATCAGGCGGTTATGCGGGAGCTTTCGGGTATTTCCCGGGAGATGGAAGGAGTTATGGAAACCCTGAAGGAGGAGGAGCGGCTGGCCATGGAGTACCTGTATGCCAATATGCCTCTTAGCGACGTGGGCAATTATCCGCCTTCCGTTTATCTTGACTTTGCGGGGTGGAGCGTATATTTGTGGAAGCATTTTTCCTATGTGCGGGAGCTTCCGGAGGACATTTTTCTGAATTATGTACTATATCATCGGGTAAATGAGGAGGAGATGAAGCCCTGCCGCAGGCTGTTTGGAGAGCGGCTGCTGGAAGAAATCGCCGGCCTTGGACTGGAGCAGGCGGTTTTAAAGAGCAATGTCTGGTGTGCCCGGGAGGTAACCTACCAGAGCACCGATGAGCGTACCCGGTCCGCACTGGATGTGTACCTGTGCGGCAGCGGCCGCTGCGGGGAGGAGTCCGTGTTTGCTGTGAACGCCTTTCGCAGCGCGGGGATTCCAGCCCGGCAGGTATATGCGACCAAATGGTCCCACTGCGATGACAATCACGCGTGGGTGGAGGTCTGGTGCGGGGGAAGCTGGCATTATCTGGGGGCTTGTGAGCCGGAGGCTGTCTGGGATAAAGGCTGGTTTGACCAGGCCGCTTCCAGAGCCATGTCTGTCAGCTCCCGCTGCTTTGATCAGAAGATACCGGAAGAGGATGTGATTGGCAGAGATGGCATCAATATAATGCTGAATCAGCTCACGCGCTATGCGGATACCAGACGGATTACGATTCAGGTGAAAAATCCGGAAGGCCTGCCGGCGGCCGGAGCAGAGGTTTGGGGGGAGGTACTGAATTATTCCGCGTTCGCCCCGATTGTGAAGCTGAGTGCCGGAGCGGACGGAACCGTGTCCTTTGTTACGGGATTGGGAAGCCTGCGGATTGGCGCGGTGTGGAAGGACAGGTACGGCGAATGCCTGATCCATACGAGGAACGGAACGGATTTTTCCTGTGTGGTGGGAGACGGCGGGCAGGCGGAAAGCTCCGCCGCCTGGGAGAGCCGCTGGGTGGACTTTGATATGATTGCCCCCGGGGAAAGTGCGAAAGCCGGCAGGAGAGGCTTCGAAGATGTGGAAGACGCAACACTGGCTTCGGCAGCCGCGGCGGCGAGAGAACATTGCAGGAGGAAACGGAAGGAGTTCCAGCCTTTGTGGAAGACCCAAAATCTATTCGGAGATGAGGAAACCGCAGAAAAATATATGGCAGTTTTGTCAGAGAAGGACCGTTCAGATGCAGGGCCGGAGGTTTTGCGGGAGCACTTTGAGGAAGCCCGGGTTTATCAGGACAGATTTTCAGAGGAATTGTTTCTCTTTTATATCTGGAATCCGCGGGTGGAGGATGAGGTGCTTACCTGCTGGCGAAAAGCGATTCTGGGCTATTTCGACGAATCTAAGAGGACGGCTTTTCGAAGGAATCCGCCAGAAATCTGGCGCTGGATCAGGGCGAATATCCGGTCGAGGGATGAGAGAGAACGACTTAGCGTTTATACGGTGCCTGCGGCGGCGCTAAAGCTTGGAATTGCCGGGGAGCGGTCAAAAAAGCTGCTGTTTGTGGCGATTGCCAGAACCCTTGGGATTCCGGCCAGACTGAATCCGCAGGATCAGGAAATCGAATACTGGGAAGAAAATGGATTTATCTGCGTGTCAGGAGAGAGGAGGAGTGCCCATCTTATCCTGGAGAGCGGCCGGAGTCAGTCCTGGACTTATTTTCAGAACTGGTCCCTGAGCCGGAAGGGACAGAGTGGGTATTATCCGCTGAATTTGCGGGAGCTTGTCTGGCAGCCCAAGGAACAGGGGATGGATGGGGCGCAGGGGCAGCAGGAATATGAGGGAGGGCCGTCGCGACTGGATCTGGATCTTTTGCCAGGGCAATACCGGATCTTGACCTCCAACCGTCTGCCCTCCGGCGATATTCTGGGAAAGCGGTGTGATTTTCAGATCAGGGAGGGGGAAACCCGAAGGATTACCCTGAAGCTGCGGCAGGCAGAAGCAGAGGACATGCTGTCCCTGCATCAGATACCGGATTTTCTTCTGGATAATCCGGATGGAACGAAAAGCCCGGTCAGCAAGCTTACGGCAGAAGGAAAACACATTCTTTTCTGGCTGGATGTGGGAGGGGAGCCTACAGAGCATATTTTAAATGAACTGCTGGAGCGGCGAAGGGAATACGCGAAGTATCAGGAGCGGCTGCATTTCATCCTGCGGAATCAGGAGGCCCTTAGGAATCCCACCCTGAAAAAATGCCGGGAGGCCCTGCCAAAGGCGAGGGTCTGTTTCGATTCCTTTGGAAAAAACCGGGAGCTGACAGCCAGAAGCATGTACGCAGATCCGGAGAAACTGCCGCTGCTGGTGATGACGGAAGGAGCCTGCCGGGGTATTTTTGCCTCCGGGGGATATTCCGTGGGGGTAGCCGGGCTGCTGCTTCGCATCCTGAATTTACCTACCTGATTGCCCTGGTGACAATATTCTTCGTGTTTTGTTAACTAGCAGGACGCAGGAAAAGACGGGGGGGGGGGGGGGGGGGGGGGGGGGGGGGGGGGGGGG
>CAMNQN010000205.1 GCA_946549155.1 uncultured Lachnospiraceae bacterium | reverse complement strand
AATTCCGGCCTGTCTGCATCTTAGTTTTTCTTGGTATCCGGAGATGTTTTCCAGACATATATGGCCATGCAGCTCCGACTCATCCTGCGTCCGGATAATTAAATTTCAATAACCTGTTCTATTTTCCTTGACATTTCCTTCTCAGGCGTTATAATATACTCATATATGAATAGTTGTTCATATGTTTGTTGAACAGCACTGCATCTGGAAAATTTTATTTTAAGAAAGGAACTTTTATTATGAAAAAGACCTACAGGATCGAAGTGGACTGCGCCAACTGCGCAAACAAAATGGAACAGGCAGCGAAAAAAACCTCTGGTGTAAAAGACGCCACCGTGAATTTTATGACATTAAAAATGATCGTGGAATTTGAGGACGGCGCGGACTCCAGGGCTGTGATGCAGCAGGTTCTGAAAAACTGTAAGATGGTGGAGGATGACTGCGAAATCTATCTTTAAGGGAATTTCCGATTCATTCCGTGTTTCCCTGCATTAATGAAATCCGCGTTTTCCTGGCATACTATAGTAGTGGTCTCGAAAAGGAGCATATTTATGAATAAAAAACAAAAAAAGACGCTAATTCGCATCCTTTTGTCCGCGGCGCTGATGATTCTGTTCAGCCTGCTGCCGCTGGAAGGATCCCTGCGGTTTGTTCTGTTTCTGATTCCCTACCTGATCATCGGATATGACATCCTGAGAAAGGCAGGCAAAGGAATTTTAAACCGACAGGTTTTTGATGAAAACTTCCTGATGGCCGTGGCTACCCTCGGCGCCATTCTCCTGGGGGAATACACGGAAGGCGTGGCGGTTATGCTGTTTTACCAGGTGGGGGAGCTGTTCCAGAGCTATGCTGTGGGAAAAAGCCGCAGGAATATCAGTGAACTGATGGATATCCGTCCTGACTACGCCAATGTTGAACGGGACACGGGATTGGAGCAGGTGGACCCGGACGAGGTGCCCATCGGCGAAATCATTGTGGTGCAGCCCGGGGAAAAGATTCCCATTGATGGCCTGGTGACGGAAGGATGCGCCTCCTTAAATACCAGCGCCCTCACCGGTGAAAGCCTCCCCCGGGAGGTACGACCCGGCGACGAGGTGATCAGCGGCTGCATCAATCTGAACGGCCTTTTAAAAATCCGTACCACAAAAGAATTCGGGGAATCCACCGTCTCCAAAATCCTGGATCTGGTGGAAAACTCCAGCTCCAAAAAATCCCGCTCCGAAAATTTTATCAGCAAATTTGCCCGGTATTATACCCCGGCCGTCTGCATCAGCGCGATGGTTCTGGCCATCCTGCCGCCCCTGATTCGGGTACTGTTTGCAGGGCTGGCCCCGGAGTGGAACGACTGGATTTTGCGGGCGCTGACCTTCCTGGTCATCAGCTGCCCCTGTGCGCTGGTCATCAGCATTCCTTTAAGCTTTTTCGCCGGAATCGGCGGAGCCAGCAATGCCGGCGTCCTGGTGAAGGGCTCCAATTATCTGGAGGCGCTGTCCCGGACAAAATGCGTGGTATTTGACAAAACCGGCACGATGACCCAGGGGGTATTCGAGGTCAGCGGCATTCATCATAATACCATTCCCAAAGAGCAGCTTTTGGAGTACGCCGCTTTAGCAGAATGTCACTCCTCCCACCCCATCAGTAAGAGCCTGCAGAAGGCCTGGGGCAAGCCGGTGGACGCCAGCCGCGTTTCCGATTTGCAGGAAATTAGCGGAAAGGGAATCACCGCCCTGGTGGACGGCAGCCCGGTGGCCGTGGGAAACGCCCGCCTGATGGAGCAGATCGGCGCCGGATATTCGGACTGCCATAAGGTGGGCACGCTGGTTCATGTGGCCGTAAACGGCAGCTATGCCGGACATATTCTGATCTCCGACAGGTTAAAACCCAACGCCAGGGAAGCCATCCAGGCGCTGAAAGCCTCCGGAGTGACCAGAACAGTGATGCTTACCGGCGACGCTAAGCAGGCGGCCGATCAGACGGCCAGTCAGTTGGGTATCAAAGAAGTCCACAGCGAGCTGCTGCCCGGGGACAAGGTATCTATCGTGGAACAGCTGCTGAAGGAGAAAAAACAGAAAGAAAAGCTGGTATTTGTGGGCGACGGCATCAACGATGCGCCGGTGCTGGCCCGGGCCGATATCGGTATCGCCATGGGCGCGCTGGGCTCCGATGCCGCCATAGAGGCCGCTGATGTGGTATTGATGGATGATGATCCGCAAAAAATTGCCAAGGCCATCCGTATTTCCCGGAAATGTATGAGAATCGTGTACCAGAATATCTACTTCGCCATCGGTGTGAAGCTGATCTGCCTGGTGCTTGGCGCCCTGGGAATCGCCAACATGTGGCTGGCCATTTTCGCTGATGTGGGTGTGATGGTGCTGGCAGTGCTGAACGCGATCCGGGCCCTGCAGGTGAAAAATTTGTAAATTTCCTGTGTGGGAATCAGAAAGAAAGAGGGTATCCCATGATAATAAAAGGAATTGAATGCTGTGACGACCACGAAATCCATCAGCCCCTGCTGGATATCGTAAACGAACAAATGCCGGAGGAGGAAACCCTCTACAATCTGGCAGAGCTGTTTAAGGTATTTGGGGACTCCACCCGCATCCGCATCCTGTTCGTCCTGTTCGAATCAGAAGTGTGCGTCTGCGATCTGGCCCAGGCGCTGAATATGACCCAGTCCGCCATCTCCCATCAGTTAAGGATTCTGAAGCAAAATAAACTGGTGAAAAACCGGCGGGAGGGAAAATCCATTTTCTATTCTCTGGCGGATGATCATGTGAGAACGATGATCGCCCAGGGACTGGATCATATCCTGGAAGAATAAATACGCAGAGAAGGCCCGGCAAAACAGGCGCGAAACGCGCTTTGCCGGGCCTTCGTACTGTCAGCCGCTCTAAAAACGGATCACAGCCGGATGCACTCTGCCTCCCGAATCTCCACCAGCGGAAGCAGCCGCTCCAAATCCTCCTTCTGACACAGCAGGGTTCCACTGCGCTCTAAAGAACCGCCGGCCGCCGCCATTCCGTAGGCCAGGACCTCCTCATCGCTTTTCTCCTGAAGAATCGCCGCGCACATGCCGGCTACCATGGAATCTCCGGCGCCCTGCACACCGCGCACCACCAGTTTCAGCGGTTTTGCGTACAATATCTTCTCCTGAGTCGCCATATAAGTCCCTCTGTCTCCTGCGGACAGACAAATATAATGGATTCCCTGGGCCAGCAGAAATCTTACGATATCATCCAGCGTCTTTCCCCGCCGAATCTCCTCCTCAAAGGCCCCCATCAGCTCCTGTACATTGGGCTTGATCATGTAGGGCACCGCTTTGATGCCTTCCAGCAGGGTGTTTCCCGATGCGTCCAGAATCGTCTTGCACCCGGTTAAATTCGCCTTCTGGATAATGTTCCGGTAAATATTCACCGGTACCCCCTTCGGCAGGCTGCCGCTAAGCGTCAGGATGGCCGTCTTTTCGGTACACTCCTCGATCTTCTCCATCAGCTTACTCAGGGCCTCCTTGGGCACCGAGAGTCCTGCCTCGTTAAATTCCGTCATCGTGCGGCTGGACTGTTCAAAAATCTTTATATTGGTGCGCAGATGCCCCGGTACCCGCACAAAATCATGGGGAATCTCCAAATCATCCAGGAATTTGTCCACCACCCTGGCCCCCTCAGAATAGTTAAATCCCAGGCAGCGGGTAGTGACACCAAAATTGCGGAGCACTGCGCTGACATTGATGCCCTTTCCGGAAATATCATTCTGCACACTTCGGATTTTGTTCGTTCCGCTGTAAATCATAGAATCAATATTGATGGTCTTGTCCACACAGGGATTCAGGGTCAGAGTCGTCACCTGATAGTCCGTTTTGGCTTCCGTCCAGTCCTGCTTTTTCGCCCAGTCCGCCATGGCTTGAAAAATAATCCAGGCCGACGTGGCTCCCGGATCCTGGAGCCCCAATCCCTTCTCCGGATAATATTTCGCCCGGCCAAACCGCGCCTGCAGCTCCTTCGTGTGCTCCATTCCCGCCCTGGCCGCCTCCGCCGCCATGCACAGGCCATCCTTCAGCGGATAATCCTTCTCCGCCGCCAGCTCAAAAGCCCGGACCGCCGGTTCCAGCGCGTCGATCATGGTCTTATCCCCCGGCTTCGCCTTGCCCCGGGCCATCAGCGCATCCAGAGAAATCCGGAAAATCTCAGCGATATCCTCCAGAGAAATCGTAAAATGCTTCTGTCTGCGCACCGTTCCGCTGACAAACATGGTGCCAAACAACACACCGGAAGCGCCGCCGCAGGTATCCATGATTATGGTCCCCATAGCCAGAAATACCTCCTCCACGCAAGTAAAACGCATCCTTGGCAGCTCAAATTCCACCTCACCGAAGGCAATGCTCATATTTCTGCCGTGATCCCCGTCACCCACCGGAATGTCCAGCTCTGTCAGATATCCCTCCCGGGCTTTCACTTCCCCCGCCGCAAAACAGAACATATTTTTCAAATCTTCTATATTTAAATAATTTTTCATAATCCGCCGTACCTATTTTCTACATTATCGTCTGACAGTCCTTAAAAGTTCTGCTTACCCAGGTGCATATCCGCTCCCGTAAACCCCCGAATCAGGGGCGACCAGGCCGGAAAATCATAGCACCGTTTCAATTCCTCGTCCACGCTCATAAGGGAGATGGAAAAACCGCTGCTGTCCGTGGGGGAAAAGGTATGCCCCGTCAGCACATGGTGCACCTTAATCTCATTCTTCCGCAAATCCTGCAGCACCCGTTTCCCGATAATCGCCATCTCCATATCCCCGGTTCTGCCAAAACCGTTCACCAGCACCACAATCTCCTCCATGGGCAGGGGCTGGATGTCGTTCAGCAAATATTTGATCACGGTATCCACCGTATCGTCCGCACTCTTAAAGGGCTTGCGGAATACACCGCTCTCCCCGCTGAAGCCCACGCCATACTCCACCATCCCTTCCTCCAGCTCCAGAAGCGCCTTTCCCGTTTCAGGGTCATAGACAGAGGAGGTAAACGCGTTAAATGTGTAAGTATTGTCATTGGCCTTTGCCGCGATCCGGGCCACATCATCAATATTCATGCCAAGAGAAGCCGCGCCGCCGGCCGCCTTCACCACAAACAGAACCCCCGCGGTTCCCCGGCGCTCGCTCTTCTCCGCCCTGGGGGCGGAGGCCACGTCATCGTTCACCACAATCGTCCGAGTAGTAATCCCTTCCAATTCCACCAATTCACTGGCCAATTCAAAGTTCAGCACATCCCCCACATGATTGGTACAAATATAAACCACGCCGTTCTTGTTGGGCACGCTTCTGGTCACTGCCTGAACAGCCCTGGCCGGAGGCGCCGTGTAAATGGAGCCCACCACAGCGGCATCCGCCAGCCCCACTCCCACGTAACCGATACACCAGGGTTCATTGCCGCTGCCTGCGCCCACCACCACCGACACGGGATTCTCACACCGCTGGCACATAATGCCATTATAGTTTCCCCTGACAATATGGATACGCTTATAAAAATTGGGGTAAAGCTCCAGAAAGCCCTCCACCATCTCGTCCACTACCTTATGTTTTTCATTAAATAATTTCACGAAAAGAAGCCCTCCTTACAGGTAATTGCCTATGTTTATCTTAGAGGATGCAGGGATGGGGAGAGAAGGGGGGGGGGCAACAATAAGGGGGAGCTTGAAGAGAGGAACGGAAAAAAAAGAGTTGTGTTGGGGAGCCAGCGG
>CAMNQN010000204.1 GCA_946549155.1 uncultured Lachnospiraceae bacterium | reverse complement strand
CTTCCGGAGCTGTATGGGGCTTCGAACCTGATTCTGGCGGTGCTGCTGATTTTGCTGATTATTTTCCGGAAGCAGGGAATCTTAGGATACAGTGAGATTATAACGGAGAGTCTTTTCTCAAAGAGTACCTACACCGGGTTATTGAAAGCGGATACCTACCGGAATTTGGCGCAGATTACCCGGGCGAAGTTGTCCCGAAGAAATTAGGGAAACATGGATGAAAGCGTTTCCTTAAAAGGTGATATGCACTCCATGGAGTTCATATAAATAATGAGAACCGTTCAGGCGGCAGGAAACTGTGCGGACGCTGAACCGTAAAAAGGAGGAAGAAATATGAAAAAAGCAGTGTTAAGTGTGATGATGACAGCGGCGTTACTGGCATCCGGCATGACCGCAATGGCAGAGGGGAACGATACCATTAAGATCGGTGCTCTGTTCAATCTGACCGGCGGACAGGCATCCATTGATACCCCGTCCTATCAGGGCTTTAAGCTGAGAGCGGATGAGATCAACGCGGCAGGAGGAATCAATGGCAGGATGATCGAGGTGGTTTCCTATGACGGAAAGACGGATCAGGCCACCTGCGCCAACAACGCGAAAAAGATGATTGACGTGGATAACTGTGTGGTAGTCAGCGGTTTCTCCGATTCAAACTATGCACTGGCGGCCGGCGCCATCGCACAGGAGAAGCAGGTGCCCTTTGTGATTACCGGTGCGACCCTGCCGGACCTGTGTGAGCAGATCGGTGATTACGCTTTTATGGTGCCCTTCGGCGATGATACCTGCGCTTACGCAGCGGCGGAGTACGCTTATGCAGAGATCGGCACGAAGTGCTATATGATGATTGACCAGTCCATGGAATTTACCAAGACACTGGCAGAGTGCTTTGAGGAGAGATTTACGGAGCTTGGAGGAGAAATTGTGGGCTCTGACAACTACATGAATGGGGATCCGGATTTCTCCGCACAGATCGACCGTTTCCAGAATGCGGATGGCGGCGCGGAATTTCTGTTCTTCTCCAGCGTGCCCAACGATGCGGGTCCTCTGGTGCTTCAGTTCAGAGACAAGGGCGTGGAGCTTCCCATTGTATCCGGCGACGGATTTGATACCCCGCTGGTGGCTGAGGTGGCCGGAGATAAGGCCCATGACGTATTCATTTCCACCCATTGCTCCTTCACCAATGAAGCAGAAAACGTACAGAACTTTGTAAAGGCCTATACCGAAGCTTACGGTACCGCTCCGGAAAATGCCTTCGCGGCCCTTGGCTATGACGCGATGGATTTGATCTGCAAGGCGCTGGAAAACGTGGAGGATCCCACCGATACCGCCGCCATTAAGGACGCTATTGAGGCGACCAGCGGTTATCAGGGAATCACCGGCACGATTTCCTACACGGCGGAAAGCCATAAGCCGGATAAGACAGCTTCTATCCTGGAGCTGGTGGACGGCGAATTCCAGTTTATCACAGAAGAATAATCATTCAGAAGGTAAGATGCAGAATGGAGAAAGGGGGATTCCCCCTTCCTCCGTTTTGTGCTGAAAGAGTTTAATAGAAAATAGAAAGGAGAAGATAAAGATGGCGAATAACGAATTAATGAAACTTACGGCACATCAGGTAAAAGAGGGGAAATACGACAAGGCGATTCTGGCAATTGGATCCTGCGAGGCACACGGACAGCACATCGCGGAGGGATGCGATACCATTGTATCCTATGAACTGAGCAAGAAGGTGGCGGACGAGGTGGAGGGCCTGCTGGTACTCCCGCCCATCACGGTGGGATACAGCGGACATTATGACACCTTCCCCTTTACGCTGACGCTGAAGTACGATACGGTAACACAGGTGATCTATGACATCTGTGAGAGCGTGATCCGCAATGGCATCAACAATATTTTCCTGATGAACGGCCATGACGGGAACATTGCTCCCATCGAAATTGCCTCCAGAAAGATCAAGGAGGTTTATCCGCAGGCCCGTATTGCCGCGCTGCCTGCCTGGTGGGTAACCGCAGGCGATCTGCTGCCGAAGGGTACCTTTGAGGTGTGGGATGGTCTTGGACACGCAGGTGAGGGAGAGACTTCCATCGCGTACCATCTGTTCCCGGAATATTGTGAGCCGGACCAGGCCACCTGTGTGGTTCCGGAGAATCTGCCGCCTTATGTGGATATCAAGTGGGATTTCGCGGAGATCACCAACACGGCCCAGACAGGAGACGCCACCAAGGCTACCGCAGAGAAGGGCCGCATGATGACAGAGGTTTTGGTGAAATGCGTGGCGGATACCATTAAGAAGCTGGACGAGACGGGCTGGAATTATTTTTCTGCAAAGAACTCCGCTGATCTGAACCTGAAATAGAACGATGAAGAAGATATTGATGATAGGCACCGGCGGCACCCTGGCTTCCTCCCACGGGGATAATGGGATGTCGCCGCAGATGAACGGCGGCGATATTTTACAGAAAATATCGGGGCTGATGGAAGGGTTTTCGGTGGATCAGGAGGATCTGTTCCGGCTTGACAGCTCCAATATGGAGCCGGAGGAGTGGGAGGCCTTGGCGGCACGGATCTACGAATGCCGCCTGAACTATGACGGCATCGTGGTGATTCACGGTACGGATACGCTGGCCTACACCGCCAGCGCGCTGTCCTTTGCCCTGCAAAGAATCGAGATTCCGGTGGTAGTCACCGGCAGCCAGGTGTCCATAGAAAATCCCATTGCGGATGCTACGGAAAACTGCCGTGCGGCTCTGCACATGGCGGCCAGCGGCTGTCCCGGTGTCTATGCGGCCTTTAACCGGAAGATTATTATGGGAACCAGGGCCAGCAAGGTGCGCACCCGCAGCTTTGACGCCTTTGAGAGCATCAACTACCCTTATGCGGCCCGCATTGACAGCAGCGGCTTGGTGCTCAATCCCTTTGTCCATGTGAACCGGGGAGGAAACTGCCTGCTGGCTAACCGGTTTTGCAGGGATGTTTTTCTCCTGAAGATTTATCCGGGAATCTCGCCGGATATTTTCCGGAGGCTGGAGGAGATGGGCATCCGGGGCGTGTATCTGGAGGGCTTTGGCATCGGCGGACTTCCCTTTGGGCTGACAAAGGCGGTGGGGGAAGCGGTGAAACGGGGCATGATTGTGGCAGTGGGCAGCCAGTGCCTCTATGAGGGCAGCGATTTCTCCCTTTATGAGGTGGGACGGCAGGTGCTGGACTGCGGCGTTATTGAGACGGGCAATATGACCTCGGAGGCGGCGGTGACTAAGCTGATGTGGGCCTTAGGGCAGTATGATAATCCCGCCCGGATTCATTCCGTGATGAAAACGAACCTCCTGGGGGAGCTGGGTTCCGTCATGGACTGGAATCATAATTGAATAAAAATTCTTGTGTTTATGGAAAAAGCCGAAAAATTTAGCATATTTTTCGGCTTTCTTTCTTTTGAAGCAATAATTTTTCCCGTTTTATGGACTTGTGCTTGCATTGATCGTGATAAAGTGCTAAAATGATTAAGCGTTTTAATTTTAATGTTTCAAATAAGGAGGGAGCATATGAAGAACATGAAGAAATTTCTCAGTCTGACTCTTGCCGCTGTGATGGTATTTTCCATGAGCGCCTTCGGCGCCAGCGTAGAGACCATTGAGCTGGATGAGGAGACCACGGAAGCTGCGGCTGAGGCTGGAGAAGAGAACACAGAAGCTGCGGGAGATTACCACATCGGTATCGTGACCGGTTCTGTATCCCAGTCTGAGGATGACCGCCGCGGCGCGGAAGCATTCCAGGCGATGTATGGTGAGGACAGAGTGACTCTGGCGATCTATCCGGATAACTTTACGGAAGAGCTGGAGACCACCGTTCAGACGATTGTAAACCTTTCCGATGATCCGGAGATGAAGGCCATTATCGTGAACCAGGCGGTTCCCGGTACCACAGAGGCGTTCCGTCAGATCAAAGAGAGACGCCCCGACATCCTGTGTATCGCCGGTGAGTCCCATGAGGATCTTCCGGAGATCGGCAGCGCAGCTGACCTTGTCTGCAATAATGACTTCGTTGCCCGTGGATATCTGATTATCCGTACCGCCCATGAACTGGGCTGCGACACCTTCGTACATATTTCTTTCCCGCGTCATCTGTCCTACGAGACCATGAGCCGCCGTGTTGCCGTTATGAAGGCTGCATGTGAAGAGTTCGGCATGGAGTTCGTGATGGAGACTGCTCCGGACCCCACCACCGATGTGGGTATCCCCGGCGCGCAGGCGTACGTTCTGGAGCATGTTCCGGAATGGGTAGAAAAGTACGGCACAAACTCTGCTTATTTCTGTACCAATGACGCTCATACCGAGCCGCTGTTAAAGCAGCTTATGGAGTACGGCGGATACTTTATCGAGGCAGACCTTCCGTCTCCGCTGATGGGCTATCCGGGAGCTTTGGGTCTGGACCTGACAGAGGAAGCCGGCGACTTTGAAAAGATCCTGGCGAAGGTTGAGTCCGCGATCAACGAAAAGGGCGGCGCAGGCCGGTTCGGTACCTGGGCTTATTCCTATGGCTACACCGTATCCGCAGGTCTGGCACAGCATGCGATGAACGTGATTGACGGCGTAAGCGAGCTGAACGACATCGATGCGATTGCGAAGGCTTACCAGGTATTTTCACCGAAGGCTGAGTGGAATGGTTCTAACTACACCAACGCTGACACCGGCGTGAAGCTGGATAACGTATTCCTTGTATATCAGGATACCTATATCATGGGCGATCCGGGTTACTACATGGGCTCCACCGCTGTAGAAGTTCCTGAAAAATACTTTACAATTAAATAATAGGTAGATTACAGGGGGAGGAGCTGCCGTTCCTCCTCCTGTTTTGTACTATCTGTTAGGAAGGCTTGATACATGAACAAAGAACATACACCGCTTTTGGAAATGCGGAATATCAAGAAGGATTTTTTCGGGAATCAGGTTCTGACCGATATTAATCTGACGCTGGGCGAGGGCGAGGTTATAGGACTGGTCGGCGAGAACGGCGCGGGAAAATCCACATTAATGAAGATTCTGTTCGGCGCGGATGTGATTCGCGAGACGGGTGGATATGGCGGGGACGTGATCATAAACGGGGAGGTCCGTCATTTTCATTCCCCCTTTGACGCCATTGAGGCGGGCGTTGGTATGGTGCATCAGGAGTTTTCTCTGCTTCCTGGATTTACCACCACGGAAAATATTTTGTTGAACCGGGAACCGAAAAAGAAAAATCTGGTCTCTGAGATTTTTGGAGACCGTCTGAACACACTGAACCGCAGCGAGATGGAGACAAGGGCTGCGGAGGCCATTGAGAAGATGGGGGTTAACATTGATCCCAAAATGATGGTCAGCGACATGCCTGTGGGGCATAAGCAGTTTACAGAGATTGCCAGGGAGCTGTCGAAGGAGCAGCTAAAGCTTCTGATCCTGGACGAACCTACGGCGGTTCTGACGGAGAAGGAGGCGGAGGCGCTGCTGGACGCTATCCGGGGGATGGCGAAACGAGGCATCTCCATTATCTTTATCACGCACCGGCTGCAGGAAATCCTTTCGGTCTGCGACCGGGTGGTGGTGATGCGGGACGGCTGTGTTGTGAACGAGACTCCGGCCGCCGACACAAACGTGGCACAGATCACGAAATGGATGGTGGGACGGGACGTAAAAAACTCCGCCGCTTTGACAGACGGAAGAGATTTTTCAGGAGCGCCCACAATTCTCTCCATCGAAAAGCTCTGGGTGGATAT
>CAMNQN010000203.1 GCA_946549155.1 uncultured Lachnospiraceae bacterium | reverse complement strand
GCACGGACGTAATTTCGGGAAAGCTGAATAAAGAGGGATACGTGGAGGTGGCCGACCAGCTTTGCAGAAATTATGGGGTGAAGGAAGTGGGCATTACCCTGCGAAAGAGCATCAGCGCTTCGGACAATGAGTGGGGCGCCTTGCTGTATATCGGCGGAACCACCTATTTTTCGAAAACCTATCCCATTCATATTGTGGACCGGGTGGGAGGAGGAGATTCCTTCGCGGCCGGATTGATCTACGGTACGGTACAGGAATTTGACCCCCAGAAGAAGATTGAATATGCGGCGGCGGCTTCCTGCCTGAAACATTCCATTGAGAAAGATTTTAATCTCTCCGATGTGGCAGAGGTGGAACTTTTAATGAATGGAGACGCATCTGGCCGTGTGCAGCGCTGACGGAATGCGGCAGGAAGACAGAACGGAAACAGGAGGTAAGTGACCATGAAAAAAATAATGAATCAGGCGGAAAATTATACCGATGATATGCTGAAGGGCATTTATGCGGTACATGGGGATATGGTGAAATGTGCGGCAGGCGATCCGAGATGCTACTGCACCGCAAAAAAGGTGCCCGGTAAGGTGGCGATTGTGACCGGAGGCGGAAACGGCCATCTCCCGCTGTTTTTAGGCTATGTGGGAGACGGGATGCTGGATGGCTGCGGCGTAGGCGGTGTGTTTCAGTCCCCCTCCGGGAAACAGATTTATAACATCACCAAAGAAGTGGAGGCAGGCGCAGGCGTACTGTATCTGTATGGAAATTATACCGGAGATATTATGGTGTTTGATGATGCGGCGGAACGCTGTGAGATGGATGACATCGAGACCCGCAGTATCGTGGGAGCGGATGATGTAAACAGCAGCGGGGATGAGAATGTCCGCCGTGGCGTGGCAGGCATTTTCTTTCTGTATAAAGCAGCAGGCGCAAAGGCGCGGGCCATGGGGGATCTGGATGAGGTCCTGGCAGCGGCGCAGAAGGCCAAAGACAATACGAGAACGGTGGGCTTTGCTTTGACTCCCTGCATTATCCCAGAAAAAGGCGTGGCCAACTTTACCCTGGGTGAAAATGAGATGGCGATGGGGATGGGAATTCACGGTGAGCCGGGCATCTGGAATGGCCCGATTAAGACGGCTGATGAAATTGCAAAAGAAAGCTGTGATACGATCCTGAAAGATATGCCCCTGGAAGAGGGAAGCGAAGTGGCTCTGCTGATCAATGGACTGGGCAGTACTCCGCTGGATGAGCAGTATATTCTTGCCAATAGTGTTATGGAATATTTGAAATCAAAAGGAGTAATGGTATATCGCAGCTGGGTAGGAGAATATGCCACCAGTATGGAAATGGCCGGGGCTTCCATCACCATCTGCAGAGTGGATGAAGAATTAAAAGGCTGGTTTGATGAACCGGTACATACTCCGTTTTATACGCAGGTGTAGATGCAGCAGAGAAAGGAGAACGGGATGGAAAAAGTAACAATGGGACAGCTCCCGGAGCTGTTTGAAGCGGTGGGAGCGCAGTTTGCTGCGAATGCCGGGCTGCTGTGCGAAATGGACAGCCGGATGGGAGACGGAGACCTGGGCCTCACCATGAAAAAGGGTTTTTGCGGACTGCCGGATATTCTTCGCAGTATGGAAGAGGAGGACTTTTCTAAAAAAATCAGAAAAGCAGGGATGGAAATGACGGATCTGGTGCCCTCCACCATGGGAATGCTGATGGGTACCGGGATATCCTTTGGAGGTAAGGCCATGGCGGGCAGAAGCGAACTGGATGCGGAGGGGCTTACTCTGTTTCTGGAAGGCTTCTGTGCCGGCATTGTGAAAAGAGGAAAATGCTCCAGAGGTGACAGAACCGTTTTGGACTGCATCGGTCCGGCAGCCGATGAGGCAAAAGCGGTGCTTGCAGCCAATCCGGGCGCATCTCTGGAAGCGGTTTGCCGGGCAGCCCTGGAGGGGGCCAAAAAGGGTGTGGAGGCCACTAAGTCGATGGCACCCAGGTTCGGCAAGGCGGCGGTTCATGCCAATATATCTCAGGGTGTGGCGGATCAGGGAGCAACTGCGGGCCTGGTCATGCTTCAGGGGATGGCAGATTACATCCTGGGAAATACGGATGAAAGCTTTTCCTGAAAGAAATGCCCCGCTTTGCTATCTGAAGCCGGGAGTAATCAGAAGACTGCCCTGAAAACGCGATTATGCGGCAGGGCAGCCTTTTTATGCGTTTTCAGGCCGCTGTGTGATCTGTTTTATTTTTTGATATTGTTTCGGCGAAACATTCGTGGCTTTTTTAAAGGCGGCGATGAAATAATTGTAGTCGCGGAAACCGCAGGCCGCCGCAACCTCTCCGACGGACCAGTCCCGATGTTCTTCCAGCAGTTTCTTCGCCTGGGAGATGCGCAGATTTCGAATATGCTCGGCTACCCCGATGCCATAGGTGCTGTTGGTGATCTCATAGAGATAGGTCCTGCCAATGGAGAACTGACGGCAGAGGGCGGGAACGCTTAAATCCCCGGTCAGATTTTGCAGGATATACTCATCGATCTGCATGTGCAGATTTTCCTTTTTCAGAATAGCCATCCGCTCATTGCACAGGTAGGAGGCGATGGCCTCCAGAATGTGGCAGGCGGCCAGCGCATATTGCCTCGTGGTGATGGGCCGTTCCAGGCAGGCCTGTTTCAGCGCTTCTTTATTCACCTGATACTGTTTGCACAGTTCACGGATCGTCTCCCATCCGGTAGCATGATCCGGATAATCGAAAATATTTCCCACAATAATATAACCGGCAATTACCTCCCCCATATAAATGGGGGTACAGGCCTCTGTTAATCCTGCATGGCAGCGATAGAAATGGACGTTGTGTTTTTTAGCCGCAATTCGGCAGGATTCCCGGTCGCAGCTCTTGCAGCGCATGGCTGCGGTTTTATCTGTGCGAATCAGGCGGCAGAAGGAGGGCAGCTCCGGAGGATAAGGAAAAATTTCCTCATACCGTTCGCTGAAAAGGGAGATATGGATTCCGGTTAATGTATAGAAATCCTCAAACAGGGGACGCAGTTTTTCCAGATCAAAAGATGATATCATATAGAAACCTCCAAATGCGAACAAATTCAAAGTTTTTGAACAAATTACCACTATACGGATGAAGAAAAATAAGCTATGATCATTGTAACATAAATGAGAAAGAAATACAGAAAAATAAAGGAGGAAATGGCAGAATGAACATTGAAACATGGAAAAAGAAGCTGGGGCAGGAGTGTTTTGAGACGGAAATGCGCAAGCTGTACGGAAGCAAAGCAAAGGAAAACACAAAGCGCTATGAGCGGCTTCTGGATATGTACCGGGAGACCTTTGGGGACAGTGAAGAGCTGGCGCTGTTCTCGGCGCCCGGCAGAACGGAGATTGGAGGAAATCACACGGATCACCAGCATGGCTGCGTTCTGGCGGCTTCTGTTGATATGGATATGATTGCTGCGGCCTCTGTTGTGGAAGAAAACGAGATCTGCGTGCAGTCGGAGGGCTATCCCATGTGCCGGATTTCTCTGGAAAACCTGGCGGTGAAGGAGGAGGAAAAAAATTCCACCGCAGCGCTGATTCGCGGCGTGGCTGCCCGGTTTACGCAGTTAGGCTGTAAGGTGAAGGGCTTCAAGGCCTGTGTGATGTCCAGCGTGCTTCCGGGCAGCGGCATCAGTTCCTCCGCGGCCTTTGAGGTTTTGATCGGAAATATTATAAACTCTTTGTTCTTTGAGGACAGGGTATCTGCCGTAGAGATCGCTCAGATTGGTCAGTACGCGGAGAATGTATATTTCGGAAAGCCCAGCGGATTGATGGATCAGACGGCCTCCTCTGTGGGAAATATGCTGACCATTGATTTTGAGGATACGGCAAAGCCTGTTGTGAGAAAGCTGGATATTGATTTTGAAAAATCCGGTCTGGCACTGTGTATCATTGATTCCGGTGCGGACCATGCAGATCTGACGGATGAATATGCGGCGATTCCGCTGGAGCTGAAAGAAATCTGCCGGCTGATGGGCAAAGAGGTGCTGCGGGAGATTCCGGAAGCCGACTTTATGGCACAGCTGCCCAGGCTTCGGAAGGAAGTGGGGGACCGGGCGATCCTGCGTGCACTGCATTTTTACGGTGACAATGAGCGGGTGCCCAAGCAGGCGGCGGCTTTGGAGAGCGGCGATATCGACACCTTCCTGAAGCTGGTGAAGGAGTCGGGCTACAGCTCCTGGATGTATTTGCAGAATATTGTTCCCTGCGGCAGCAAGGAGCATCAGGAGATGGCGGTTGCTTTGGCCATGTGCGATAAGCTTTTGGCCGAGCGGGGCGCTTACCGCGTGCACGGCGGCGGATTTGCCGGAACAGTGCAGGCGTTTGTCCCGGCGGACATGCTGGAGGAGTTTCGGGCGGGCATGGAGGCGGCCCTGGGAGCCGGAAGCTGCCATGTGCTGTCTATCCGTCCGGTGGGCGGAACGCGGATCACGGTGGCCTGACACAGAGAGGAAGCGCTGAACGGTCCACCCGGACAGGGAAGGGACAAGAGGCGGTAAGCATCCCCGACGCAAGGTCAAAGAGCAGGGCGCGGGGAACGTGGAAAACAGAACATGTAAATTTATTTATGTGATATGGGATGACCATGGAATGAGAGCATGGGAATATCCAGGAAAGGAGCAAATGCTATGAGAATTTTAGTGACAGGCGGAGCGGGATACATTGGAAGCCACACCTGCGTGGAGCTGCTGGAGGCCGGCTACGATGTGGTGGTGGTAGATAATCTTTACAATGCCAGTGAAAAGGCGATAGAGCGTGTGAAGGAAATCACGGGCAAGGATCTGACCTTTTATGAGGCGGACATCTGCGACAGAGACGCTATGACCAGAATTTTTGACGCGGAAAAAGTGGACGCGGTGATTCATTTCGCAGGCCTGAAGGCGGTGGGCGAGTCCGTATCCAAACCCATTGAGTATTACAGCAACAATATCGCGGGAACCTTGGTTTTGTGTGATGTGATGCGGGCTCATAATGTGAAAAATATTATTTTCAGCTCCTCCGCCACAGTATACGGCGATCCGGCCTTTGTGCCTATCACGGAAGAGTGTCCCAAGGGCACCTGTACCAACCCCTACGGCTGGACAAAATGGATGCTGGAACAGGTATTGACGGACATTCAGAAGGCAGATCCGGAATGGAATGTGATTTTGCTTCGCTACTTCAATCCCATCGGCGCACACAAGAGCGGCCTTATCGGCGAGGATCCCAAGGGTATCCCCAACAATCTGCTTCCCTACGTGGCGCAGGTAGCCATCGGCAAGCTGGAGTGTCTGGGTGTGTTCGGCGATGATTATGATACGCCCGACGGAACCGGCGTGCGGGATTACATCCATGTGGTGGATCTGGCAAAGGGCCATGTGAAAGCGATCCGGAAGCTGGCGGACAAAGAGGGAGTCAGCGTTTATAATCTCGGCACCGGAAACGGTTACAGCGTACTGCAGGTAAAGGATGCCTTCGAGAGGGCCTGCGGCCATGCCATCAAATATCAGATCAAGCCCCGCCGTGCCGGAGATATCGCTACCTGCTACTGTGATCCCTCCAAGGCGAAGGCAGAGCTGGGCTGGGAAGCGGAAAACGGCATCGATGAGATGTGCGCGGATTCCTGGAACTGGCAGCAGAAGAACCCCAACGGCTACAACGATTAAGACGGACCGTGTTCGCGTTTTGTTAATTAGCAGGACGCAGGAAAAGACGGGGCCGAGCGGGCAGATACCTCTGGGAAACTGCTCCGGATACAAGAAACGCTAGGATGGAGCCGCCCTCCGATTTCGGGCA
>CAMNQN010000202.1 GCA_946549155.1 uncultured Lachnospiraceae bacterium | reverse complement strand
GAAAAGCGGCTGTCACGGTCCACTTCGGGCCCGGTCAGCCAAGCAGCAATGACAAGAGATCAGAATGAATAGTAAACCCCTTCGCATGATGCAGGAGGACCAGCCGGATAGAGGCCGCCTGCAGATACAGGTCACTTCCGGACGTCAAAATCTTCCCATTCAGGGCGCAACCGTGGATATCTCCTACACCGGCGCGCCGGAGGAGGTTCTGGAGGAGGTGCAAACGGACAGTAGCGGCCAGACAGAGGAACTGGAACTGAGCACCCCGCCCATCGAATACAGCCTTTCTCCCTCGGAGGTGCAGCCTTATGCGGAATATACCCTGCGTATCTCCGCCCCCGGTTTTGAGACGGTCACCATTTCCGGTACTCAGCTGCTTTCAGAGCAGACGGCCATTCAGACCATCCGGATGCGTCCGCTGGAACCGGAGCAGGCCCCTGACGTATTGGTGATACCGGCCCACACTTTGTATGGGGAATATCCGCCTAAGATTGCGGAGGATGAGATTAAACCGGTAAACCAGACCGGCGAGATCGTACTCAGCCAGGTGGTGGTTCCGGAATTTATCGTAGTGCACGACGGTCCGCCCCGGGATACTTCCGCGGCCAATTATTATGTTCGCTATCGGGATTACATTAAAAATGTGGCTTCCAGTGAAATCTACGCCACCTGGCCCCGGGCTACCATCGTGGCGAATGTACTGGCGATTCAGTCCTTTACCATGAATCGTGTATATACAGAGTGGTATCGGAATAAGGGTTATAATTTTACCATCACTTCCTCCACTGCTTTTGATCAGAAATGGATGAATGGCCGGAATTATTTTTCCAGTATCGAGCGGGTGGTGGACGAAATTTTTGACAATTATTTGTCCCGTCCTAACGTAAAACAGCCCATTCTGACCCAATATTGTGATGGACAGCGGGTGTCTTGTCCAAACTGGATGACACAATGGGGAAGTAAGAGCCTGGGGGATCAGGGATATGAGGCCATCGAAATCCTGCGCTACTATTATGGCGACAATATGTATATTAATTTTGCCGAGGAGGTTTCCGGCGTGCCCTCCTCCTATCCAGGCTATCCGCTGGATATCGGTTCTGTGGGGGAAGATGTGGTGAAGATACAGGAACAATTAAATCGTATTTCTGACAATTACCCTCTAATTCCCAAGATTGCCGTGGACGGCATTTTTGGGGAGAGGACTCAGAATGCGGTCAGGGTATTTCAGTCTGTGTTTGGCCTTGCCCAGGATGGTATTGTGGGTCCGAGAACCTGGTATAAGATTCAGGAAATCTTTGTGGGTGTGACAAGAATTGCAGAATTAGTGTAGACAGAAAAAGATCAGGAAGCAAATTAAAATGCTTCCTGATCTTTTTGTTGATTCTGGAGATAAATTTGTCCTGCAGGAAATTCATTGGCATTGTTAGCCAGCGCGTGGCAGGTATTGAGTAGTACATCCGCATATTCCAGTACCTGATCCTCTTGCATGGAGAGCACAGCCCCGGAAATACTGAGCGCTGCGGTGGGATATCCCTGGGCATTACGGATAGGAGCGGCAATGCAGCGAACTCCCAAGGTTTCCTCCTCATGGTCTGTGGCATAGCCATTTTTTCGAATCTTTGCTAACTCCTTATAGAGGGTTTCCTCGTTGGTGATGGTATTTGGTGTAAAGGCAGGAATACCATGGGTGTCAAGAATAGAACGAATCTCTTTTTCCGGAAGGAAGGCAAGCATGGCTTTTCCGCAGCCGGTACAATGCATGTGGAGCGTTTTGCCGCTGATGGAATAGGAAAACATGCGGCGGTTCTGGTGGGCCACATCCAAATACAGGACCTTCCCATTGATATGGGTGGTGAGGTAAATAGTTTTTCCGGTTTTCATTTGAAGATCCTCCAGAAAGGGAAGAGAAAAACGCACCACCGGCATGGACATTTGGGTGCAGTAATTTAGCTGCATGATAGAGTATCCCAGTCGGTAATTCATGGAAGGGTAGGTCCTGCTGATGTAACCATAGGAAGGAACTGTTCACAGATTAAACATTTGAGATTCGACAGCATCGCGCCGGAAGTGGTGCGGTGCTGTTGAACTGTCTGAACGGCAGTTATAGGATTTTTTTGTTTGGAGAGAAAGGATTGATCATATGAAAAAACTGAAGGCAGATGCGATTGCCGGATTGCTTTGTATGGCATTGGGGGCATTCTTTTTAATTATGACTGCGACGAATCATCAGCTTAGTTTTATTGCCACAACGTCAGACGGTGTGCCGGGCGGCGGATTTTTCCCCTATATTTTGAGTGTCCTGATTATTATTATGGGCGGGGCCCTGGTAGTACGCGGACTCAGACAGGCAGATAAGCAGTATGTGCAGTGGACACCGGAAAATAAAAAGAATTTGAAAATTATGTTTCTGACGGTGGCAGGCATTGTCGTTTTCCTGATAGCATGGAAAATTACCGCTCCGTACTTTGGAAATAATGCGTTTATGGCATGTGTATTTTTGCTTGAGATTTATTTGAATAAGCTGTTCGAACGTTCCTGGAAATTTACTTTGATTTATGCAGTAGTATTTACGCTGTTTATTTATCTGGTATTTAACCTGGGATTTTCTATTTTGTTCAACGCATAGAAAGGAGAGAGAAATATGGGAATAGGATTAGACGTATGGGCGGCCGGCCTGTCTGAGCTGATGAGGCCATCCGTTATTTTATTCTTATTTTTGGGTGTGCTGATCGGTACGATGATCGGAGCGCTTCCCGGACTTTCCGCTACCATGGGAATTGCGATTATGACTCCGATTACGTTCTGGTTTGATCCGACGGATGGTTTTGCCATGCTGATGGGACTATGGAATGCGGCGATTTTTGCGGGCGGTATCACAGCTATTCTGATTAATACGCCGGGAACGCCGGCTTCCATCACACAGTCTTTTGACGGATACGCTCTGTATAAGCAGGGAAAAGGCGGTCTGGCGTTGGGAATTAATGTTATATTCTCATTTATGGGCGGCATAATCAGTACGCTGGCTTTGATTTTGTTTGCCACACCGATTGCGAGATTTACAGTAACCTTCAACTCCGCGGAATATTTTATGCTGGCGGGCTTCGGCCTGAGCATGATGGTGGCTGTATCCGGTGGTGATGTGCTGAAGGGGCTGATTTTGGGACTGGCAGGTATTCTGCTGTCCACCATCGGTCTTGATCCGATCCTTGGCGTGAAGCGCTTTACCTTTGGAAATGTAAATCTGCTGGCAGGCATTTCCTTTATTCCAGTTATGATCGGTATGTTCGGTATTGGCGAAGTGATGTACCAGATTTTTACCAGAAACAAAGAGCAGGAAGCAAAAGAAATCGAAGCCAGGAAAGTGAATCTGGCCCTCGGAAAGGTTCTTCCGACGAAGAAAGAAATGAAGGGACTTGTTCCCAGAGGAGTTGTTACCAGCCTGGTTGCCACGATCATCGGTGCGATTCCGGCTGCCGGCGGCGACATTTCTGCTGTTATCTGCTGGGGTAATGCAAAAAAATTCAGTAAGCATCCGGAAGAATACGGAAAGGGCTCTATAGAAGGGCTGGCCGTCAGCTCTGCGGCCAACAATGGCGTGTTGGGCGGCGCAATGACCACCATGATGACGCTGGGTATTCCCGGCGATGCGGTTACGGCTATTCTGATCGGTTCCCTGACCATGTACGGTATGCAGCCCGGTATCAAGATGTTTACGGAAAACGCAAAGTTTACGACACAGATCATGGCGTTGATGGTGCTGGCGAATGTTGCTTTCCTGATTTTGGGGTTGGCCACGGCAAAGGTTTCTGCAAAAGTTCTGAATGTGGCGCAGCCCACTGTGTGGTGCGCAGTCTGCGTTCTCTGCGTAGTGGGTGCGTATGCTTTGAATAATAACTTCTTTGATGTATTGGTTATGTTCGCGGCAGCAATTCTGGGCTTCCTGTTCAAGGTGTTGGAATTCCCCACCGGTCCGTTTATTCTGGGACTTCTTCTGGGAAGCATGCTGGAGAGCAATATGAGGCGGGCCCTGGTTATGAGTAACGGAAGCTACGCTACTTTCGTAACCCGTCCGGTATCCTGCGTGCTGCTGATTTTTGTGGTCATTACTTTCCTGTATCCCATTGTGAAGAGTTTGAAAGGAAAGAAAAATAAATGAGGTGGCGGCTATGACTGTTTTTGAGAAAATAAAAGAGACCGGTATCGTACCGGTGATCAAGATTCCTTCTGTGGAGCATGCAGTTCCTCTGGCGAGAACCTTGCTGGAGGCGGGGCTGCCGCAGATTGAGGTTACCCTGCGTAACGAGTGTGCGCTGGACTGTATTGCTGCAATTAAGAAAGAAATACCGGAAATGCTGGTGGCTGCGGGAACGATCCTGCAGCCGGAGCAGGTGCGGTTAGCAAAAGCGGCTGGAGCAGAGCTTTGTGTGGCGCCTGGGCTGAATGAGGATGTGGTAGAGGCATGCCGAAAGCTGGATGTGCCGGTTCTGCCGGGCTGTGTTACTGCCGCAGAGATTGAGCGGGGGCGGAAGCTGGGTCTGAGATCCTTCAAATTTTTTCCGGCGGAGCAGCTGGGAGGTGTGAAAACGATTAA
This sequence comes from uncultured Lachnospiraceae bacterium, assembly GCA_946549155.1. Classification (GTDB taxonomy): domain Bacteria; phylum Bacillota; class Clostridia; order Lachnospirales; family Lachnospiraceae; genus Merdiplasma. Next base: position 1,261 of record CAMNQN010000202.1, on the reverse strand, counting down.
GGAACTGACGGGGCCCTATTCCGACATTGCATTTGTGCCAACGTCCGGTATCAATATGAGCAATATCGGCGAGTATCTGTCGAACCCTAAGGTGACGGCTGTAGGCGGAAGCTTCATGGCTCCTGCGGATAAGGTGCTGGCGAAGGATTGGGAGGGTATTCGTGCCCTGTGTGAAAAGGCCATTGCTGTTTCCCACAATTTCCGTTTGATTCATATCGGCATCAACGCCGGGGAGGAAGGCGCTGCGCTAGCCCGGGAGCTGGGCAGCATGTTTTCCATTGGTTCCAGGGCAGGGGGACGAAGCGATTTCGCAGGAGATATTTTTGAGTGCTGCAAAGAAAAATTCCCGGGGGAGAAGGGACATATCGCCATAGGCGTGCGGAGTGTGGAGCGCGCCGTAGCGTATCTGGGGAAAAAAGGGTATTCCATGCGGGAAGAATTCAAAAATTTTGACGGAGCAGGCAATCTGAACGCGGTATATCTGGAAAAGGAATTTGGCGGTTTTGCGATTCATTTACTGAGAAAGCCCTGATTCCTTCCGTAAGAGAACTGATGGGAGCAGGGAGGTATGGAAACCGGGGCAGATGGCCGACGGCATTTGGCCGGTACAAGAGGAATCAATAGGACGGAAAGGAAGGAACATCATGAAAAAAGTAGTTGGTTTCGGTGATTTCCTGGTGCGGCTGAGCCCGCCGGGGTATTTGAAATTTATACAGGCGGAATCCTTTGACATTAATTATACCGGAGCGGAGGCGAATGTGCTGGTATCACTGGCCTGCATGGGTGTGGATACGGAGTTTGTTACAAGATTGCCGCAGAATGCCATCGCAGACAGCGGCGTTGCCATGATGCGGAAATTCAATGTGGGTACCCGCCATATTGCCTGGGGCGGGGAACGCATGGGAGTATTTTACCTGGAAAAGGGGGCTTCCCAGCGTCCTTCCCGCATTGTGTATGACCGGAAGTTCAGCGGAATCGCCACGGCGAAGCCGGGCATGTTTGACTGGGACGGCATTTTTGACGGGGCCTCTCATTTTCACATTACGGGGATTACCCCCGCATTGGGCAAGGATATGCCGGCGGTTTCCATTGAGGCGGTGAAAAAGGCTAAGGAGCATGGATTGGCGGTGAGCTGCGATTTGAATTACCGGAAAAACATGTGGTCCCCCCAGGAAGCGAAGGAATGTATGGAAGAAATGCTGCAGTACGTGGACATTCTGATTGCTAATGAGGAGGATGCGGATAAGGTGTTGGGTATTCG
>CAMNQN010000201.1 GCA_946549155.1 uncultured Lachnospiraceae bacterium | reverse complement strand
CTTTCTAGCACCAGCTCCTCACTCTTATTTTGCCCCCCCCCCCCCGTCGCCCCCCACGCCGCCGCTATTTTTGCGGCGTTTTTTTGCCTTCTCTACGCCTTCCGCTCATACTTTAAAAATTGAAATTCCAGATCAAAATAGGTCTGCTCATCGCTGTCCGCCGTCACCTTCCACTCCGGCATCTTATCCAGATCAGGGAACCAGGCGTCAGCCTCGAAGGCATGATCAATCTTCGTCACATGGGCCACCTCACAATAAGGAAGAAACTGACGGTACACACTGTCCCCGCCAATCACATAGACATCCTCGCTGTTGTATTCCTTTACCTTTTCCAGTACCTCCTCCACCGTATGGCAGACGATGGCGTCCTTCACCTGATAGTCCGGATTGGAAGTCAGCACGATATTGGTCCTGTTTTTTAAAGGCAGGCCGTTGGGAAAGCTCTCCAATGTCTTTCTGCCCATAACCACCACCTTGCCTGTAGTGGTACTGCGGAAAAATTTCATATCGGAAGGAATGCTGACCAGCAGCTTATTATTCTTTCCGATAGCCCAGTTTTTATCTACCGCCACGATAATATTCATTTTCCTCTTCCTTTCTGTTTTCCTACACCGCGATGGGAATATTCTTAATCTGAGGCCCTGCCTCATAACCCTCCACATGAAGGTCGTCCACCGTAAATGCGTAAAAATCCTTCACCTCCGGGCTCAGCCACACCTTCGGGGCCGGCAGCGGCGTCCGCAGAATCAGTTCCTTCACCTGCGGGATATGCCGGTCATAAATATGCGCATCCGCAATCACATGCAGCAGCTCTCCCGGGATCATATCGCAGCACTGCGCCATCATCATAAGCAGCAGGGAATACTGGCAGACATTCCAGTTATTGGCCGCCAGCACATCCTGGGAGCGCTGATTCAGCACCGCATTCAGCACCAGCTTTTCGCATCCCGGCTCCCTGGTCACATTGAAGGTCATGCTGTAGGCACAGGGATATAAATTCATCTCGTGGAGATCCTGATGGACATAAATATTGGTCATGATCCGCCTGCTGCAGGGATTATTTTTCAGGTCAAACAGCACCCGGTCCACCTGATCCATCCTGCCCTCCTTATACTGATGCTTTACACTCATCTGGTAGCCATAGGCCTTTCCGATACTTCCGTTCTCATCCGCCCAGCTGTCCCAAATGCGGCTGTGCAGGTCATGAATGTTGTTGGACTTTTTCTGCCAGATCCAGAGAATCTCGTCGAAAGCGCTTTTCAATGCTGTCTTTCTCAGTGTCAGCGCCGGAAATTCCTTTCTCAAATCGTAACGGTTCACCACGCCAAAGCGTTTGATGGTGTAGGCATATTCTCCGGTATCCTCCCACTTCGGGCGCACCTTCTCCCCCTCCGTGCTGGTGCCGTTCTCAATAATATCTTTACACATGGAAATAAAAACCTGATCCGCATAACTCACTGTCCATTCCTCCTTTTTTGCTGTCTTATCTGTTCTGCCGCTTTTACCGAAAAGCGTTCCCCACTGTCAGGTGGCCAGCTTTGCCAGACTGGTATCCTCCGCAAATCCCGCCGCATTGTACAAAAACAGAATGTCCGTGTACTGCCGCTCTTCCAGAAAAGCAGACAGACTCTGGTTAAAATACCGCAGATCCAGCATATCCACCTCATCAAAATACTGGTAAGTGAAGGGCACAAAGCAGTGGGCATAGGAATCCTTAATTACTAGCAGCTTCCGCCCGGTATGATTCTCCATATCCGCCTCCACCAGACCATAATTTCCCCCATAAAAATAGGAATATTTGTCCTTGGAATCCAGCACATGGGGCTGGTAGACGGTGCTGCGCACATCGTCAGTCTGATTGTAGGTCAAAAGGTACGGGACCTCCTCCAGCGGCCGGTAGATCTCTATGGTATCCGCATGCACCTTAGTTCCCACCTTAGAGGCAATGGTACCCTCAAAGGAATCGGTGACGGTGGTGACCTGGTAATCCTCCGGCCTCACCTCTCCCAGGCCCTTTTCCCCCGCCCACTGTTCAAACACATAGTAGGCGCCCAGCGTCTCCCAGTGATGGTCCGTCCGATAATAGATTTCTTCCTGGCTATGCCCCCTCAGAACCCTGGAGCTGTCAAACCAGACACCGGCTGGCAGAGCCGCCCTGATCTTTGCCAGATACTGCTCCTGATCGTAGGGCGACGCGAAGGGCGGGAGCTTGTCCTTCAGAATATCCACTGCGTTGGGCACCACCATGGCGGTCAGGCGCCCGCTGTCATAGGTTTCCGACAGCTTCTTAAAAAAGGAAGACAGCAGGGTCACATTGGCCGACGCCTGGTTTGTCTCAAAGCTGCCGGTATGCTTCTCGATCAGATAATCATCCCCGGCAAAATAAATATCATTAATTTCCTGCCGGAGAGTCAGACGCTCCGCCCAGGTTTTCAGGCCAATCCACTGATCGCGAAAGACAAACTGATCGGTCAGGTAGGTCTCATAGTCCGCCGAAAACTCCCCCGACAAAAGGGAAGAAAGGCAAAACTTTGGCCGGGATGCCAGAGTCCGGTTTTCATTTTCTGAAAAGCCACTGTCCGGCTTCAGCAGTGTGGCCGCGGTCATCCCAAAAATCAACAGCAGGAAAAGGGTCACAATATTCCAGGACTGTTTTTTATTCATGCAGCAACCTCTCCTTTGTGAAATCTCTTACAGCAAGCAACCTTTCAGAACCGGAAGTAGAGAAACGGATTGTAGGAGGCATCCACCAGATAGGCCGTGGACAGGAAAAATACCGCCCCGTAAAAGATCCCCCGCAGCGCAATGCAGATCCAGTCGTGCTCCCCTGCCCGCTCCAGCAGCCGGGCCGCCGCTTTCTTTGGCAGCCGGGTGGAGCCTAAGATCAGAAACAGCAAAAGCACTGCGTTGTTATACAGAAGATATACCGTCTCCCGGTTCAAAACGCCCCCGCCGGAGGCTCCGAACAGGGCCTTAAGCATTCCGAAGCCTGCCTGGTCATACACAAAAATATACCAGCCCATCATAACAAAAAACATACAGTACACATGCTGAAGCCATCCGGGCAGCCGGTCCAGATACTTTTTCAGCACCAGCTTCTCCAAAAGCAGCAGAATACCGTAATAAATGCCCCAGAGAAAGAAATTCCAGTCCGCGCCATGCCAGATACCGGTGAGCAGCCACACGATCATGGTATTGCGAATCAGCGCCATCCTTCCGTGACGGTTCCCGCCCAGAGGGATATAGACATATTCCCGAAACCAGGTTCCCAGGGAAATGTGCCACCTGCGCCAGAATTCTGTGATGCTCTTTGACAGATAGGGGTAATCGAAATTTTCCAAAAAACGGAACCCAAACATGTGGCCCAGCCCAATGGCCATATCGGAATAGGCGGAAAAATCGAAATAAATCTGAAAGGTGTAAGCGGCGATTCCCAGCCAGGCTGTGGCCGCCGGCATATTCGCGGCATTCATGGTATAGACGGTTTTCCAGAGGGCGCCGGCGTTATTGGCCAGCAGCACCTTTTTGCCCAGTCCCACCATAAAGCGGTGGATTCCCTCCGCAAACTCTTCCGCGCTCTCCCTCCGATGCCGGAGCTGTTCGTCAATGGTCTTGTACTGCACAATGGGACCGGCAATCAGCTGGGGAAACATGGTGACATAGGCGCCATAGGAGATGATATTCTTCTGCACCCTGGCATTTCCCCGGTACACATCAATGATATAGGAAATCGTCTGGAAGGTATAGAAGGAGATCCCGATGGGAAGGGCCAGCTTCAGCAGCGGAATATCAGAACCCGCCAAATGATTCACCGTATCCAGAAAAAAGTCCGTATATTTAAAAAATCCCAGCAGGGACAGTCCCAGTCCCACCGACAGAATCAGGGAAAATCTGGCTTCCCGCTCCTTCCCCAGGGTGAGGAAATGATCCACCGCCAGACCTCCCAGCCAGGAAATCAGAATGGAGACGATCATCAAAAGCACATACACCGGTTCCCCCCAGGCGTAAAACACCAGACTCGTCAGAAGCAGCACCAGGTTCCTTGCAGGTCTCGGCGCAATAAAATAGAGCAGCAAAACCGCCGGCAAAAATCGAAACAAAAAAAGCAGACTGCTGAAAATCATATAGGAAACTCTCACTTCCTTTTGTACATAAAGTTATTACAATTTCTTAACATTTGAAATAATTAAGGAAAAAAGGCTTTACAATCAATCAGCTTATTATATAATATAATATTGCGATAATCAATCTCATTTTTCAATGAGAATTTTAAAATGGGATATTTGTTACTGCGAACGAAGGGAACAGTAACATATACTACACAGGGGATAAGATAAATGGGGACAACAAGAAGAAAAAAAAGGAGGCGGCAGAATGACCGGCTGGTACTGAAGCTGTTGATTCTGGTGGCTGCCGTATTATTTATTTTTGAAGGCAAATTGATTTATACCATGTTTACGCACAATAAAAACTCTGCTGCTGTGACGGTCGGCGCGAATGCATCCAACAGCACCGACTCCACCGGAACGACTTCCAAAGATAACGCTCCGGCGGACAAGGGGGCACCTGCGGATCCGGAAACCGGAGAGACTGCCGCTGCTTCTGCGGCAAAAGGCGGCTCTGTGATGGACGAGCTGCTGGCCGGATTATCCTCCGCCCCCACAGGAGCGGATACGGGCAGCCAGGAGCCTATGACAGAGGACTCCCGGATTTCCGAGGAGATCGACAGTCCCGCCGTAGTTCCAAAGCAGGATACTCCCGTGGATGATTCCTTTTTCGCCAACAGCGTATTTATCGGGGATTCCCGCATGATGGGCTTCCGGAACTCCTCCGGAATCACACAGGGCACCTTTCTTACCAGCGTGGGGCTGAGCACGGATGCCATGTCCGAGCAGGTGATCTCCACCGCTGAGGGAAATATTTCCGTTTATCAGGGGCTGAGCGGCGAACAGTATGACAAGATCTACCTGATGCTGGGCACCAATGATCTGGGCTACTATCCCTGGGAGGATTTCAAACCGCATTTTTCCAACATCATCCAGCAGTTCCACAAGCTGCAGCCTGACGCCACCATCTACGTGTGCAGCGTGATCTATGTGGATGAAGCCCAAAGCGTCACCAGCTATAACAACAACGACAATGTACGCAAGGTAAACGGCTACCAGCTGGAGGTCTGTGAGGAGGAAGATTACTGCTACTATCTGAATCTGAATGAGATCTTCACCAACGGACACGGGGGACTTCTGGAAGGCGCCTCCTCCGACGGCATTCACTTGTATGAGGAATACTGCAAACAGATGCTCACCTATCTGAAAAATCACTACGTAACGGATACCCAGACCTCCGGTCAGACAGACGGCGGGACGAATGCGGACAGCAGGACAAAGGAAGCTTCCGCCAGCACAGAAACAGGCAACACGGAGCCGGAAAGCCAATCCTAGCAGCATGAGCTGCTGAACGCGAATTACCTGAAAATCTAAGAAGCACTGCATAACTATATAGATGAAACCGAAAGGAGAAATAAAAGATGAAATACTTAAAAACATTCCTCTGTATGATGATGGTGGTCCTCTGCCTTACCGCCTGCGGAAGCAAAAAAAAGGATATCACCCTGGATGTGGAAAAGCTGGCCAATGAACTCCAGGCTGAAACAGTCACCAGCGATACGCTCTCTTCCACTGCCGCGGAGATGCTCTCCTCCATTTACTTCGTAGATGCTGAGCAAATGGTAAAAGGGGCAGCCTACATGAGCTCCGGAGCAACGGCCTGCGAGGTGACGGTTATCGAATGCAAGGAGGCATCCCAGACCGGTGACGTAGAAAAGCTCTTCAAAACCAGAGTGGACAATCAGTCCAGCCTTTTCGCCAGCTATAATGCCGGAGAGGTATCCAAGCTGGAAAACGCAATCATC
>CAMNQN010000200.1 GCA_946549155.1 uncultured Lachnospiraceae bacterium | reverse complement strand
CCGGAGTTATTTTCCAGATGCTTGTGGCCCTGCGCGCCCGTCTTTTCCTGCGTCCGGGTAATTAACAAAACACGAAGAACATTCACCTGAACAGTAACTCCAGCTGCAGCAAAATAGGAATAAATGTACAAAAATATTGTACAGATGTTGAGAATAATGTTATAATTTATGAAAATAACAGAGATGTGAGAAAAGTTTCATAAAATTATGCTTTGAAGGAGAAGGAATCGTGGGAAAACAGAGAAAAGTGTCGGGGATTATGCTGCTGGCGGCGGCTTTGCTGTGCGGAACGGCTGCTGCAAAGGAGGAGCAGGAGAACGTGCGGGAGTATCTTCTGGAGACGTCGGATGAAAGTTTGCTGACACCGGAGGAACTGGAGGCAATGCCGCCTCAGATTATCGCCTATGCTAAGAGTGAGATTTATGCCCGCCATGGCATGATTTTTGAATCGGAGGAGCTGGCGGAGTATTTTGGGGGACAGAGCTGGTATTTTGGGTTTATAGAGGAGAAGGACTTCCCGGAAAATATGCTGAATGAGACGGAGCTGGGGAATCTGGAGCTTTTGGAGAAGCAGGAGCAGGATGCCGGGGAGGAGAGCTACGAGCTGGATCAGGAGGGCTACAGTTTTGAACTGGTGAACGCTTATCTGAGCGGGGAGTCGGTGAGTGCAGAGGCCGGCGGAGAACCGGGCATGAAGGAGAAAAAGGAGGAAGCGCTGAGCACGACAGGGACCGGGGAAGAGAACGGCAGGGCTGGCGGGAAGGCCGGGCAGTCGGAGCATGAGCGGGAAGAGACGCAGACAGAAGCGGGTATGCAGGCTGAAGCAAAAACAAAGGCGGAGACTCAGGCTGAAACGGAAACAGAAGCGGGTATGCAGGCTGAAACGGAAACAGAGGCAGAGACGCAGGCTGAAGCAAAAACAGAGGCAGAGACCCAGGCTGAAACGGAAACAGAGGCAGAGACCCAGGCTAAAACGGAAACAGAAGCGGAGAAGCGGATAGAAACGGCAGCAAGGAATCCGGAAACAGAGCGAGAGAAGGGCCTGGATTTATCCGGAAATACGGATGAGCATGATGTGGATATTTTCCGGGAGGGCTTTGGGGGAGAAGTGGAGCGTATGGCCGGGAATGGAACTGAGGCAGCCGGGAACCGGGCAGGAGCACAAAACAGCGCCGGAGCTGAAAATGGGGCGGCAGGGACGCAGCTCCAGGGAGCTGCGGAGGCCCCGGGACAGCAGGCGCAGAATGCTGCGCCTCAGACCATGCAGGTGGCGGTGGACACAGAGTACATTTTCCCGGATGTGAACAGCCGGTATCTGAGCAGGGGCGAGGTGGAGGCTCTTTCTCTTCAGGCCATTTGCTATGCGAAAAATGAGATTTATGCCAGACACGGAAGAAAATTTCTGTCCGAAGAGTTACAGAGGTATTTTGGTTCCAAGAGCTGGTATCAGGGAACGGTGGAGCCGGAAAAATTTACCGATAAGGTGTTCAATATCTATGAATCCCAGAATGTACAGCTTCTGGCAGCCTGTGAGTCGGCCCTCCGTTCCGACGGCTATCAGCTGGATCAGCCTGGGTATGATATTTCCCTGGTAAAGACGGTGTCTGTGACGCAGACAGTGACGATACCTGGCGACGCAGCGCAGGCATCGGATACAGCGGCAGGTGAGGAAAATTCATCCGTGGCGGAAGCTGCTTCCGGGACGGTTTCAGATGAGGAATATCTGAGCCGGGAATATATTTTTGCGGACAGCGATATGCGGTATCTGACGGAGGAGGAAGTGAGCGGACTGTCTGCCAGGGTGGCCTGCTACGCCAGATATGAGATTTATGCCAGAAGGGGCTGCCTGTTTTCTTTCAATGAGCTGCTGCAGTATTTCAGTCAGAAGAGCTGGTATTCAGGACGGGTACTGATCGGGGAGTTTTCCTCCGATTTGCTGAATAAATATGAACAGTTCAATATTGAGCTGTTCAGGAGCCGGGAATTTGACGCAGCGCCGGAGGGGTATCCTCTGAGCTGAGAATCTATTGGAATAGGGAGGAAAAGAGATGTTTTGTTCTAATTGCGGGAAAAAGCTGGAGGGCAATGGGAATCATTGTCCTTATTGTGGGGCGAAGGTGCGGGGAAGGCCGGAAGAGCCTGTGAAGAATGCGGGGGGTAAAAGAGGAAATGTCAGCTTCCCCGCAGCCGCAGTGGCCCTTGTGGTGCTTGTGGCGGTGATTTTCCTTGGATTCAGGCAGTTTGGGGGAGGCAGAACGCTGAATCCTACGGATTATGTCTCTTTGCAGGTGGAGGGACTGGATACGGAGGGCAAGGCCCGCTTGACATTTGACAAGGAAAAATTGCTGGCGGATATTGAGACGAAGCGGACTCTGACAGAGCGGGAAAAGGAAGTGATCGGGGTGCTGGTTTCGGACGCAGAGAAGGATTTTTCCCTGTCGAAATCCAGCGGTCTTTCCAACGGGGATGAAATCAGGATTGAGAGCAGCCTGGAAAAGAAGCTTTTGAAGGATTATGGCATCAGCTTAAAAAATGATTCCGTAACGGTTACGGTGGAAAATCTGGTGGCGATCCAGGAGGTTGCTCTGGGTGATTATGTGACCTTTGAGTACCATGGGTTCGAGGGCAACGGATACGGCGGCGCTTACCTGGACTGGGAAGGGATTTATGCTGTGGCCGGGGAGCAGATCCGGAAGGCAGATCCTTCCGCTTCGGCGGAAACCTTTCTTCAGGAGGAACTGCCGCAGTATCTGCGGGCCGTTTCCATTGAACCGAATAATATGGAACAGTTAAGCAACGGTGATGAGGTGACGGTGACGGTATCCGCCGGGCTGTCGGAGATCAGCCAGTATGGACTGCGTTTTGAGGGTGAAACCATATCGGATACGGTAGAAGGGCTATTGCCCACAGAGAACATTAATCTGATGGAATATCTGAATTGTGAGTTTTCGGGATACAGTGGCGCTGGTTACGGGGATGTGACGCTGGATACAGAACGGCTGGCGGCGGATTTGCAGGAGCTGTTCCGGCAGGACCAGCGGGGGGCTTACGGGAAGCTGACGGAGGATGATACAGAGGAGGAGAGCGAAGCGCAGGAAGAGGAGCTGGCCCGGGAGGCAGCCGATGCGGCTGATGAAATCCGGTCCGGCTGGCGGGAATATTTTACTGTGGAGCTGTCTGGGGAGAATCTGAGTAATGGAGATACGGTTACTTTAACCTGTACCGCTTCTGAGGAGCCATTTTATCTTTCCTGGATTGGGTGCTGCCTGGAGGGCGGTTCCGTCGATATTGAGGTGAAAGGGTTGGAGGAGCCTCAGGATGTGGATTTAGCGGAAGCGCTGAAGGTAGAATTTTCCGGTATATGCCCCAATGTGCATGTGGAGCGGGAGGTAAATTATGACCTTCCCTATGTGTATGAGACTTCTCTGTATGAAATGGGAGGGGATGAGATCATTATCGCTCAGAATGGGGATATCTATGAGGGCGAAATTACCTATGATGAGAGAGAATTGCTGGAGCTGGGATACCGTGTCACGAATAATAAGTACAGCTATACCATTTCCGGATTGAATACCTATCAGCTTTCCTGTACCTCCATGGAAGAGGAAGCTCTGGTTCCCATGACGGAAGCACTGCTGAAGGAAGCCAGAAGGAGAGCGGTTGCGGAGAGCAAAGAGCTGCTGGAGAATCTGGGATTGTCCAACGGATGGATTCTCTGGGATCGGCTGGAGATCGTCCCGGAGAGTGGAAAATTCGCTTATCTTGAGGAGGAGGATAGCACCGGGAACCGGCTGTATCTGCTATACCGCGCATCCCTTCCAATCCGGCGGCAGGATCGCACGGCGCAGCAGCAGGAGGTTCATTATGTGACAGTTTTTTATAATGTGGAGGAGACGGAGGATGGAACCCTTGTCTGGACGGATTGGGATCAGGAGTGGTATCTGGACGGAGACAGCGCCGCGGAGGCGGTCCGGACTGCAATTTCGGATATGGGAGAAACCGTATCGGTTCGGGAACTTTCCGTGGAAGAGACAGCAAAGGAGGAGCCGGTTTCCTTTGATCTGACAGAGGTTACTGTCAGCGCGGAGGCGGAAGAGGAGCCCCAGCCGGGAGAGATTTTGGGCAATGCGGGGAACCTGGCGGCAGCCGTGTTCCTCTGTGACGGTCATACCTATGCCAGATATGATAGGAATCTGACCTGGCAGCTGGCGGAACAATTCTGTGAGGCGGCGGGCGGCCATTTGGCTACCGTCACCTCTGCGAAGGAAAATGCGGTGATCCGCAGGCTTTTAGAGGAAGCACCCTATGGAAAGTATTGGCTGGGCGCTACGGATGAGGTATGGGAAGGCGGCTGGCAGTGGGTTACCGGGGAGGAGTTCGCCTGGACCAATTGGAGCAGCGGACAGCCGGATAATGATGGTGGAAACGATGAGGAGGAAGAAAATTATCTGGTGACAGGCAGCAGCTATAGTTATAACTGGAACGACCTTTATGGAAGCAATACGGAGGGCGGCTTCCTTTTGGAGGTGGAGCCGGCAGAAAAAACAGGGCAGTCGGGCCAAACGAAGGATCTGGCGGATCTGATTCCCACTTTTGTGAATAACGCAGGCATCACGGAATACGTACAGGATCCTTATGGAAAGGAGCATTTTTACAGTATTTATCTGGAGGCCTCCGAGAACGGAGCGATGGTCTATGATCTGAACGGGGAATGGACGAAGCTGTCCGTAGTATTGAGCACCTGGCCGGAGGCGGGCAGCGGGGCTTCCTTTGATATCGGTATCTGGGGCGACGGAAAACTGCTGTTTTCCCGGTATGATTACAAGAAAACGGATGCTCCGGAAAAAGTTTGCCTGGATGTGACCGGGGTGCAGCAGCTCTCCGTGATAACGGATAACTGGGGAGATTATAGCAGCGGATACCTGTTTTTACACGAAGGAAAGCTGTATGGAAGCGGAGAAGCGGCCAAAGAGGCGGAGCCCTGGCGGGAAGCTCTCTCAGAGGTGCAGAATATTTCCACCACGGAATGGGAGTATTGGACAGACAATGGAAGCATGACAGATTTTGCAGGAGAAAACCACCGGGATACCAGCCGTTTTAACGCATCGGAAGCCGGCGGAGGATTATGGAAGCTGAATGGAAACTACACAAGCTTTGCAGGAAGCTGGACGGCAGACAGGAAAGCCTATGGTGGGGAAACCTCTGTGGGTGTGGAAATTCTGGCGGATGGAGAAAGCCTGTTTCGTGAGGAGAGGCTGGATATTTATCAGGGCAGTATTCCCTTTGAGGTGGACGTTACCGGTAAAGATGTGCTGGAAATCCGTACCTGGTGCAACACGGAGGATACGGATTTGTACGCGGTACTGTGGGATACATCCCTGATTAAGGACGGGATACGGGAGGACACAGAAGGGGCGGAGAAGGAAGCTGCGGATATGGGAATGGCGGTGAGCGCCGCGGAAGCGGCTAAGACCCGGATACAGTTTCCGGAGCCGGTATTCCCCCCGGTGCCGGAACCGATCGAAAAGCAGGCTGCGGCGATTCTGACCTGTGGGAACTACCGGTATTACCGGTTTGACCAGGCGATGACCTGGAAACAGGCGGCAGCCTTCTGTCAGGCCGCTGGCGGTTCCCTGGCCTGCCCGGCAAAGGAGGAGAAGAACAGTGCCGTTCAGATTTTGATTGACGGCGGCGTCTGGAGGGAATACTGGCTGGGCGGACAGAAAAACCCGCACGCATGGGAATGGTCCAACGGGGAGCCTTATACAGATTACGAGAATTGGAGGAGCGGCCAGCCGGATAATTATGAGGATTCGGAATATCTGATGAGCATGGATCAGAGCGGGGACTGGAATGATCTGTCGGATCTGGACAGTACCGGTTTTGTGATGGAGCTGAGGGCAGTGGAGAACCTGCGAAAGGAGAGCGAAATAGGGCTGGGATCCCTGGAAATGA
>CAMNQN010000199.1 GCA_946549155.1 uncultured Lachnospiraceae bacterium | reverse complement strand
TAATAAATGTCGTGCGCCGTCAGGTATTCCAGCAGCCACAGGTAATAGTCGTCTTCCCCGATCAGCCCCGCCTGGTATCCCGCGTCATTCATCCAGAGCGCTTCCCAGAAAGTCTGGTAATCCTTCTTTGATGTTTTTTCTGACGGCTGATCCGTGGCCCGGTTCCCTTTTTTTGGAATCTTTTTCAACAGTTTGTCTGCGGCCCGGTCCGGATTTTTCTTCAGATGTTCGGCCAGCTTTTTCCTGATCAGGGCTTCATCCTTTCGCCTCAGGGCGCGTTTCGTCGATAGTTCGGGGAAATGCTCCTCCAGAAGCCCCGATATGCTGTCCGCCCAGAAGTAGCGGTACAGGAAGGAACGTTCCGCCCTGCTGGTATATTCGAGGATCAGATCGCGGTAGAAATTGTCACGGATTGAGTTTACAGAGCCTTCCATTGCAACTCCCTCCCATAAGATTTCGCCAGCCGGAGAGGCCCTTCACAGATGCGGCTGTGCACATCCAGCGCCTTGTCCGTATCCGCCAGGGGGGCGATCTTATGCTGGCCCAGATACAGGTTCACGATCTCTTCCAGCTCCCTGCAGAAATCCCGGGGAATTTCTGTCCCCGCCTTCCGAAAGAGCTCCACAAAGCGCAGGCAGGCGGAGCAGTACTCGTCCAAACCTTCAAAACCCAGAACCAGCTGCAGCAGTTCCCAGTTTCTGCTCTCCAGCTCGCTCTGCTGTTCATACTCAGCTTCCCACCATGCGGCGCGGTCCTCCTCATCCAGCTCATCCAGGGGACTCCAGTAATCGTCTTCTTCGAAGTCGGGGAAGGCATCGGCAAAGCCGTAGTCATCCTCTCCGTCCTCATAAAACAGATCGTCGTCGTCCATATCCGGCTCACCCGTTTCCTCCGGCTGTTCTGCTATATCCGGTTCGTCCGCTTCCTCTGGCCCGTCTGTTTCCACCGGCTGTTCTGTCTCCTCCGTTTCTGCTGTCAGGTCTTCGAACCCGTATTCGGTCCGCAGATGCGGAGGGGTCAGGGCCCAGTCGTCATCCAGTGCCCCTGCGTTCAGTTCCTTAAAGGTAAGGTAATGGTAGATGGGAGAATACAGATGAAAGCCGAAGTTTCCGTCATATCCCCCGTACAGCTCATTCTGGCTGGTTCCGTCCGTCCCCTTTGTGATACACCAGCCCCGGGAGAACCACTCTGCCTGCTCCAGCAGAAAACCAAAATCGGTCCGCTCCTTTAACTCTTTGCCCCGCGCGTAGTAGTATCCACCCCGGTACAGGCTGCACCGCATGACCAGATAAAGATACAGGCCGTACAGCTCCCGCCGCGTCCGAAGGTAGGACTTCACCCAGCCTTTCTTAATGTAGCGCTTCGCGAGCAGCTTCTCCTCCCAGAGGGAGAGCATCTCCTCCACCAGGCCGTGGAGCTTTTCCGGACAAAACTCCCCCTTCTGATCTGTAATCTCCCGCCGGAAGGAGTAGTCGTAGCCCTTCATGCGGCGCATGAGCTCGTCCACCGTCTCCTGCAGGCTCTGGAGGTTTTTCTCACAGATTTCCAGTTTTTCCTTAGACAGTTCCATACATCTTCACCGTTCCTTTCTTAAAATGCGGATGGCGGGCGGGATTTCCCCGCACGGCTATCCTAACACTATATTACGAAAAAGTCAAAAAAACTTTGTAAAATTTACGAATTATATTTTCTGCCCTGGTAAAGTAGTGGTTGCAAGGCGCACATGGACAGCCTAATGACTGGCCGAAAGCATGCTTCCACAGGGAAACGGGGCAGATGAAAATCGAAACAGAAAAGGAGGTTACATATGTCAAATGCAAACCGGGAGGGCGGCTTTTATGTCGTCGAAGGATGTCTGAGCAGATACAACGGCCCGGGAGGGGATGTGAGCATTCCGGAAGGCGTCACCGAAATTGCGGACGGAGCCTTTGCGGGCTGCCGGGGTCTGACCCATGTGAAGATCCCGGAGGGGGTCATATGGATCGGTGAAGATGCCTTTGCGGGCTGCCGGGATCTGACCCATGTGACGATTCCGGAAAGCGTCGTATGGATTGGTGACGGGGCTTTTCGGGATACGGGCCTGGCGGAGAAAACCATTCAGGCTGCATATGACCAGGCAGGAGAGTCAGAACTGGCGCTTGAGATGGAGGCCGGACAGCAGCTTTTCTTTGAGGACGATGAGCAGGTGGGCGGCGCGGAACAACCTATTTAACAGAGTAATGCAAAACTCAGAATGATGAAAACAGGAGGAAATGAAAAATGGCAATTGATTGGGAATACTACCTTGACGCAGAGGGAGACGAGCTTCAGGACGCATATGACGAGGCGGTGGAAGCGGCAGAGGAAATGATGGGCTGCTGGGACGAGGATTGAGACAGCGGCCGGAAAAAGAAAGGAGAAAACGAACATGTACAATCCAAATGAAACAAAAATTATCCGGGAATCATCCTATGGCTACCATCTCATTCCGATCCAGGATGAGATGCTGTCCCACCGGGAGGTAGAACTGGTGGGGGAGGTGGACGCAGACGCGGTGAATGCACTCATCCGGCAGCTGCGCTATCTGCAGCGGGAGGATCCAAAGGCCCCGGTCACCCTGTACATCAACAGTCCCGGCGGAAATGTGGACTGCGGTATGGCGCTCTATGATGTGATGCGGGCGGTAAGCTGCCCCGTCCGCACCGTCTGCATGGGGCTGGCGGCCTCCATGGCGGCCCTGCTCTTCATCTCAGGTGCAGAGCGCGACATGCTGCCCCACAGCCGCCTCATGATCCATGATCCGCTGATCGTGCAGACCGGCGGCAGCGCCCTGAAGCTGAAAGCGGTCAGCGACGACCTGATGGAAACCCGGCAGATCATCGCCAGGGTCATCGCGGAGCATTCCGGCAAAAGCATGGAGGAGATCCTGGCCAGAACCGCCAGTGACTGCTACTTCCGGGCGGAGGCGGCCGTTGAATTCGGCCTCGCTGACCACATCATCACAAACCTTGCGGAGGACAGATAACGCTGCGGCAGAAAAAACCGATATCAGGAGGGAAAAACGATGTACAACAACGTCAAAACCAAACGTATCCTTGCAGAAAACATCATCGTCAGCAATGACACCTGGGCCACAGAGGTCAACAACAATGATCTGCTGGTGGGACCGCCGGGCAGCGGCAAGACCAGGGGCTATGTGATACCCAACATCCTTCACGCCCAGGACAGTCTGATCGTTGCCGACACCAAAGGGAACCTGTGCAGGCTCTACGGGGGATACTTAAAGGAAAAGGGCTACACGGTCATGCACCTGGACTTCACGGACGTGGTGAACACCCCCTGGGGCTACAATCCCCTGGCTTTTATCCGCAAATACCGGGACAGCCAGGCAAACAAATGCGGTGATTACTACAATGAGCAGGATATCAAAAAGATCGCGCAGGCCATCTGCCCCTGCTTAAATTCCAAGGAACCCTTCTGGGATCAGGCAGCCCAGATGTACCTGGAGGCAATCCTTCTCTTTATCATGAATGTGCTTCCACGGGAGCGGCACAACCTGTTTGAGGCTTACACCTTCCTTACAAAGATGGGTACAGACGACCTGGAGGATATGATCGATGAGGAGTGTGCCGACCATCCTGACAGCGCCTTCGCGCGCAAGATTCGGATGATCCGGCAGAACGCAAATGCGGAGAGAATGGACGCCAGCATTAAGGGAATCCTGGCCCAGCACCTGGACGTGGTGGCATACCCCGGCGTGAAGCGGATGTTCTGCATGAAGGAGCAGGTGGACATGGGAGCCTTTCTCAGGGGGAAAACGGCGCTGTTTTTGTCCATCAGCGATTCGGACCGCAGCCAGGACGCCCTGGTCAACCTCTTCTACACCCAGGCGCTGCAGTATCTCATGGCCGCTGCGGACCGGCAGCCGGACAGCCGTCTTCCGATCCCGGTGCGTTTCATTCTGGATGACTTCAGCACCAACACCGTGATCCCGGATTTTGACAACATCATCTCCGTGATCCGTTCCCGGGAGATCTATGTCAGCCTGGTCATCCAGAGCATCTCCCAGCTGGAAGGCCTCTATGACCATGCCAAAGCCCAGACCATCATCAACGGCTGCGACCACTGCCTGTACCTGGGAGGGACGGACTTTCAGACGGCGGAGTACTTTGCCAGAAAGTTCAACTGTCAGGTCTCCACAGTGCTCAACCTGCCCCTTAACACCCTGTTCGTCTTCGAGAGGGGCAGCGTCCCCAGGAAGGCCGGGAAGTATGAGCTAAGCAGTGATACCGTCTACCGCAGCCTGATGATGCAGAGAAAGCGGACGGAGGCAGAAGCCGGGACGGAATACGGAAACGGGGCTTTATGAGAAACACGGAAAGAACGGGCCAGCCGCCAAAGGAGCGGCTGGCCCGTTCTTTCCATGTGGGAGATCAGTATAGCGGTAAACCGTCACGTGGCAGCCCCCTTCTTCAGGTAGCCCGCCAGCTCCTCCGCCGTCTCCTTCATCCCGCGCCGGAACCAGACCTCAATCCAGCCATAAAGAAAGAAGGCGACATAGGCGGAGGAGTAGGCGGCGACGACCTCCTGCTCCGGCCGAAAGCCGCACAGCTCCAGGATAATATCCTTCAGGAGATAAACCAGCCCCCTCTCACTGAGCAGACTGTAAAAATCGCGGTTTGCCTCAAAATGGGAAAACACGTTATAAATTGTCTGATCCAGCGGAAGCTCGGGATTCTCTTTCCATTCACCTGACCATTCATGAAATAAGCGCCGGATATGCGCCGTTAAAATATCCTCTTTTGTCTCAAAATTGCGGTAAAAGGATGTCCGGCCCACGCCGGCCGTATCGCACAGCTCGCGGATGGAAATCTCATGCAGCGGCTTCTGGGCCAGCAGCGTCAGCAGGGCATATGCCGGTGGAGTGAGACGGATGAGATTACGGCCCGGCGGGTGAGCGGCATTGCGGCGGATGCCAGTCAGTGTTTGACATCGTAAAACTGGTGTCCGGGATTCCGGTGGATCGCTCCAGGGAAATGTCAGAAGCGATACATTACACTCTGTTATCTGTATGCGCGAAAAGATTACCGCATAGAACGGGAGGCAAAGAGCGGGAAGGGCTACTGCGATTATCTGTTTCTGCCGAAAAAGGAAGGGATTCCGGCGATTATTCTGGAACTGAAAATGGGGAAAAGCTGCGAGGCGGCGCTGGATCAGATCAGAGAGAAGAATTATGTGCAGAGGGTGGAATCCGCAAAGGAAATTCTGCTGGCGGGAATAAATTACGAGAAAGAGACAAAAAGGCATCAGTGTAAAATAGAACGCTGGAAATAGCGATCAGAAAAAACGTCGGGAAATTTTTTCCCGGCGTTTTTTAGGTGAATAATGCAATTGTAAATTTTTTGTGGTACAATACAGCAGAATACAGGGAAAGGATGAGATGACAGGATGAAGAAAAAAACGGGTGTGCGTGCAAAACTGATTTTTGTGATTATTCCGGTGGTATTGCTGCTGATTGCCTGCTTTTTCCTGATCAGCCGCAGAATGCTGATTGAGCGGGATCAGGAAAGGCTGGAAGCAGAGGCCAGCGCATATGCAAAGGACATTGAAAGCTGGGCGGACCGGATCATGGGAGAGCTGAAGGTTTTTGAGGACGCCATTAACCTGGGAACATTTGACACCGATGAAGAGATACTTGCGTTTCTGGAGACGTCTGTCGAGACCAATTCGGCATATCCGGCAGGGATTTACATGGGTGACGATTCCGGCGTTTATCTGGATGGCTCCGGCTGGGTTCCGGATGCGGACTGGGTTCTCACGGAGCGGGACTGGTATGTGGAGGGCTGCGGTCATGACGAGCTGGCCTTCGGGGAGCCCTATTACGATTCGAACACAGGCCAGGTCTGCGTCAGCGTATCTGTGCGGATGGATTACGAGAAGGCTGCCCGTGTGATGGCGGTGGACGTGTACCTGGATTATGTGGCGGATATGATGAGGGTGATTAAAATAGA
>CAMNQN010000198.1 GCA_946549155.1 uncultured Lachnospiraceae bacterium | reverse complement strand
GGAGCAGTTTTCCAGAGGCATCTGCCCGCCCGGCCCCGTCTTTTCCTGCGTCCTGTCAATTAACAAAACACGAATAGAAATATAACTGCGCCGTGTATATTTTTGCTGCTGGGAAAGAAAATGCTTGCGGGATGCCAGGGAATAGACTAGAATAAGACTATTCGGCGGGCTTTTTTACCGTGGGCCTGCGGAATGGCGATATGGAAAGATTGCCGGTCAGAAAGGGAACGGCAAAGTAAGGAGTGTTGTGAAGAATGAGAGAACAGATTTTAACTTTTTTGGAAAAAAACAGTAAGATAGATTTGAAGGAATTGGCAATTTTGCTGGGCTCCAGCGAAGCGGTGATTGCCAATGAAGTGCAGAAGATGGAGCAGGAGCATATTATCTGTGGATACCACACGCTGATTGATTGGGATAAAACGTCGGTGGATAAGACGACAGCCCTGATCGAGGTGCGGGTGACGCCCCAGAGGGGCCAGGGCTTCGACAGCATCGCGGAGCGTATCTACAATTATCCGGAGGTACAGTCTGTCTATCTGATTTCCGGCGCGTTTGACCTGCTGGTGATTCTGGAGGGCAAGACGCTGAAGGAGGTGGCCAGCTTCGTCAGCGACAAGCTGTCCACGCTGGATACGGTGCTCAGCACGGCTACCCATTTTATCCTGAAAAAATATAAGGACGACGGAATTATCCTGGCAAAAAAATCTAAGGATGAAAGGATGCTGGTGACACCTTGAGAGATATGATTGCAGATAAGGCCAGAGCCATCAAACCCTCTGGCATTCGTAAATTTTTTGACATTGTAAGTGAGATGGACGATGTGGTTTCCCTGGGCGTGGGGGAGCCGGATTTTGATACTCCCTGGGCTGTGCGGGATGAGGGCATTTACTCGCTGGAGCGGGGCAGAACCTTTTACACCTCCAATGCGGGCCTGAAAGAGCTGCGGGAGGAGATCTGCCGCTATCTGAAACGTCGTTTTGGCCTGGAGTACGATCCCCTGGGGGAGACGCTGGTGACAGTGGGCGGCAGCGAGGGCATTGATCTGGCGTTTCGGGCGCTGCTGAATCCCGGGGATGAGGTATTGATTCCGGAACCCTGTTATGTGTCTTATGTTCCCTGCGTGCAGCTGGCGGACGGTGTCCCGGTGATTATTAATCTGAAGGCGGAAAATGAATTTCGCCTTACGAAGGAGGAGCTGCTGGCAGCCATTACGGATAAGACCAAGATTCTGGTGCTGCCCTTCCCCAACAATCCCACCGGTGCGGTGATGGAACGAGAGAACCTGGAGGATATCGCGCAGATAATCCGGGAGAAGGATATCTTTGTGCTCACGGACGAGATTTATGCCGAGCTGACCTACACGGGGAAAACGCATGTGAGTATCGCCAGCCTGCCGGGCATGAAGGAGCGGACCATTGTAATCAACGGGTTTTCTAAATCCCATGCCATGACCGGATGGCGGTTGGGTTACTGCTGCGGCCCCAGGGAAATTATCCGGCAGATGGTGAAAATCCATCAGTTTGCCATTATGTGCGCACCTACCAACAGCCAGTATGCCGCGGTGGCGGCCCTTCGGGACTGTGACCAGGAGGTGGAGAAGATGCGGGAAGCCTACAATCAGAGAAGGCGGTATCTGATGCACGCGTTTTCGGAGATGGGGCTGCCCTGCTTTGAACCCTTCGGGGCATTCTATGTATTCCCCTGCATCAGGGAGTTTGGGATGACCAGCGAGGAATTTGCCACCAGGCTGCTGGAGGAAGAACGGGTAGCCGTGGTGCCGGGAGATGCGTTTGGAGACTGCGGCGAGGGATTTTTGCGGATTTCCTACGCGTACTCTTTGGAGGACCTGAAGGTGGCCCTGAACCGGCTGGGCAAATTCGTGACCCGGCTGAGAAAGAATATGTCAAAATAGGGCGGCCGGGTCTGAAAAAATATAGGGAAGGATAAGAAGGCAGGAGTTCTATGTCTAGGATAAATATAGTGCTGCACGAGCCGGAGATTCCGGCTAACACCGGAAACATCGGAAGGACCTGTGTAGCTACAGGCAGCAGGCTTCATCTGATTGGGCCCCTGGGCTTTTCTCTGTCGGAGAAGGCCCTGAAACGGGCGGGGCTGGATTACTGGGCGGATCTGGATGTGACCGTGTATGCGGATTTTGCGGACTTTCTGGAGAAAAATCCGGGAGCCAGGCTCTACATGGCCACCACAAAAGCGAAAAAAATTTATACGGAGGCGGCTTATGAGCCGGACTGCTATCTTATGTTTGGGAAGGAGAGCGCCGGGATTCCGGAGGAGATATTGATAAAGTATCCGGAGACTTCGGTGCGTATCCCCATGATAGGGGACACCCGCTCCCTAAATCTGAGCAACTCCGTGGCTATCGTGCTGTACGAGGCACTGCGTCAGAATCAGTTTGACCATATGCGGCTGCAGGGTGACCTGCATCGTCTCAGCTGGCAGTAGCTGCGGCGTGCCTGAAGGCTGCGCGGGCGAAAGCAGGGAGCGGCGGTCAGGGGAAAGGTACGGGATGCGGCAAAGGCGCCGCGGTCCGGGAAATGGAGTGTTACCATGAGTTTACCGAATTTGCCGGTGGAATTTACAGATCGGATGCGCCGCATTCTGGGAGAGGAGTACGGCGCTTTTGAGAAAAGCTATGAGGAAGCCCGTAAGTATGGGCTTCGTGTGAATACAAAAAAGATCAGCCCGGAGGAGTTCGAGCGGATTGCTCCCTTTCATTTAAGCCGTATCCCATGGATCCCGGGCGGTTATTATTACCAGGAGGAGGATGCTCCGGGGAGACATCCCCTTTATCACGCGGGGCTTTACTATTTGCAGGAGCCCAGCGCCATGACGCCGGCCAGCATTCTGAAGGCTTGCCCCGGGGATAAGGTGCTGGATTTGTGCGCCGCCCCCGGCGGGAAGGCCACCGCTCTTGGAGCCGGTCTTTTAGGACAGGGCCTTTTGGTGGCGAACGACATCAGTGCTTCCCGGGCAAAGGCGCTGCTGAAAAACGTGGAAGTCTTTGGCATTCCCAATTCTTATATCACCAATGCGGCTCCCGCCCGGCTCCAGGAGCGTTTTCCTGAATTTTTTGACAAGATATTAGTGGATGCTCCCTGTTCCGGGGAGGGGATGTTCCGGAAGGATCAGGATGTGATCCGCGCCTGGTATCCCGGGAAGCCGGAGGAGTGCGCGAAAACTCAGAGGGATATTATTCTCCGGGCGGCGGATATGCTGCGTCCCGGCGGATACCTGCTGTACTCCACCTGCACGTTTGCGCCGGTGGAAAATGAGGAAGTGATCCGGTATCTGCTGGAGCAGCAACCGGAGCTGGAGCTGCAGGAGATCCCTTTCAGGGAGGGGTTCTCGCCGGGCCTGAACGGCCTGGAAAAGTGTGTGCGCCTTTGGCCGCACCGGATAAGCGGGGAGGGGCATTTCCTGGCGCTGCTCCGGAAAAAGGAGAAGGCGGAAGAAGGCTTTTTTCATGGAACATGTGAAGCGCGTGAGGAAGCCTGGCAGCCCCGGGAAGAAAGGAAGCTGGGAAAAAACAGGGCGGCAGGCAAAAAAAGAGGTGGAGAGGGGCAGCGCCGGGCTCTGGAGGGCTTTTTGAGCGAGGTGCGCTGGAATTGGGAAAGCGACCGGCTGGAAATCCGCAACGGCCAGGTCTATTACATATCCGGGCTGCTGCCCAAGGGCGGAGGCATTCCATTTCTGCGGAATGGATTGTATCTGGGGGAAGTGAAAAAAGAACGCTTTGAGCCCAGCCAGTCCTTTGCAATGGCGCTGCGGAAGGAGGAATATCCGGCGGTTCTGGATTTTACCTGGCAGGACGGACGGATAATACGCTATCTGCGGGGGGAGACCATAGAGATCTCACCCGGCGAGAGCAGCCGGGAGAGCGGCTGGCAGCTTGTCTGTGTAAACGGTTATCCCTTAGGCTGGGGAAAGCTGGTGAACGGACTTTTGAAGAACAAGTATCACGCCGGATGGCGAATGAAGCAGAGTACCGGGCAGGGCATCGATAACGGGAAGGACTGACAGGGAAGGGTTCCGGTAAAACCATGTTAAACGGGATAGTAAAAAGGAGTAGCGATGTAGATGCAGACATTAAAGAAGATAATCAGCAGCTATATGCGAAAAATTATAATTATCGTGGTGATCATGATACTGGTCGTTATTACTGCAGCGGAAATAAGCAATGAACGGAGACGGGCCCAGGAAAATGCGGAGCGGACCTTTGAGCAGATGGAGCAGGTGCTGGCGGAAAACCAGGAGGAATTGGCGGAAACCAAAAAGAAATACTTCCAGACCTGCCTGCACAATGCGAAAGCCATTTCCTATATCATTGAAGACAATCCTTCTGTTCTGGAGGATGTGGAGGAACTGAAGCGGATTGCTGAGATGCTGGAGGTGGATGAGATTCACATTTTTGACAGTACCGGCTGTATTTATGCGGGAACCCATCCGGAATATTATGGCTATACGTTTGATTCCGGTGAGCAGATGAGATTTTTCAAGCCTATATTGGAGGATAAAAATCTGACCCTGGTCCAGGAGATTGCTCCCAACACTGCCGAGGGAAAAATGATGCAGTACTCTGCACTGTGGAGCAGCAACGGGGAGTTTATCATTCAGGTGGGTATGACACCGGTCAGCGTTATGGAGGCAACGGAAAAAAATGAGCTGTCTTATATATTTGCTCTTTTCAGGGTCAATCCCGAGGTGGATTACTATGCGGTGGATGAGGAGAGCGGACAGATTGTGGGAGCCACGAAACAGGGCCTGGTAGGGAAAGAGCTGAAACAGATCGGTTTGGATTTTGAGAAAGTCAAGAATCAAAAGAACGGCTTTTTTGCGAAGGTAGGCGGGAATAACTCCTACTGTGTGTTTAAAAAAATCGGCACCAATTACATCGGCCGGGTGATTACCACGCAAATGCTGTATCAGCGTATCCCACTGAACATGCTTTCCCTGACGGCCGGGCTGGTGCTGATCGCACTGGTTTTGGTCACTGCGGTAACCAGGTATATGAACCGTTACGTGGTGGACCGCATCCGGGATATCAATGAAAAGCTGGCTTTGATTACCAGGGGGAATCTGAACGAGACGGTACAGGCGGACAGCAGTCTGGAATTTTTGGAATTAAGCAATTATATCAACGAGATGGTGCGTAAGCTGGAGCAGGAACGGGATTTTGATCTGTTGACGGGATTGTATAACCGCCGGGGCCTGGATAACCGCCTGGCCTGCCTGGAAGCGGAGAAAGAAGATCTGGGCCTGTGTGCCCTGGTGATCATCGATGTGGACGGACTGAAAATGATCAACGATACCTATGGGCACGAGGCAGGAGACCAATATCTGCGGCAGGTGGCGGAGCTGATCCAGGAATTTTGTTCTCCCTATTGCCTGGCGGCAAGGCAGGGAGGAGATGAATTTATCCTGTTTTTTTACCGCTATGAACAGGAGAGGCTGTATGCGGATTTAAAACGCCTAGAGCATCTTCAGGATCAACGGATGACCTGGCTTGGCAAAACGCGGGATATTCCCCTGGGCTATTCTGTGGGATACAGCATAACCCGGGACAGCATCGATTATCACAAGCTTTTCAGTGAGGCGGATGAACGGATGTATGAAAACAAGCGGAAACGCAAGCAAAAGACTGACGGCATGCCCGGGTAACGGAAGAAGGCATCACAAAGGCGATACAATGCACCTTTGGAGGTGCGGATGTTCTTCGTGTTTTGTTAACTACCAGGACGCAGGAAGAGGCGGGTGCTTGTGGCCCTGCCCGCCCGGCCCCGTTTTTTCCTGCGTCCGGGTAATTAATCAAACACGAAGATTAATGAGTTTAATGAGAGACAACATAAAAAAGTAAAAAAAGTACTTGCATTTTATCAGAAATGATGTTATTATAATCAAGCTGAATGGCGGATGGCTTGAATGTCATTTAACGATGCGTGGCTCAGCTTGGTAGAGCGCTGCGTTCGGGACGCAGAGGTCGCAGG
>CAMNQN010000197.1 GCA_946549155.1 uncultured Lachnospiraceae bacterium | reverse complement strand
CAGGGTCGGCTCCGCGCTTTCCCTTCCTGCGTCCTGATAATTACCCAAACACGAAGAACATTGGTACCGGAACAGTAACTCCGGGCGCGGATGGGGGCGGATCGTTTGCAGCTTAGTCTTGCATTCTGTGATTTGTTGTGTTATAGTGGGCGTTAGCGGGGCGGGAAGCGTGTATATGCGTACTCCTCCGGGAAATATAAATATAGAAGAAAGGCGCAGAAATGCGCATGGGTGAGGAAATGTACAGATAATGAAATTTGGCAGGAAACTTGCAGACGGGAAGAACGGCCCGGTTAAGGGGCTTTTGTCTGCGCACGCCGGATTTGATTATCGTTCATTTTGAAACCTGTTCAGAGACAGGCCGGGATCGGAAAGCGCGGAAGTGCGATGAGGATTGATCCGGTTTGCGGGATAGATTTTTCTTTGGCGAGGGAATCTGTTTTCGGGTGCGGAGACAGGTTCTTTTTATTTGGCGGAAAGGAAAAGGGTTATGCTGCAAATTAAAAATTTGAATATGGTGCATAAAAAGGATCTTCACGTTATCCTCACTGATTTTCATTTTGTTTTGAACCCGGGGGACAAGGCGGTGATTATCGGCGAGGAGGGAAACGGGAAGTCCACGCTGCTGAAGTGGATGTATGATCCTGAGCTGGTGGCGGATTACGCGGAGGCATCTGGGGAGCGAATTTGCACCGGAGAGGTGCTGGGATATCTGCCTCAGGAGCTGAAGGGGGCAGATCAGGAAAAAACAGTGTATGAATTTTTCAGTGAATCGTCCTGTTTCTGGGAACAGACACCCAGGGAGCTGAGCGCCCTGGCGGGGGAGTTGGGGCTGACGGCGGAATTTTTTTATGGGGAGCAGAGGATGAAAAGCCTCTCCGGAGGGGAGAAGGTCAAGGCCCAGATGGCCAGGCTTCTGATGGCCAGGCCCACGATCCTTTTGCTGGATGAGCCCTCCAATGATATTGATATCGGGACGCTGGAATGGCTGGAGGGGCTGATCCGGGAGACAAAGCGGACGGTGCTGTTTATCTCCCACGATGAGACATTGATTGAGCGAACCGCCAATGTAGTCATCCACATGGAACAGCTCCGGAGGAAAACGGTCAGCCGGTATTGTGTGACCCGGATGCCGTACGAAGAATATCTCCGGCAGCGAAGCGCCTGTTTTAAAAATCAGGAGCAGAACGCATTGAATCAGCGGCGGCAGGAGAAAATACGGCAGGAGAAATTTAGGAGGCTTCAGCAGAGGGTGGAGCACGAGCAGGCGGCGGTGTCCCGGCAGGATCCCCACAGCGGACAGCTGCTGAAGAAAAAGATGAAGGCGGTGGTTTCCATGGGGAAACGTTTTGAGCGGGAGGCTGCCGGGATGGTTCAGCCTCCGGAGCAGGAGGAATCGATATTCCTGCGTTTTGGGGAGGATACCCGGCTGCCGGCGGGGAAGGTGGTACTGGACGTTGCCCTGGCAGAATTATGGGCGCCGAATCAGGCGTTGGATCAGGAAAGCCCCCGCATTTTAGCCCGGAATATTTCTTTGCGGGTGAAGGGAAATGAAAAAATCTGTATCGTGGGAAGAAACGGCACGGGGAAAACCACCCTGCTGAAACAGATTGCCGGGGAGCTGCTGGAGCGAAAGGATCTTCATGCGGCCTATATGCCGCAAAATTACGAGGATCTGCTGAATATGGAAAAGGATCCGGTGGATTATCTGACGGTTACCGGCGATAAGGAGGAACGGACCCGAATCCGAACTTACCTGGGTTCCATGAAATACACGGCGGAGGAGATGAGCCATCCGATCCGGGAACTGTCCGGGGGACAGAAAGCGAAGGTGCTGCTTTTGAAAATGAGCCTGTCCGGGGCGGATGTGTTGCTGCTGGATGAGCCCACCAGAAATTTTTCTCCTCTGTCCAATCCTGTAATCCGGGAGGTACTTTCGGGTTTTGGAGGTGCGATTATCAGTATTTCCCATGACCGGAAATATATCCAGGAAGTGTGTGATACGGTGTACCGGCTGACAGAAGAGGGACTGGTTAAAATAATATGAAAAAAATCCCTATCTAAATTTTGGATTTTTACACATACTACTAAAGGAGAAGTAAAAATCCAAACCAGAGAAGGGAGTTGTTTTTATGGAAAGACAGGAACATCTTGCTATGGCGTCCATACCGGTTCAGCAATGGGGTGAGCTTTATGAGCAGGCCCGGGCATTGAGCATCGGAACCATTTTCCGGGATCTGGACAAGCCGTTTTTTGCCTCGGAGGAGGAATTCGGGAACATTCCAAGAAGCTGTCCCTCGCAGCGTCCGGGGGATCCGGGGCAGTTTGAGGAAGCGATGAACGCACCGGAGGACTGCGGCTGTGGCGGTCAGAAGGAGGGCCAGTCGGAAAGCGGCGGCTGCGCGGAGCAGACACAAAATGCGTCCCAACAGCAGCAGGGCCGGGAATGTATGATGCTGCAGGTAATGGAGATAGGTTTCCTGCTGGATGACATTCGCCTGTATATGGATACCCATCCGCAGGATGAAAACGGCCTTCAGTTTTTAAAACAGACCGTACAGCGGCGCAGACAGCTTTTGCAGGAGTTTGCCGGCCGGTATTATCCTCTGACTATGGACTGTATGGCACAGCTTTATGAGGAAAATCCGGAATCGAAGTGTTATTGCTGGGAGAAGGGCCCCATGCCCTGGGAAGGAGCGTGCGTATAAATGTGGATTTATGAGAAGAGACTGCAGTATCCGGTGAAAATCACCAAGACCTGCCCGAAAACCGCACGGCTTATCATCAGCCAGTACGGCGGGCCCGACGGGGAGTTGTCCGCTTCCATGCGTTATCTGGCCCAGCGCTATACCATGCCGGTGAAATCGGTGAGCGGCCTGCTGACAGACATAGGGACGGAGGAACTGGCCCATATGGAGATTATCTGCGCCATGGTATACCAGCTCACCAGGAATCTTACGATTGAGGAGGCCAGGGAGGCCGGTTTCGACGCCTATTATATCGATCACACGAAGGGACTGTGGCCTCAGGCGGCGGCCGGCCTGCCCTTTTCCGCTGTGGAATTTCAGTCCAAGGGCGATGCCATCACCGATCTGACGGAAAATCTGGCGGCGGAGCAGAAGGCCCGTACTGTCTATGACAATCTGCTGCGCATGATCACGGATCCGGAAATCCGGGAGCCGCTGAAATTCCTGCGCACCCGGGAGATCGTGCATTTCCAGCGTTTTGGAGAGGCCCTGGAAAAGACCAAGGAGACGCTGGACGCGAAAAACTACTACTATTTTAACCCGGAATTTGATCAAAGGGCAGCGGATCATCATTAAAACAGAAGGAGAAGGAGAATGAAAGAAAAAGTATTTGGGGTTTTGCAGCGCGTGGGGCGTTCCTTCATGCTGCCAATCGCCATACTGCCGGTGGCGGGGCTGCTGCTGGGTATCGGCGGGTCTTTTACCAATGAAACCATGCTGGCCACTTACGGCCTCAAGGGGCTTCTGGGGCAGGGCACGGTTTTTCACGCGGTCTGCCAGGTGATGAGCGAGGCGGGGAACATTGTGTTTGCCAACCTTCCTATTATTTTTGCATTGGGTGTGGCCATCGGCATGGCGAAGCGGGAGAAGGAGGTGGCCGCACTGGCGGCGGCAATTGCATTTTTCATTATGCACGCGTCAATTTCAGCTATGATCACAATCTACGGAGGAGCGGACAATATGCTGGAGGGTGCGGTGACCTCAGTCTGCGGGATTACCTCCCTCCAGATGGGGGTGTTTGGAGGTATCCTTGTGGGGCTGGGGGTGGCCGCGCTGCACAATCGTTTCTACCGGATTGAGCTGCCCCAGGTGCTTTCTTTTTTCGGGGGCACCCGGTTTGTACCCATTATCAGCGCCTTGGCCTACACCGGCGTGGGGATTCTGATGTTTTACATCTGGCCGCCGGTGCAGAACGGGATCTATGCCATCGGCAATGTGGTGCTTAACTCCGGCTATTTTGGAACCTGGGTGTACGGACTGATGGAACGGCTGCTGATTCCCTTTGGCCTGCATCATGTGTTTTACCTGCCCTTCTGGCAGACAGCGGTGGGCGGCACGCTGATGGTGAACGGCCAGCTGGTGGAGGGCGCCCAGAATATTTTCTTTGCCCAGCTGGCGGACCCTGCCGTGCAGAAATTTGCGGTGTCGGCCACCCGGTTTATGTCGGGTAAATTTCCGCTGATGATTTTCGGCCTGCCCGGCGCGGCTCTGGCTATGTACCAGACGGCGAAACCGGAGAAACGCAAGGCTGCCGGCGGCCTGCTTTTGTCGGCCGCCCTGACCTCCATGCTCACCGGTATTACGGAGCCGCTGGAATTTACGTTCCTGTTTGTGGCCCCGATTCTCTATGTCCTGCACTGCGTGTTGGCAGGGCTGGCCTATATGCTGATGCATGTATTTCAGGTAGGCGTGGGAATGACTTTTTCCGGCGGCCTGATCGACCTGTTTTTGTTCGGCATTCTGCAGGGAAATACAAAAACCAACTGGATCTGGGTTGTGTTTGTGGGGATCGGCTATTTCGTTGTGTACTATCTGCTGTTCCGCTTCCTGATTCTGAGGATGGATCTGAGAACTCCGGGCCGGGATGAGGCGGAGGAGGTAAAATTGTACAGAAGAAGCGATGTGGAGGCCAGAAAAAACAGCACGCCCGCCCCGGAAAGCCCGCAGGAGGTCGGACTGTCCGCTGTTATCTGCAGGGGACTGGGGGGAAAGAGCAATATTGCGGATGTGGACTGCTGCGCCACCAGGCTGCGCTGTACGGTAGAGCGGGCAGAACTGGTGAATGACGGACTGCTAAAGAGCACCGGAGCCTCCGGTGTGATTCAGAAAGGAAACGGAGTACAGATCATCTATGGCCCCCGGGTGACGGTGATCAAGTCGGATCTGGAGGATTATCTGGAACATGCACCGGGAGGGTGTACGGAGGAGAAGGAAGAAGCCGAAGACGGGGCTGGATCCGGGAAGTCCACGGTCGACCGAAGCAAAGGCGCCCGGAAGGCAGTGCTTCTCTCCAGCCCGCTTTCCGGCCAGGCGGCAGAGCTGTCCACTACGCCGGATGAGGCCTTCGCCCAGGGTATGATGGGACCGGGCGCCGTCATTACACCGGAGGATCCGATGCTGCGGGCGCCGGAGGACGGTGAGGTCAGCTTTGTGTTTGAGACAAAGCATGCGGTGGGCTTTAAGACGGACAGCGGGCTTTCTCTGCTGATTCATCTGGGAATCGACACGGTGAAGCTGGAAGGAGCGGGCTTCCAGTGCTTTGTAAAAAATGGCCAGCAGGTGAAAAAAGGGGATGCCCTGATTCGTATGGAACTGGACTATCTGAGAGAGCATGCCGTCTCCCTGGCATCGCCGGTGCTCTGCCTGGAGCTGGAGGATGGACAGGAGGTGCGGCTGCTGCGGGAAGGCAGAATAGAGTTTGGAGAACCGCTGCTTGAGATAGGGGCCGCAGATTGAGAAAAAATGGATATAGTGGGGCTGTCGTAAAATTATGACAGCCCCCATTTTGCGGCAGCCTCTAAGAAACCGCTGATTAATTCCGCATTTCCTTACTTCGGCATTCTTCTGATACTCAGCGCGGTTCCTGAACAGGCTTCTCGTCTGCAGCGGTGACCTTTGCCAGGTAGGGATACAGCTCGTCGTAGCTTTCCAGCTCTGCCTCTGTGGCCGGCGCCGCCGGAATCAGTCCGGTGCAGTCTGTGGCGGAGCAGGCCTGCACGTCCAGCTCCCGGATATGGTATTTTGTGTCACTGTTCATGAAATACCTCCTATTTTGATAAATTTGGTGGGCGAACGTGTAGCCGCCTCTGGATAGTATCTGCAATTTTACGAGAAAAATAAGCGGGGCTGCCGCTCAGGTGTCAATGTTCTTCGTGTTTTGTTAAGTAGCAGGACGCAGGAAGAGGCGGGCGTGCAGGGCCACAAGCATCTGGAAAATAATTCGGAGGATACCGTAGAAAATCTTAGATGGAGGCGGACGAAAATTCCGGGCACCGG
>CAMNQN010000196.1 GCA_946549155.1 uncultured Lachnospiraceae bacterium | reverse complement strand
GCGGCTTCCGTTTCCCCTGCTCTGGCTGCTCCGCCTCCCGCGGCTTCTGTTTCCTTCGGCCCGGCTGCTTCATCCACCACAATCCGTATTCCATCCTGCTCTGATCCCGCAGCCGCAGCGCCGTCCAGGCGCCCGGGCCAGGCAGATACGGCCAGCATCGCTGCCGACAGTACGGCAGCCGCAATTCTTTTTTTCCTATGCTTCATCTTATAAACTCCTCATATAATTATCCACAATTCATGCCCATTCCTTCAAACGCCTTTTTAAAAACAGCAGTCCACTCAATCCGCCAAAACATCCCGCCCCTGCAAGCAGCGCCCTTTTGTACTCCTGCATCCATTTGGATTCCACATCCTTTTTCTGAAGAACCTGGGGATCAGCCGTTGATTCCTGATAATCTGTGCGTTCTCCCCTCACCAGCAGCCGATGCGTATTCACTCCATAGGGCGTGCAGGTCACCAGTGTACAGTAATCCTTCCCACTCTCCACATACAGATCCTCCAGCTCAGCGGGCAGAACCGTCTTGATCTGATTCACTTCGTAGGCCAGCCTTTCTCCCAGCACGTTCAGAAAAAAAATATCCCCTTCCACCAGCTCTGCAAGATCTGTAAAAAGCTTCGCACTGCTCAGCCCCGAATGCCCCGTTAACACTGCATGGGTACCTTCTCCGCCCACTGGCAGAGAGGTTCCCCACAGATGCCCCACTCCCATTTCCAGCACCCGCTCAGAAGTGCCGTGATAAATAGGCAGTGTCAAACCGAGGGAAGGAATTTCAATAAACCCCATCACGCCCTCCTCCGTCATACAAACCAGAGAAGCATAGTCCGAAGCCCCCTCAGGCTCTTCCTCCTCGAAAGGATCCTTAAGCCGAATATGGCCGCTGGAAAGAACCCGATTATAATTTTCAGCTTCCAAAAGAGCCTCCTTCCACACCGCATCGCCTGCCCGCTGCACGGCCTGTTTCGCAGCACTCACCACCGAAGCTGCCCGGTTTTCAAACAGATAATTCGCCGCGAACGGATACACAATAAGCCCCAGTGCCTTGGAAAGGAGCAGAAGCACCAGCAGACTCCTTCCGATATTTCCCCGTCCGCTGTTATGCGCTCCGCAATCCGACAACCGTTTTCTTTCCATAGCTTACTGTGCCCTCTGCTCCTTCGACTTCCTTGTGGCAACCACAAGTCCAAGAAACGCAATCCCGCAGCCGCCCAGCGTAAACAGGAGCGTACCGGTGCCGCCGGTCCTGGGAAGCTGGAAGCTGGGTGTATTCACCACCGTCATATCCACCCGGGCATTTGCTGAATCCCTGTTTTGTCCCGTATCCCCACTCATGCTGACTGCCCTGCCATCCACTGTCGCCCCTGCCCGAGCCCCCGCAGTCTCGATCACCTTTTTATACGGATTATTCGCCCTATCCATCATATCGTACAATGTGGTCTGAGATGGGCTAAAGCTGTCCGCCGTGCAGTCAATTACAATCACCATGGGCTCCCGCAGTAAGGAATACCCGTCGGAGGTATGAAGCTCCGTCAGAATATAGGTGTCTGCTTCCAGGCCATTAATCAACATGGTACCATCTGCCGCCGGGGAAAAAACCGTTCCCTCCTGCTGGGCGGCGCCTTTCAGCGCATCTGTGACATAATAGCATCCCGCAGTCTGTTTTCCGGCTGTCACAAAGTGTCCGTCGGTCTGATTCTCCAGTACAAACTGAACTTTCGTGGGATCACCGGTTTTCGACGCGTCGCTGAACTCCTTTTTCAAATTAATGCCAAAGGTATATACCCTGGCCCGATCCTCCAAAGTATCCGTAAAGGCCATACTGGTACGCTTCCAGGTCAATTTCACGTCATTGGTATTTCCCTCATCCCCTAACACCGGAGTGGCATCGGAATTCACCGTTGCGCTGTAGGCCACCACCAGCCAATGCCAGGACAAGCTGGGATCAATTTCCTTAAGTCCCTCTCTGGTGGGGGCCACTGTCATCTGATTGTAGTCCGCATTACTCCCCTCATAAGTTTCCAGAAACTGCGAAGCCCCATGCACCCAGGTTTTCACGGCATTCGCCGTGTTGTTGGCACGAGCATCGGCCTCATTAGAATAGAAATACACCGCAGCATCCCGATTGTACGTAAGCCCCTTATCCATCTTGTCCACAAAAGTATATTCCGCCAGATAAGTAGCCTCTGAGGTAATCTTAGGCAAATGGGACACAAAAATGTAGTCCACACGATCTCCCTCGGAAGCCGTGGCAATATCACCATACCCCGGGTTTTCATAAAGGGCCGCGTCATCATGCTGACGCACCAGTTTATCCAGATTGGGAAGATCCGTCTGATTTTTCGGATACACATCCACATCATAAAACCAATAATCACCGGTATTATTGGTCATTGGCAGGGAAACAAAAAAAGGATCCACCGTTGTGTGGACATTGGCCGGCACCTTTGTCTCCACCAACAGATACAGCCCCAGCGGCAGACCAGTAACCTGGGTGACCCCCTCCTTATCCGTCAGCGGCATGCCCGCCTTACCGGAAGCACCTGCAATATATTTCTCCAACGCATTCTTTCCATCCGTATTTCCATCCCCCGCCAAAAGATTTTTCAATGCGCTATTCAGCTCATCAGACGCATGCTTATGATCTCCCCGACCATCCGTCAGTTCCAAAATCGTCTCCAACTGTGCGGGAATGTCATACAGCAGCTTCACATTTCCACCGACACTCTCCGTATGGATACCTCCCACACGTACATAAGTAAACTCCACCCCCTCAATCACATAGTTTTTCAATGTATCCTCCGCTGCCATATCCCGCTCCCCGGTGGCCGTAAACCCGGAAACATCGATACCGTCTCCCATGGCCGCTGTGAGATCATATTTGTGAATTGTCAGCGAAGCCGTCCTGGCCGTATCCATCACATCCGCAGAGGCAGCCAGCACACCAGATGCGGATATCATTGCAATAGCAGCAAAAAGAATCATGCTTCCTGCCATTTTCATAAATCTGTTCATTGTTAATTCTCCTTTCTTTTTCTCAATTTATGCATAAAACATGCCAACACTCTCCATCCAAAAGCAAACATCCCTATCAAAAATACCCTTCGGACATATTTCTCCCAGGTTAACAGGCCAATCTCCTGCTTTTTTTCCGAGGCTTTCCCTGCTCCCGCTTCCTCTATCCACTCCTCCCCACCGCTTTTCCCCATATCCTCTATATCTCCTATATCTGCTTTCTCTCCTATCTGCGCATCGTCCCGCTGGCAAAGCACCACATACCGGTATTTCCCACCGCCCGCATAGGGATGACAGGAAAGCAATGTGACCATATCCTTCCCCTCCTGAATCGAGATGGAAGCCATATCATAGGGCGTAATAATCTTCGTCTCCATCACCCGGTAAGTCAGCGTGCCCCAGGGATTCACAATATAAACCTCAGAGCCCTCCCTCATACTCTCAATATGCTGAAAATAAGCACTCCCCCGGTATCCCCGATGACCAGCGATCACACAATTCGTATTCTCACCTCCGATAGGCATACTGGTCTGCGCTAAAACTGCCGCACCCCGAGCCAGATTTTCGTCTGACGCACCAAGAAGCAGGGGCATTCTCACCTCCATATCCGGTACCTCAATGTATCCAATGAAGTCCCCCTCATCCGGCAGCATCGAAGCATCAAGTGGAAGCTGCTGGAAGCTCCATACATCCGTAAGCTGCTGACCTTCCTTAAACAGACGCTCATTATAGGCCTGCATCTGAATATACAGCTCTTCCAAATCCGCTGATCCCGACTGCTCTGTTTCACCCTTTTGCCTCAGGCCGTCATCAGGGTTACCTATTTGCCCTTCCGCCTCACGCAGTCTCCCCGTTTTTTTCTGGCACGAAAGCTTCCCCGCGATCCGATCCACTTCCCGCTGCGTTTTCCATTCACGAAAATCAGGATAAAAAAATATAATGCTCCCTGCCAACAAAAGCAGAAGCCCCAATAAAACTCTTCCTTTTTGCCTCATTCACCGCATTTTTCAGCCCCTCCTCCCATCTTTCCTACAGAATCTTCCTATGGGCTTTTACATTTCTTTTACTTGGAAATTATGGCGAAACGCCAGATTAACATGATTTGTGATTATAGTTTCATATATGTCTTGATATCGCTGCCAACTCGTCCATTCCATCCCGGGCAGCCGCGGTCCTTAGCTCTTCTTTTCTTCCCCCACTCCTTCTTACCAAAATTTTTTCATATATTCCTCCACCGTATCAGCAGAAAGCGCGTATTTTAAGGCAACTTTATCCGCAGTTTGATCCCAGGGCACCAGAAATTCCCGACAGCATTCTATGAGAATCTGTATTCCACGCTGTATTCCTTCCTGTATTCCTTCCTGTCTCCCCTCCTGCATTCCCTGTCTATGTCCTTGCTGCATCCCTTCCTGCATTCCTCTCTGCCGTTCTGCTTCTATTTCATCCTTCATCAATTCTTTCAGCGCATCACACATCTCATTTACCTCCTCAAATGCTTCTTTATTTGCACGCACAATCATATCCATCACCGCTTTATACAAATTCTCATCGGCTTTTTGCTTAACATATGTTCATTTTCAAAAACCATATTCTCCCGATCCCTCTCCAGATCAATCTGGAGCCCTGCATAAAAAGCCGGATGCCACTGCAATGTCTCCGCAGCCTGCAGCGTTTCTCCCATTCACATTCCTCCTTTTTCACTTTCCAGGAGGTTTCTTTTGGAAAACTCCTGCCATCTTTGGAAACAAAGCATGAATTTTCTAAAAGAAACAGAGTATGCACTCTGTATGGGATAAGAGTTCTGATATCCGTAGTATCTCCGTATGGGAGGAAATAGCCATCCGTCCACCTTTCCGGAAATACCTTGAATGCTAGAATATTAAGAAAAGTTATGCTTTCTTACATTATAACAGATAACCTATTATTTGTAAATAGACATTATGTTGTATTTATAATATTTTTATTTCATTCTCACTCTTTACTCTCATAGCAGCTCCCGAAGAATATCCTGACAAATACATTTGTCCATCATCCCCGGCCTACTCAAATGCCTTCAAAAATTCCTCCACACTCCTTGCCTTCACCGCCAGTCTCCGCCATTTGTCCATTTGCTCCTCGCTGGTCTCCCCAAGCAGCCTCTCACGAACCTGATCCGGAACCTCTCCCAAATCCATCAAAATCTTTATAATCGTCAAAGCAGCGCCTCGTTGCATCCCCTGCTCCATCCCCTGTTGCATTCCAGCCTCTTGCCCCAGCTCATACTCATCCTTTCGGATCAGTTCTAATTCCTTTTCCTCGTCATAATAAAAGATCGACATGGCAATCACCTCTGCTCTTTGCTCCCGCAGCAATTCCCGAAGAATATCCTGACGAATACACTCGTCCACGGTCCGACGGGCAGCTTCTTCTATGCTATATTTTAACGCATTTCTCCGAAGCATGTCCACAAACAGCGCATACTCCTCCAGCTTTTTGCACTGCTTCAGCAGCTCCTTATTCTTTCCATAATTGATATTCAGCACCGTAACCCGCAGCTCCAGTTCCGGGGGCTCCTCCTCCGTCTGAAACGCAGTGGAAAGCTGCAGCGTCTGATGTTCCGGCTGGCCCCGCTTCCCGTTATAAAAGACAAGAAACCGGGGAGTGGGAATCTCCTGTAATTTGGAGGAATACAGGGATGCCTTATCCATCAGCTTCTCATATTCCCTGGTTATGTAAAACAGGCACCGCAGCGGCATATTCGGGTTTACGGTGGATTGATGCTCATATAAGTTCAGATAGGCTCCCACTAGAAAGGCGATATCATTTTTCACATTCATGTAAATCGCATCCTCCAGGGTAACCACCATCAGCTCCTCCGGATCCGCATAATGCGTTCCGTTCACCGCATTATAGAGTTCCAGCAGGCTTTCCTTATCTCTGAAAACTCTGCGAAATAAAACATCCTTATAGCTGCGTCTTAACGTTACATTTTCCATTCTGCCTCCTGTCTGGCAGGAGCTTTTGAAAATCCCCTGCCTGTTTCTTTTTTGATTTCAAGCATGGATTTTCTGTATTTGATAAATAGAAATGTAAATAGATCTCTTGACGGCTTT
>CAMNQN010000195.1 GCA_946549155.1 uncultured Lachnospiraceae bacterium | reverse complement strand
AAGCAAAATTGCCAATAATCGCTCTTCCATTACTTTTTTGTGGCATTATTTCAAAAAATCTCTAAAAAATAACATTTAATTGTTGAAAAATCTTTTAGAAAATAGTATTATACTAATATATTAATATTCTACATCTCTTATTTGCAACTGTCAATTCAGAAATTAAAAACTTATTTAATGAAAGGAGCTATACAACATGAACATGGATGAAGCGCTCATCAAACGTTTTCTGGCTGTGGATCCTGCCACGGTTGGCCACTATATCGGAGGAGGGTATATGAAGCCGGAAATGAAACCCATTCGCCGGGACGATGACCGAATGATCGGTCCCGCCTACACGGTACGGATTTCCGGACGCGATTCCTGCGCTCTCTATTATGGAATCAAGCATGCGCCCAAAGGTTCCGTCATTGTGGTAGACCGTTGTGGAGATAATACCTTTGCCTGTTGTGGGGAAATGGTCGCAACCTATGCACAAAGCCGCGGCATGGCAGGAATCGTCATTGACGGTCCCGCAACAGATTCCCGGGCCATCGAAAAACTGGATATGCCCGTTTTCTGCACCGGAATCTCCGCCGTTACCACTATGATTTACGGGGCTACTGGAGAAGTGCAGATTCCCGTTGTCTGTGCCGGAGCCCATGTAAACCCTGGCGACTACGTATTCGGTGATGCCGACGGAGTAGTAGTACTGCCTCCGGACGGATATGAAGATGCACTGAAAAAAGCGGAAGAATCTGTTGCCAGAGAACTGACCTTACGGGAGCATTTCCGTTCCGGCGGCGACCCCTTATGGAATGTAGACCAGCTCTTTACCGTTGGATTGACAGATACCATTGCTGAGTTAAGAAAATTCAATAAATAATTTGGCCATAAGGCCGATCATAAAAAGGAGGATATCTACCTATGAAAAGAAGGAAAGTATCACGTATCATGTCCCTGTTTCTGGCATTGACCATGACATCTCTTCTGGCAGCGGGGTGCGGACAAAAAAGCAGCCCGAACGGCTCCGCCGATGCCCCGGCCAATGCTGACAGCACCAGCACCGACCCCAGTGCCAGTACCGGTACCACTCCGGCCTACAAGGACACACTGACCATCGCCCACTGGGAAGAGCCCACAACTCTGGATCCCCAGGCACAGGGAAAGATGTCCTGCGGAGCGGTAACCGTTCAGATTTATGACACCCTGATTACACTGGATGAAAATAAATCTCCGGTGCCTGCACTCGCCGAAAAGTGGGAACAGATTGACGATACTACATTCCGTTTCTATCTTCGTGAAGGCGTTAAGTTCCATAATGGAGATACGCTCACTGCCGAGGACGTCCGCTACACCATCGCCCGTGCCTGCACCAATCCCGGAAGTTCCTCTACTTATAAATCCTTTGACGGGGAAAATACAAAAGTCATTGACGATTTAACTGTTGAGATAAAATTAAAATCTCCGGATGCATCCATTTTTGACACCTTAAACGGGCAGCGCGGCGGCATTGTCTGCAAGCGCGCTGTGGAAGAGCTGGGAGAAGACGCTTACGGCCATGCTCCCGTAGGTACGGGCCCCTATAAGCTTGAAGAATGGCAGACCGGAACGGAGCTCCACCTGGTCGCCAATGAAGACTACTGGGGAGAGGCCCCGAAAACTCCCAACATCGTATTCAAGATCATCACAGAATCCGCCAACCGTGTCATTGAGATGGAAACCGGAAATGCCGATATCTGCTTAAACGTTCTGGCCAGCGAGGTAGCCCGTCTTGAGGAGGCGGAAGGGCTCCATGTGGAAATGGGGACTGGTTACCAGTACACCACAGTTACGTTCAACATGCAGGACCCTGTTTTATCTGATATCCGCGTCCGTCAGGCTCTGGTAGCCGCCATCGATCGTGAAGCTATTGTCAATGCCGTATACAAAGGAACCGCGACAGTGGCTGACAGCATCATGCCTACAACACTCCTGGGAGCAAAAACCTACGATCCTAACCTTTACGATGTAGAAAAAGCCAAGGCTCTGTTGGCAGAAGCAGGATATGCAGACGGCCTGACCATCAATTTCGTTGTACAGCCGTTAGAAGAAATGCAGAGAATCACAGAAGCCATTCAAAACATGTGGAAACAGATCGGAGTAGAAACCAACGTCTCCACTGCTGAAGTAGCTGCTTATCTGGCTCAGGGCAATACGCTTCAGGTTGGTATCCGAAACGGAAGCGCTTCTGATCCCGCCAGCACACTGATTATTTATGACTCTGCATTCGGCGACCGCTTAAACTCCAACAATGCCGAACTGGATAAGATGCTGGCAGATGCCAAAGGCATCTATGATGTAAACGAACGCGCCGCTGCCTATCATGAAATCTGTGATTACCTGTGGGAAGCAAAATGGAGTCTTCCAATTGCGTTTAAAAAGACCATCTATGCACTTTCTGACAAGGTGGAGGGCTTTGAATTTGATACCATGAACTACCTTGAAATGGAGAAAATCAGCGTCGCTGAATAGATATGCTGAATAGGTGCAATCCGTAAATCTTCTTGATGTGTCCCGGTTTTTACCGGGGCGCATCCATTCTATATAGAAGAAAGGAGTTACAAAATTGCTTCGTTTTATCGGAAAACGTATTCTTATGATGATTCCGGTTCTGTTGGGGGTTTCATTGATTATCTTTACCATGATGTACTTTACCCCCGGTGACGCGGCGGACATGCTGTTAGGCGACAGCGCTACCATTGAACAAAAGGAACAGCTCCGGAATGACCTGAAATTAAACGAACCCTATCTGGTTCAATATATCAATTATATGAAAGGGGTTCTTTGCGGGAACCTGGGAACCTCCTATTCCACAAAGCGTCCGGTGACCGAGGAACTGCTGGACCGTTTCCCAACTACTGTCAAGCTGGCCGGAGCCGGAGTCTTGCTTTCTCTGTGTTTTGGCGTAACCATGGGAATTATTTCAGCCACAAAACAGTATTCCATTTTTGATAATCTGGCCACCTCATTCTCTCTTCTGGGAGTATCCATTCCCAACTTCTGGCTGGCTCTGATGCTGATCATCATCTTTGCAGTCAACTGGAAAATACTACCTCCGTCAGGACTGTCCACCCCCTTGCACTGGATTCTCCCCATTATTTCCCTGGGGATGAACTCAACCGCCACCATCATGCGGATGACTCGCTCCAGTATGCTGGAAGTGGTACGTCAGGACTACATTCGTACCGCCCGGGCAAAAGGCCAGAAAGAACTGTTCGTTATTCTCCGCCATGCGCTTCCCAACGCTCTGATTCCCATTATTACCGTTGCCGGCCTCCAGTTCGGACGTCTGATGGGCGGCGCCGTTATGGCAGAAACCGTATTCTCCATCGCCGGGATCGGAAAGCTCATGGTGGATGCCATCAAGCTGCAAAACTATCCGATTGTCCAGGGCGGAGTACTGTTAATCGCTTTCTCCACCTCCATTGTCAATCTGATTATTGATATCCTGTACGCTTTTGTGGATCCGCGGATCCGGTCTCAGTATATCAAACCCAAGAAAACCCAGACTGCCGGAAAGGGGGCTGTGACAAATGCCTGAGAAAACACAAGCTGAAATTGTTATAAAAAAGCAGAGCCAGATGAAAGAAATCATGGGAAGATTTGCTAAAAACAAAATGGCAATTTTAAGCCTCGGTGTCATTGTCCTTCTGATACTGATGGCCATATTCGCCGAGCAGATCGCTCCCTATGGACCAGACGACCAAGATCTGTCCCGTCAGTTTACCTATCCCTGTAAAGAATTTCTTTTTGGAACTGACGATTATGGGAGGGACATTTTAAGCCGTCTGATTTATGGCTCCCGCTATTCCCTGGCGGTGGGATTGATTTCCGTATCTTTTTCCTGCCTGGCAGGAGTTGTCTTGGGATGTATCGCCGGATTTTACGGCCAGCTTGCCGATAATATCATCATGAGAATCGTCGACGTAGTTCTGGCAATTCCGAATATTCTTCTTGCCCTCTCCATCGCCGCCGCCCTGGGTCCCGGCCTGGGAAATCTGATTGTAGCCGTGGGAATCGGCGCTATTCCCGGGTACGCAAGAATTGTCCGGGCCTCCATTCTGTCGGTAAAGCAAATGGAGTATATTGAAGCGGCCCGTTCCATCGGCGCCAGCGACTTCCGCTTAATCGTGAAGCACATACTGCCTAACTGCCTGGCTCCTATCATCGTCCAAGCTACCATGAGTATTGCCATCGCAATTCTTTCTGCTGCTTCCTTAAGCTTCCTGGGACTTGGCATTACCCCGCCCACGCCGGAATGGGGGTCCATGCTTTCTGCCGGACGCGCTTATATCCGCGACTTCTGGCCGGTTGTAACCTTCCCGGGCATGATGATTATGATTACTGTATTCGCCTTCAATATTCTGGGGGATGGCCTTCGCGACGCCCTGGATCCAAAACTGAAGGTTTAAGGAGGGAAATTATGGCAGAACCTATCTTAGAAGTTCGCAATTTAACCGTAGAATATACTTCCGGCAAATCCATTGTTCAGGCGGTGAATAATTTAAGCTTTACCCTGGAAAGAGGAGAAGCTCTTGGTCTGGTGGGCGAAACGGGAGCTGGAAAGACCACCACAGCCCTGTCCATTATGCAGCTTATCACTTCCCCTCCGGGAAGAATTAAAAGCGGTGAAATTATCTTTGAGGGCAGAGATTTAACAAAGCTTTCTCAGAGCGAATTAAGAAAGCTCCGCGGAGAAAAGATATCCATGATTTTCCAGGATCCCATGACAGCCCTGAACCCTGTGATTACTGTCGGCGACCAGATCTGTGAGGTCATCCATCTGCACGAAAAGGTATCACGTCTGGAAGCCACCCAAAGGGCAAAGAAAATGCT
The DNA here is from genome assembly GCA_946549155.1 of uncultured Lachnospiraceae bacterium. Lineage (GTDB taxonomy): Bacteria > Bacillota > Clostridia > Lachnospirales > Lachnospiraceae > Merdiplasma. The sequence continues at coordinate 1,325 of CAMNQN010000195.1, read as the reverse complement.
AGAAATGGTGGGAATTCCGGGAGAAAGATACTCTGATTATCCACATCAGTTCTCCGGCGGAATGAAGCAGCGTGTTATCATCGCCATCGCCCTGGCAAGAAATCCTTCTCTTCTGATCGCTGACGAGCCCACCACAGCTTTGGATGTAACCATACAGGCGCAGGTCCTTGAGATGATTGAACGCATTATTAAAGAACTTAAAACCACATTGATCCTGATTACCCACGATCTTGGGGTTGTTGCCGATATCTGCGACAAAGCCGCCATTATGTATGCCGGAGAAATCGTAGAATATGGCACCCTGGATCATATCTACAATCACACCATGCATCCGTACAGCATCGGACTCTTTGGTTCCATTCCCAACTTTAACGAGGATGTACGGCGGCTAAAACCCATCAAGGGTCTCATGCCGGATCCGACCAATCTTCCGAAAGGATGCAGTTTCTGTCTTCGCTGTCCTGATTGCCAGGACCGCTGTACGAAAGAAAAATTTTCTCCGGTGGAGGTGGCTCCCGGCCATATTGTCCGTTGCGTAAAATACATAAACGATTAGGAGGAATACATTTTGGCAGCTATTTTAGAAGCAAAAAACATAAAAAAATATTTTAAAACGCCAAAAGGAACTCTCCATGCGGTGGATGGGGTCAGTTTTTCCATTGAGGAAGGAAAAACCCTTGGCGTTGTCGGCGAATCCGGATGCGGTAAGTCCACCTTGGGCCGTGTGTTAGTGCATCTTTTGGAACGAACGGACGGCCAGATTCTCTTTGAGGGAAAGGATATCAGCGACCTCACCAAGGCAGATCTTAAAAATGTCCGTCAGAATATGCAGATGATCTTTCAGGATCCCTTTGCTTCCCTGAATCCCCGGCAGTCGGTCAGTGAAATCATCGCCGAACCCCTCCAGATTTACCGCCGGGTTTCCTCCAAAGCGGATCTGGAAAAGCAGGTTCTGGAGCTTATGGACACCGTCGGCTTGGCAAGGCGTCTGGCAAATTCCTATCCCCATGAGCTTGATGGCGGGAGGCGCCAGCGCATTGGAGTAGCCAGAGCGCTGGCTTTAAATCCAAAATTTATTGTCTGTGATGAACCGGTTTCCGCCCTGGATGTCTCCATTCAGGCACAGATCCTCAATTTAATGCAGGACCTCCAGGAAGAGCGAAATCTCACCTACCTGTTTATCACCCACAACTTATCTGTTGTAAAACATATTTCAGATGAAATTCTCGTGATGTATCTGGGAAAAATGGTGGAATTAGCCAGCGATAAAGATATCTTCCTGAATCGTCTCCACCCATATACCAAAGCGCTTTTAGCCGCGGTCC
>CAMNQN010000194.1 GCA_946549155.1 uncultured Lachnospiraceae bacterium | reverse complement strand
TCAGGAACAAAAGTACCAGGAACACAATGGCAATACCCATAATCGTATTCAGTCCGGCCTGCTCCATCAGCTTGCCCATGGAATATTTTACCTCCCAGTTCAGAGACTGGGTGTTGTCACGAACGTTATACTCGTAAGTCACGATAACCGGAGTGCCCTCGTCCACTCCGTCGTAGGTAGCCGTGGAAGTAACGGTGATCACATTATTCTCCTCCGTAACCTCCTGGCTGGTAACCTCCACGAAGCTGCCCAGGTCATCCCGCACACTCTGCCAGGTGGCCGCCATGGCGATGGTGGACGCGTCCTGACCGCTGTCGATAATCTGCTCCAGCTGCTCGTCCGTCATCATGGAAAGAGCCTGCAGCGTCTGGGGGATAGACTCCTTCATGGAGTCATAATATGCGGCGTAGCTTCCGGCAGAAGCCTCAGCCGCCTGCGCTTCGGACTCCATCTCTGCCATCTCGCTGGCTGCTTCTGCTGCGGCATCCTCCGTCACCGCCTCGGTAACCGCTTCCGTGGAAGCTTCCCCGGCGTAAACACAGGTACCCAGCATACTTACGGTGAGGCCCGTCGCAAGTAAAATCGCTTTCAGTCTGTTTTTCATATCATTCACCTCACTTAAACCGTTCCGTGTTTTTTGGCGGGACGATCTTCTCTCTTTGTGAACAACATTTCAAATGCGCCGATCACATACTTTCTGGTATCCTCGGCTTCAATAATGGTATCTACATAACCTCTCTTCGCAGCCGCCAGTGCGCTGGACTGAAGTTCAGCATACTCCGCCGCTTTCTCATTCAGCACGGTATTGTCCGCGCCGGCGTACATAATCTTGGCCGCCAGCTTCGCATCCATCATGCCGATCTCCGCCTGGCTCCAGGCATAGGTCATATCTGCGCCGATGGCCTTGCTGTTCATCACGGCGTAAGCGCTGCCGTAAGCCTTTCCGATGATCACATTTACCTTCGGAACCGTAGCGTTTGCAAATGCGTAGGTCAGCTTCGCCGCCGCTTTCGCCATCTTTCTTTCATTGTGCGTGTCCGCCTTGAATCCGGTCACGTTGGTCAGGGACAGAACCGGGATATTGAACGCGTCACAGAAGGAAACGAACTCTGCCGCCTTCAGAGCGCCGTTGGCAGTCAGCACGCTGTCATACTCCGCCGTCTTGTTTCCTTCCCCGTCATATACCTCGCTGCGGTTCGCCACAGCGCCCACGGTCATACCGTTCAGCTTAATGAAACCGGTTACCATATCCTTGGCGTAAGCAGCCTTTGTCTCCACAAACAGGCCGTTGTCGGAAATCTGGGAAAGCAGGATGGAAGTGTCTCCGGCCGCGTTAGCCAGATCCGCACATACACGGTTCAGGTCGTCGGTGCACTCCTCGTAGGAATCGTCGTCCTCATTGTTGGCCGGGAGCATACAGATCAGCTGACGGATACCCGCAAGGATCTCCTCCTCAGAGCCTGTGAAATCCACCAGTCCCACCTTTTCACTCTGATAATCCGCAGCGGCAGTATCGCATACCTCCGCACGGTTTCCGTCCAGAGCGTTGGGGGAATTTACGAACAGCTTCGCTTTCTTTTCCTCCATATATGTAAAGTCGGTCAGACCCGGAACAATCGCCAGTCCGCCGCCGCAGGTGCCGAATACGGCTGTAATCTGCGGAATTACCCCGGAAGCCATAGATTGTTTCAGATAAATCTCCCCAAACGCGTTCAGCGCATCCGTAGCTTCCTGAAGTCTCAGTCCAGCACAATCTACCAGACCGATAACCGGTGCGCCCATCTTCAGCGCCATGTCATACAATCCAGTGATTTTCTTCGCGTGCATCTCACCGATCGTACCGCCCAGTACGGAAGCATCCTGACTGTATACGTACACCAAGTTTCCGTCAATCACGCCATAACCAGTGATGACCCCGTCGGACGGAGTCTCTGTCTGCTGCATGTTGAAATCAGTGCTTCTGGCAGTTACACATCCGCCGATTTCAACAAAACTGTTCTCATCAAGCAAAGAATTAATTCTTGTGCTTGCCAAGCTTTGTGCTGTGTTACTCATACTTTTCAGCCCTCCATTTTATAATAAAATTTATCAATTTTCTGCCTTTATAATAATAGCCCGTATCCGTCAAAAAAGCAAGCACTTTAAAAAAGAAATTCCTCCAGCACCTGCCCGATACAATAACGATAGGTGATTTCGCCGATGTCTTCCCTGCATACCAGTTCATATTCCCAAAGAACATCCTCCCCCAGCAATACCTGAAGGGTACCGGCCCGCTGTCCTTCCTGCACCGGGGCCCGCAGAGCCGGTACCGTCTGAAGCTTTACCTGCAAGGCTTCCCCCTCCTGTAACAGCACCTGCACCCGGGTATTCCTATCTGAAGCACCGGCCTTCGCCCTTGCCTGTTTTTCTGTCCCCGGACCGGTGTTTTCTCCGGCTGCCGGGTCGGCCAGGCGAAGGCCGGCTTCCTGCAAAATACCGCGCAGTACCAGGATCCGGGGAAGAGAAATATCAGCGACCTCCAGACTTTTTTTCTCATAATTGGCAAAGCCGTATTCCGCCAGCCTGCGGGTATCGCTCCATTTATAGGTGCGGTTGTTGGGCCAGCCGCAGGCCAGAAGCGCTACGATCAGGGTTTTCTCCTCCCGGCGCACAGCCCCCACATAACAGTAGCCCGCTTTACTGGTAAACCCCGTTTTTCCGGTCAGGGCTCCCTCCAGGCTGGTCAGCAGCGCATTATGGTTGGCGCAGTAGAAGCTTCTCTTTCCGGAGGTATCCTGGAAGGTGTACCCCGAAGTGCGGGTGATCTCCAGGAACTTCTCTCTTTGCCCGGATTCCTGAATACAGTAGCGTAAAATCAAGGCCAGATCCTTTGCGCTGATGCTGTGGACGCCGCCCTCATCCGAGGCATCCAGTCCGTTTGGCGTGACAAAATGAGCGGACCGGCAGCCGATTTCCTCCGCCTTCTGATTCATAAGATTCGCGAAACCTTCTACGCTGCCGCCCACCTGCTCCGCCACACAGACAGCGGAATCGTTGTGGGATTCCAGCATCAGGGAATACAAAAGATCCTCCAGCCGGTAGGCTTCCCCGGTGCGCATCCCCAGCCGCACCTGCGGCTGAGCCGCCGCCTCCGCGCTAACCGTGCAGATTTCATCCGGCTTTGCCTTCTCCAGCGCCAGAATACAGGTCATGATTTTTGTGGTGCTGGCCATAGGCAGCACCTCCGTCTCATTTTTCCCAAATAAAACACGCCCGCTGTCACCGTCCATCAAAACGGCACTGCGGGCGTACAGGTTTTTCAGTTCCTCCGGTATTTCGGACATTTCCGACGCCTCCGCCCCGTTTACCGCAATACTCAAAAATCCCGACAGGATACTGACAACAATACAGCTCCATATTTTTATTTTTTTCCTGATGCTTCTCTTCATGCTCCGGCCTCTTGGATATGTGCTGCGAAACCCCAGGCCATTTTTCCGGCCCCCTGCAAAAAGCCCTGTCCTTTCAGACAGCTTCCCGCTGTTTCCTGTTCTGCAGCTTCTTTCCCACAGTATATGCGTTTCAGGCTCCGGCTATACCTGCCGCAGCTTTGCGCTTTAGCCGGATGCCTCTAGGGAAACGCTTTCATCAGCGTTTTCCCAGTTATACCTGCAGCTTCAGCTGCACCTCCTCCTCGGCCTCCGATTTAAAATCTTCCATCTGCATGGGATTAATCATGGGCAGATCCTCCAGGGACTGCACGCCAAAATGACGCAGGAACTCTTCCGTGGTGCCGAACAGCAGCGGCCTTCCCGGCGCATCCAGCCGCCCCAGTTCCTTTATCAGATTATATTCCACCAGCTTATTCACCGCATGGTCGCTCTTTACTCCGCGAATTTTCTCAATCTCCAGCCTGGTCACCGGCTGCTTGTAGGCAATAATCGACAGCGTCTCCAGCAGTACATCCGTCAGCACTACCTTCTGGGGCTGCTTGGCGATTCTGATCAGCGTCTCATAATATTCTCTCTTGGTACAGAGCTGATAGCAATGATCCAGCTCAATGATCTGAATCCCCCGATCCTCCTCCCGATAGCGGTCCATCATGTTATGTATGATCTTTTCCGTCGTGGTGGTATCCTGCTCCAGCGCCTTCGCAATGCGCTCCGCTTCCACGGCATCCCCCATGGTAAACAGGATCGCCTCAATGGCAGCCTCCATTCTTTTTATGTCCACGTCTCTTCTCCTTCTTCCTCCTCCCAGCCCTCATTCCATTCCGATCTGTCCCGGGCTGTAATATAAATTTCCGCAAAGGTGTCCTCCTGCTCCACAGCCACCTTCCCCACCTTCATCAGCTCCAGCACCGTAAGGAAGGTGACCACCACATACATCTTTCCTTTCCGCAGGGTTAAAAGGCTGCGGAAGGTGCAGGCCCTCTGATCCATGATGTATTTTTCCACAAAGGTCATGGTTTCGCTTAAGTCCACCTCGTCCTTCTCAATATTTCCAAAATTGCTGCGGATGGGGTCCCGGCGGTCCTCCTGGCGCTTCATGATATCCTGAAACAAAGCGTTTAGCCTGGTCAGCGTCACACCCTTTAACAGCTTGTCCAGGTCCACCGGCTCCCGGTACTTTTTCACCTCGTCCGGAATGTCAGGAGCCTTATACAGATTGTAAGCAGCGCCCTCCTCCCGTTCCCGCAGTTCATAAGACATATATTTATACATCTTATACTCCAGCAGCTTCTCCACCAGCTCGGCTCTCGGGTCCAGCTCCTCCCCTTCCTCATCCACCTCCGGAGGCAGAAGCATCCTGGATTTGATATCCAGCAGCGTAGCCGCCATCACCAGGAACTCGCTCATCAGGCCCAGGTCCTGTTTCTCCATCTGATGGATATACTCCATGTACTGATCCGTAATCTCCACAATGGGAATATCATAAATATTTACTTTATTCTTATCAATCAAATGCAGCAGAAGGTCCAGCGGACCCTCAAACGCTTCCAGCTTCACCGATATTCCCATAGCTTCTCCCTGCTCTTATCCGCAGCCTATTCCTACACAAAATCCAACACCACCAGCTCCGGCGGATTATTCACCCGCAGCTTGATGGTGTGGGAGGCCAGCCCTGCGCTGACAACCATCCGCTTCCCTCCCAGCAGATACATTCCACGGTCATACCGGGGAAACAGGGTCCATCCGGGACTGATTACCCCGCCAAAATAAGGCAGCCGGACCATCCCGCCGTGGTAATGTCCCGCCAGTGTCAGATCCGCCCCCCAGGCGGCATAGGTTTCAAAATAATGGGGATGATGGGCCAGAAGAATATGATACGCTCCCGGTGCCGGCTCTCCCAGCTTCTCTCTCATCTCCTCCACCGGCATCCGGCGGCAGGCCCCGTGCCTGTAGTAACTCCAGTCCAGCTCATACCCGTGGATCATCAGCTTCATTCCATTGATCTGCACGCCCCGCCCGGAATTCTCCAGGAAACAGACGCCGAGGCTCCTGATTTCCTGGATATAATCCTCATAAGAATCGCCGAAGGACTCCAGCTTCTCCTTCATCCGGCTCTCATGATTTCCATTGACACAATATACCGGATATCTCCTGGTCAGCTCCCCCAAAAGACGCACCGCCGCGTCCCCCTGGAAGCGCCCTCTCTTGGCCACCACCAGGTCCCCCGCAGATAAAATTATCTTGGGATCCGCCTTCCTGATTTCCTGAAGCAGCTGCTGATTGTTTTCTCCGAAGGAGGCATCATGCAGATCTGCAAGAAGCACCGCCGAAAAAGGCTGTCTTGGCTGATTCGACGGGTCCTGTATTTTTATTTTATAATGCGATACTTTTATCATAGAAACCCGCGTTCCTTTCTTTGACGGCCCACCGCCGGCTTCCCCTACCGTATTTTGCACGGTATGCCTCCGCCAGATGCGTACAGTCACAATCTTCTCATCATCGCACATTATATCATAATTTCCCTCTAAGTCAAATACCCACTCCAAAAAGACTGCTGTAGGGGCATCTGATCTGCGTAAATGAATGGCACAACGTATCCTTGCTTTTCGTAAAATAGACGCTGAAGCAAACCCTGAGTTTTATGATTTAAGTTCGCTGGATTTATAATAATCGAACGAAATATGACATATTGGGCGGTAAATATCTGAAATTTATCGCCATTGTGATATCAATTTACGCAAATCAGGCATTTTATGCTTAGGATG
>CAMNQN010000193.1 GCA_946549155.1 uncultured Lachnospiraceae bacterium | reverse complement strand
ACGCGAAATATAACATCTTAATCGAAAATATCTGATTTGCGCAAATTAATATGGTGGTCACAGACAGAAGCTTTTTATATCCAACTTTTGCATAGCAATTGCTTCTATCGAAAATTTGCTGCCATTTCTTTTAAACTCAGCATCTATCATTCCATTATCAGCTTACGCAGGCTACATTTTTGTCGCTTAGTATGCCACATTTCGTGTGATTCTGTAAATCCAGCCAAATGTGACTTACTAAGCGACAAATATCTAAGCTTGATAGTATAATGACAAATTCTAAAACGGAAGGATCCCGTAGATGCTTAGGATGTTACATTCTGCGCAATGTTTTCCAGATGACAGGGTCGGCTCCGCGCTTTCCCTTCCTGCGTCCGGGTAGTTAACAATACACGAATATAGTATGAACAATAGCAAATTTTGTAAATAAAGTTTCTTTGTGAAGCATTAGTGACTGAAGCATTAGTGTTAAAATATTTTTTAAAATTATCTTGACTATTTCAATTCTTTTTGCTATAATATCGTTTGTTCGCGGAAGTGTCGGAACTGGCAGACGAGCAAGACTAAGGATCTTGTGACCGTTAGGTCGTGTGGGTTCAAGTCCCATCTTCCGCAGATAAAAAACCGGAAATCAAATGATTTCCGGTTTTTTGTGTTTCTCCGTAACCTTTCTAAAAGAAAAGCCTTAACTGCTCATATTCCTGCCGGCGTTTCAGCGCTGGCGGCGTTTTTCTCAGGGCAAATTCCGTGAAGCTGTCGTCATATACCCACTCCTCCAGTTCGCTCTCCTCCAAAATCAGCGGCATCCGATGATGCACCGGACTGACTGATTCGTTGGCCTGAGTCGTCAGAATGATAAAACGATTCTCTCCTGCAAAACACTGATAAAAGCCTGCCATATAAAGCAGCGGTTGATCCTCCCGAAAAAACGTTACCTTGTTTTTATCCGCATCCCATTCATAGAAATGCTTTGCGGGAATGATACATCTCCTGTGCAGCACGCTCTCCCGGAACATTTTTCGCTCCATAGCTGTTTCTGCCCGCGCATTAATGAAAAGTCCCGGCTTCCGGTACTGCAAGAAGCCCCAATTCATCTCCCCGACAGTTATCCCGGAATCGCTTTTAAAAATCACCATTGCCTGACAAGAAGGAAAAATATCTCCGCTTCGCCCCGTCCAAATTTCCTGTTCGATTCCGTGAACTACCTTCTCAATTTCTCCCACCATCGTATCATCTGCATAATAACGTCCGCACATTGCAGTTCCTGCCTTTCCTTCCTTACCGCTCTTATTTCATTTTACAACGCCGGTTTTAATCAGGCAATGTAAACTTATTTTTATGGACAATTAAAAAACAGCAATGCAGCGGCAATTTATTCTTTCCGGTAATGAAAAGGTGTTTTTCCTGTCTGTTCTTTAAATTTCCGGATAAAGTAGCTGGTATTATCATAACCGCACCGGCAGGCAATGTCAGAAATGCTGTCTGTCGTAGTAAGCAGCAGCATACAAGCTGTTTCAATGCGCAGAAGATTGAGGTATTCACTGAAGTTTTTCTGAAAGAGTTTCTTAAAATACCGGCTAAAATACTTTGGGGATGTATGGAAGAAATCAGCAGCCATATCCAGGGTCATTCTTTCTGCAAGGTGAAGCTTCATCCAGTCGGTGATCCGGCGGATGCGATGAGCATCTTCCCCGTAGTCCTCTGCAGGTTTCAGCGACGCATCACAAAACAGTCCCTCCTGTGCCAGCGCGGCAATAATTTTCAGCAAGGAGGCTTTGGTCATCAGCTGGTACGCAGTACTTTTTTCTTCATTTACCCGGATAATGTTTTCCATTTCCTGACGGACTGTCGCATAACACGCGGTGTCTGCGGGAAGTCTCGTCGGGAACAGACGGGCCATATCAAGCATGGGCTGGATAAACTTTACCTGACAGTAATCCTGCTGTGAGAAACAAAGCCTTTCCATCGGAAATACATAAGCATAATAGTACATAGAAAAATCTGCGGAATAAAACTGATGAAGCTCCTCCCGGTTGATAAAGCAGATATCGCCCTGTTTTAGAAGGTGAGAGCTGCCATTGAGCTGCAGGGTCACCGTTCCGCATATACAATATAAAATTTCAATCTCCTCATGCCAGTGATAGGGAATGAAGAGGTTGCCTCCTTCATTTGTCATTTTATAATGCTGGAAGGGGAATAACAAGTTTCCCCTTTCTGCCTGTTCCCGCATCGCCTTCACTGTTTTTCCTCCCATTTTATAATCCTGTTCCCTGCATCAGAAAAAGCGGGGATGGTAGCAATTGTGTTATTTTTCATAGAAATAGTAATACATTTTCTCTCTTGTGTGTGATAATCTTGCATTATCGGAGAACAAACTCTTTTACTCCAATGATACCAGCAGATGACTGCAAATACAACGAACAGGAGGTCTTTTTATGCCGGGATGGTTAAAAAATGCTGTTTTTTATGAGATTTACCCCCAGAGCTTTCAGGACAGCAACGGGGATGGAATCGGTGATTTTCAGGGAATTATAGACAGGCTGGACTATGTGAAGGAACTGGGGTGCAATGCAATCTGGATGAACCCCTGCTTCGATTCGCCTTTTACGGATGCCGGTTATGATATCAGGGATTACTATAAGGCTGCGCCCAGATACGGCACTAACGAGGATTTAAAGCGGCTATTCCGGGAGGTGCACAAAAGGGACATGCATCTGATCCTGGATCTGGTGCCGGGGCATACCTCCTATGACTGCCAGTGGTTTCGGGAATCTATGCGGGCAGAGAAAAATGAATACACACACCGCTATATCTGGAGCAACAATATCTGGGAAAACTTTGATGGAGTGAATAATATCAGCGGCAGTATCCGGGGTATCTCCGACCGCAATGGAAGCTGCGCCACCAACTTTTTCTCCACGCAGCCGGCACTCAATTATGGATTTGCCCATCCGGACCGGGAATGGCAGTTTGCGCCGGATTCTCCGGAGGCGATGGCCACCAGGCAGGCCATGAAGGATGTAATGGAATTCTGGCTTCAGCTTGGCTGCGACGGCTTCCGTGTGGATATGGCGGCAAGCCTGGTCAAGGGGGATGAGGATGGTTCTGCCAATATTGCTTTGTGGCAGGATATTCGTGCGTTTCTGGATAAGAAATATCCGCAGGCGGCCATCATATCGGAATGGGGACAGCCGGATCAGTCGCTGAAGGGCGGTTTTCACATGGATTTTCTGCTGCATTTCGGTCCATCCAGGTACCTGGATCTGTTCCGGGGCGAACATCCTTACTTCTCCAGGGAGGGAAAGGGCAATATTAAGGCTTTTGCGGATAAATATCAGGAATATGTGGATTCCACAAAGGGAGAGGGGCTGATTTGTATTCCCTCCAGCAATCACGATATGCCGCGTCTGGGCGGACAGCTGGATGAAGCAGAAATCAAGCTGGTCTTTGCTTTCCTGATGTCCATGCCCGGAGCTCCGTTCGTTTATTATGGAGATGAGATCGGCATGAAATACCAAAAAGGGTTACATTCTGTGGAGGGCGGGTATGACCGTACCGGCAGCCGGACGCCTATGCAGTGGAATCGTTCCCTCAATGCAGGTTTCTCTTCCGCTGCACCCGGCATGCTCTATATTCCGCTGGATCCTGATGAAAACCGCCCTACTGCGAAGGACCAGATCTCCAGGGAAGGTTCTCTCTGGAGGGAAGTGCAGAAGCTGATCAGAATCCGGCAGGCACATCCAGCACTGCAGAGCCTGGCTCCGCTTCACATTTTGTATGCAAAAGAAAACGAGTATCCGTTTGTATATCTTAGAGAGGACGAAAAAGAACGGATTCTAGTTGTACTCAATCCAAGCGGCAGGGATGTAACATGTCGGCTGGAGTTTGAAAGCCTGGGAGAAGTGATTTATTCCAATCACGGGATACCGGCTTATGAGAACGGAGAATGGAAGATACCGGCGGCTTCTGCGGCATTTATTAAGATTTAATGGATAATTGCTCCCCGTTTTTTCTCTCTCCTTTGCATTTTCAAATTTGGGGGATAGCTGCTGAAATTTGGGGGAAGGTGCTTCCCCCAAATCTTACCATCGTCAATAGCCAGTATATTTATGATATTTTTCTTCCCCTGCAAAAAGTCTTAGGCAATCTGCTCCTCCATATACGGTAGCTCATACAGCGTATCTGGATCAATATCCAAACAGGAAGTACTATCTCTGTTTCCCTGAATATCCCACGCAAGTGTATCATTCAATACAGTACAGGTATCCGTAAAAATAGAAATATCCTTCAAAGGCCGAAACACCTCTTTTTCAATCATCGGAAGCATATCGTAGCATACAATTTTTCCATTCTCAAAATACACATAAACGGAATAGTTTCTCATTGGTACAACTTGTACAACCTTGGGGAACATGACATCACCTCTCTAATTATACTAATGGATTAATTCGATTCAGAGGTTTTCCATCTTTTGACAATTCCCAGTTTTGCATCAATTTTTCAACCTCAAAAAAACTAAAACCTTTAAAAATCATCAATGTACTTTTTCCCTTCAAGTACCCCATGAAATTTGATATACTAAGTTTCGGCGGAATTGCAACACTAAGATGTACATGATCTGCACACACTGCACCTGCAATAATATCCACATTTTTGTACTTGCATAGTGTACTGAGGATTTCTCTTACATCCTCTCTTACTTTTCCATACAATATTTTCTTGCGATACTTTGGAATGAAAACTATATGATACTGGCATTTCCAACGGGTATGTGATAAACTTTTATTGTCCATTTGGACCTCCTCCTATGCTTGAAATTTGGCTTGCGACACCAATTTCATTGTAGCATAGGAGGATTTTTATTGATATCCTCACCGTTTCCAACTACCCTATTCTCTCCAGCATAGCTGGTGGATTAGGCCTTTCATTTAAAATAAAGCTCCTTTGAAATATAATTGACATATATTTATTTTATAATTATAATATAATTATGGAAGATATCAGATTTGAATAGGACCAGAATAAAAACGAAATCAATAAGAAAAAGCATAAAATATCCTTTGAGGAAGCCCGGACGGTATTTTATGATCCGGAGGCCCTTGTCATTGATGACCCAGAGCATTCAGAACAGGAGGATCGATTTATCATTTTAGGCCTGAGCAAAAAGGCGAATCTGCTCGTGGTATGTCACTGCTACAGGGAATCCGATTCAGTTATCCGCATTATTTCAGCAAGAAAAGCAACTACTACAGAAACAAAATACTATCGAAATTCAGATTTATAAGGGAGGTAGCATCATGAAGGATGAATATGATTTCAGCAAAGCCCGCAAAAACCCGTATGCCGGCAGGCTGAAGAAGCAGATCACGATCAATATAGACATTGATACCATTGAGTATTTTAAATCCCAGGCGAACGCTTCCGGCATTCCATACCAGACACTTATCAATCTGTATCTTTCCGATTGTGCTGAGAAAAAGAAACAGCCGCAAGTCAACTGGGTTTAGACACCCTATGGGGCTGGTATCGGAAGCAGTTTGCTCCTGATGGCTAAAAAAGCAGAACCATACACCAGATTTCTCTGCGTATGGTTCTGCTTTTTCATGATTTGCGCCTGTTTATGTTCACTCTTCTTCCACTCCAAATGACGGTTTCATTCTTTTCATCTTTGCCTGTGACACCACGATCTCGTAAAAGTAGAATCCAAGATACCGCAATGCCTGTTTCTTCATTTTATAAAACGGAGTCCTTCCAATACCAAGTTCCTGCTGGACTTCCACATCTGTTTTATTATAATGACTGCAAAAACAGAAATGAATAATTTCACTGAGCGTTACTCCATCCGGAGCATAATATTTTACCAGTGTAATCCCACGGTAAACCATATCCGACAATCCATATATGACCATCAAATTCTTCTTCATCATCAAAAACTATGTACCCTGGGCGTTTGGGGGTTCTCTCGTCCATCTATACTGCCTCCCTTCTAAAAATGAAAATGAGTTGTTCTGCTTTGGTTGCATCAAGCTATATATTATATAAAATCTCCACAGTTCTCTGATCCCGTTCTCCCCGGAAGAACTTGTCCAATACCTTCTGAAATACTTCACATTCCGGTTTTGCCAGAGCGAATAATGTCATGGAAGATTTCAGTTTCAGATTATCCGGCCAGCCCATCACCTCAAGCGCATCATTAGACTTTACTTCCAACAGTGCCTCCG
>CAMNQN010000192.1 GCA_946549155.1 uncultured Lachnospiraceae bacterium | reverse complement strand
GTTACATTCATCGTGATTTTGTAAAGCTTGCCAGAAACAGCAGGAAGAGGAAGGGTCGGTTCCGCCCTTCCTCTTCCTGCGTCCTCCTAATTAACAAAACACGAAGAACATTCACCTGAACAGTATCTTTTTCCATGTCTTACAGGATTTGCTCCCTCTCCTCCCTGACCCGGGGAATAAAAATCTCATCTCCCACCTGCAAATTGTAACTATCTGCATAAGGATTTGCATACATAATGGCAGCTACAGTCACCCCATACCTCTTTCCCAGCAGATATAAGGTATCCCCGGGCTCCACTACATGAATCTGATTAAACTGTTCCCGCATTTTTCTCTTCCTTTCCACATTCTGCGTTTCACAAAAAACAGCTGCTACTTTAAATTATATGCAGTTTCTCCCAAGATGATATTTACAATTCCAAACACTTTATGCTAAACTAGGAAAAGCTATGTGACAATTCAACTAATTCAATGATTTCAGGAGAAAATTATGCCTAAGAGAACTGATATTAACAAGGTACTGATCATCGGCTCCGGCCCCATCATCATCGGACAGGCCTGCGAGTTCGACTATTCCGGTACCCAGGCCTGCAAAGCTCTGCGAAAGCTGGGTTATGAGATTGTTCTGGTGAACTCCAACCCGGCCACCATCATGACTGACCCTGAGACAGCGGATGTGACCTACATTGAACCGCTGAACGTAGACCGGCTGGAACAAATCATTGCGAAGGAGCGTCCGGATGCTCTTCTGCCTAACCTGGGCGGACAATCCGGTCTGAATCTGTGCGCTGAGCTGGCAAAAAAAGGGATTCTGGACAAATATCACGTACAGGTCATCGGCGTTCAGGTGGACGCCATTGAGCGGGGGGAAGACCGCATTGAGTTTAAAAAATCCATGGATGCCCTGGGAATCGAGATGGCCCGAAGCGAGGTGGCCTACAGCGTAGAGGAAGCCCTGGACATCGCGAACCGCCTGGGCTACCCGGTGGTGCTCCGCCCCGCCTACACCATGGGCGGCGCCGGCGGCGGACTGGTATATAATAAGGAAGAATTAAAGACCGTATGCGCCAGAGGCCTGCAGGCCAGCCTGGTGGGCCAGGTATTGGTGGAGGAATCCATTCTCGGCTGGGAAGAGCTGGAGCTGGAAGTGGTTCGTGACGCAGACAACAACATGATCACCGTCTGCTTCATTGAGAACATTGACCCCCTGGGTGTGCACACCGGTGATTCCTTCTGTGCCGCCCCCATGCTGACGATCTCTGAAGAATGTCAGAGGAGGCTGCAGGAGCAGGCTTATCGGATTGTGGAGTCCGTGCAGGTCATCGGGGGAACCAACGTACAGTTCGCCCATGATCCCGTGACTGACCGCATTGTGGTTATTGAGATCAATCCCAGGACTTCCCGCTCTTCTGCGCTGGCCTCAAAGGCCACAGGATTCCCCATCGCTCTGGTATCCGCCATGCTGGCTGCCGGGCTGACGCTGAAGGATATCCCCTGCGGCAAATACGGCACCCTGGACAAATACGTCCCCAACGGCGACTACGTGGTGATCAAGTTTGCCCGCTGGGCCTTTGAAAAATTCAAGGGCGTGGAGGATAAACTTGGAACCCAGATGCGGGCTGTAGGCGAGGTCATGAGTATCGGAAAGACCTACAAGGAAGCTTTCCAGAAAGCCATCCGCAGCCTGGAAACAGGACGCTACGGCCTGGGCCACGCGAAAAACTACGATACAAAAACCAAGGAGGAGCTGCTCCAAATGCTGATCACTCCCTCCAGCGACCGTCATTTCATCATGTATGAGGCATTGCGCAAGGGCGCTTCCGTGGAGGAGATTTTCGAGATTACCAGGGTGAAAGCCTACTTTATCCAACAGATGAAGGAGCTGGTGGAGGAGGAAGAAAGCCTGGCTGCGAAAAAGGGGCAGCTTCCCTCCGACGAGGCACTGATTTCCGCAAAGAAAAACGGTTTCTCTGACAAATACTTAAGCCAGATTCTGGAGATTCCGGAGGATGAAATCCGCGGCCGCCGCATTGCGCTTGGCGTAGAGGAAGCCTGGGAGGGCGTTCATGTCAGCGGCACTCCGGACAGCGCCTACTACTACTCCACCTACAATGCAGCAGATAAAAATCCCATCAAAACCGGCAGGCCCAAGATTATGATCTTAGGCGGCGGCCCCAACCGTATCGGCCAGGGGATTGAATTTGACTACTGCTGTGTGCATGCTTCTCTGGCGTTAAAGAAGCTTGGCTTTGAAACCATCATTGTCAACTGTAACCCTGAGACGGTCTCCACCGACTACGACACCTCCGACAAGCTGTACTTTGAGCCTCTGACTCTGGAAGACGTATTAAGCATCTATAAGAAAGAGCAGCCTGTGGGTGTCATTGCCCAGTTTGGAGGACAAACGCCGCTTAATCTGGCCTCCGAGCTGGAGAAAAACGGTGTGAAAATTCTCGGCACCTCCCCCGCCGTCATTGATCTGGCGGAGGACCGGGATCTGTTCCGCGCCATGATGGAGAAGCTGGAAATCCCTATGCCGGAATCCGGAATGGCCACCACTGTGGAGGAGGCGCTGGAAATTGCCAATGGCATCGGTTATCCGGTGATGGTTCGCCCCTCCTATGTACTGGGCGGCCGCGGTATGGAAGTAGTCTACGACGACGAGAGCATGGCGGAATACATGAAGGCCGCCGTGGGTGTAACACCGGATCGTCCCATTCTGATCGACCGTTTTCTAAACCACGCCCTGGAATGTGAGGCGGATGCCATCAGTGACGGCAGCCACGCCTTTGTTCCCGCGGTTATGGAGCACATTGAACTGGCGGGCGTCCATTCGGGAGACTCTGCCTGCATCATTCCGTCCGTGCATATTTCCGAAGAAAACGTGCGCATCATCAAGGAATATACAAAGAAAATTGCGGAGGAAATGCACGTCAAGGGATTGATGAACATGCAGTACGCCATTGAAAACGGAAAGGTATATGTACTGGAGGCCAACCCCAGAGCTTCCCGCACCGTGCCCCTGGTATCCAAGGTGTGCAACATCCGCATGGTACCTCTGGCCACCGACATTATTACATCGGAAATTACGCATCGTCCCTCCCCTGTGCCCACTCTGAAGGAGCGGGAGATTCCCTACTACGGGGTAAAGGAAGCCGTATTCCCCTTCAATATGTTCCAGGAAGTGGATCCGGTACTGGGACCGGAAATGCGCTCCACAGGGGAGGTTCTGGGATTATCCCCCTCCTACGGCGAGGCTTTCTACAAAGCGCAGGAGGGCGCTCAGTCCAAGCTGCCCTTAGAGGGCACCGTGCTCATCTCCGTAAACCGCAAGGATAAAGCGGAAGTAGCGGAAGTGGCACGGATCTTTGAGGAGGACGGCTTCCGGATTTTAGCCACCGGCGATACCTGCGATATTATCCGGGAGGCCGGCATAAAAGCGGAAAAGGTGAAAAAGCTGTATGAAGGCCGCCCCAATATTCTGGATATGATCACCAATGGACAGATTGATCTGATCGTCAACTCTCCCATTGGCAAGGACAGCGTGCACGACGACAGCTATCTGCGCAAGGCTGCCATCAAGGAAAAAATCCCTTACATGACCACCATTGCCGCAGCCAGAGTAGCTGCCAAGGGAATCCGCTATGTGAAGAGCCATGGACAGGACAATGTAAAATCCCTGCAGCAGCTTCACAGTCAGATCAAAGAGAAATAACCGCAGAAAGGAACTCATCATGGCCGGATCAACATTTGGAACCTTATTTCGCATCACCACCTGGGGAGAATCCCACGGAAGGGGAATCGGTGTCGTCATCGACGGCTGTCCCGCCGGGCTGTCCCTGCAGACGGAAGATATCCAGGTTTTTCTAAACCGCAGAAAGCCGGGGCAGAGCCGCTACACCACCGCCAGGCAGGAAGCGGACACCGTGGAGATTTTATCCGGTGTCTTTGAAAGGAAAACCACAGGTACTCCCATCTCCCTGGTGGTCTTTAACAAGGATCAACGTTCCAGGGATTACAGCGATATTGTCTCCTGCTACCGCCCTGGTCATGCAGATTACACCTTTGATCAGAAATATGGTTTCCGGGACTATCGGGGCGGAGGCCGTTCCTCCGGCCGGGAGACCATCGGGCGTGTGGCGGCAGGAGCCGTCGCCTCCAAAATACTGGGGGAGCTGGGCATCACCGTCACCGCCTACACCCGGTCCATCGGAGAGATTTCCTGCTCCAGTGAAAATATGGAGCTGTCCCGAATCTCCTCCAGTCCCCTCTATATGCCGGACGCAGAAGCGGAGGAACGGGCACTGCTTTTTCTGGAGGAATGCCTGACCAACCAGACCTCCTGCGGCGGTGTGGTGGAGTGCGTTGTCCGTCATCTCCCCGCCGGCATCGGAGAACCCGTCTTCGATAAACTGGATGCGAATCTTGGAAAAGCCCTTTTTTCCATCGGCGCGGTGAAGGGTGTGGAGATCGGAGACGGTATGGCCGCCGCCAAGGCGTTTGGACATGAAAATAACGATCAATATACCTTAGAGAACGGAAAGCCTGTGAAGGCTGCTAACCATGCCGGCGGAGTCCTGGGCGGCATCAGCGATGGCAGCGATCTTCTGGTCCGGGCCGCCTTCAAGCCCACGCCCTCCATTGCCAGGCCCCAGACAGCGCTGTTTCAGAATGGAAGCTGCGGTGAAATCCGCATTCATGGCCGTCACGATCCCATTATCGTGCCCCGGGCCGTGGTGGTGGTGGAGGCTATGACCGCGCTGACCGTAGTCGATCTGATGATGCAGAATATGAGCGCCACCATGGGAAGCATCCGGAAGGTATACGGAATGCCAGAACAAAATTAGGCTGGAGCCGTCGCAAAATGGCAGGGGGAGCATTCCTGAATATCCAGATACACACCGGATATCAGCAGCGCTCCCCCGCTATTTTATGACAGCTCCAGCAAAAAGGCCGGCTCCCGCATTACTCCTCCACTTCCGAGATCAGGATGCAGTTTGGCGTCTCCACTTTCAGCTGCTTTCCCTTCATAATAATGGTTCCCCTCTCATAATCCACCGTAAAAAAACGCATATAATTAGATTCATGACAGAGCACCACAAGCGTCTTCTCATCCGGCAGCACATCCACATCCTTGGGATATCCGCCGCTGATGGGAAGAATGCAGATTTTGGTCAAAAGACCGGTGTCCGGGTCAATTCGGAAAATACCCACGGTATTTTCCCCGGCGCTGGAACAGTAGAGATATTTTCCACTGGGGGAAATCTTCATGGCACAGCAGGCGCTGCTGACCTCCTTTTCATCCATCAGGCTCTTTACCTCCTGCAGCAGCTCAAATTCCGGTGATTTTCCGCTTCCATCATAGGAATATACCCGGATCTTGTTCGTCAGCTCACAGTTAATATAAGCATATCTTCCATCGTGGCTAAAGCAGATCAGCCTTGGGCCGGACTCCAGCTCACAGCGCAGGATATCATACAATTTCAGCTTTCCTGTGGTGGGATGCACCTTATAAATCTTCACCTGGTCCACACCGTTATCCACCGCGCAGAGATATTTGCCATCCGGCGTAGGGGTCACACAGCTCACATGGGGACGGAAGTTCCGCTCCGCCACACTGCCCAGTCCCTTGTGGAACACGCCATCCATGACACTTCCCAGCCTGCCGTTTCTATGGGTGTGCACCACCGTCACTTTTCCATCATGATAGCCGCCCACAAACAGAAATTTTCCAGTGGAGTCCGTGGACAAATAACATCCCCTCATTCCGTCGATTCCCACCTTATTGATAGGGGTCAGATCACCGTTTGGCTCAATTTTCAGTACCTCCACGCCTTCATCCGCAATAGAATAGAGATACTTTCCATTGCAGGACTTAGTAAGATAAGAGGCATTGTGCACCGGCACCACATTCCGCTCCGTCATCCTTCCATTTTCCACGTCCACATCATACACATGTATTCCGATACTGCTGCCATGGGTGTAGGTCCCTACATAGGCTACATATTTTTTCTTCTCCATATTGCTAAAGCCCTTCCTTCTCTCAATTCCGGTTATTGTTTTCTTCATTATACTTGAATCGACCTGCGCTTTCAAGTAAGAAACGGAAGGAATTCATAGTTGCTGCCAGATGTTCGTGTTTGGTTAAACAAGAGGACGCAGAAAAAGACGGGGCCGGGCGGCAGATGCCTCTGGAAAACTGCTCCGGATACAAGAAACACTAGGATGGAGCCGG
>CAMNQN010000191.1 GCA_946549155.1 uncultured Lachnospiraceae bacterium | reverse complement strand
GGCCGGGAGAGTGTCGCCCGTCCAGTAAGGGGTAGACGATCCGGCGCGGCAGGCAAATTGTATATTTTTTTAAATATTTTCCGTCAAAATCATTCCATTTCCTTCGTTTTATCTTCATTCTTCTCCAATTCCTCCCTGTTCTGTCCACATTTTATCAAAAAACCCCTTCCTTGTACAGGTTAAATTCCCTTCTTAATGTTTCCTTAAATCCTACCATAAATTGTATTCCCCGGCTTGACACCTCCCTGAATCTTGTATATTATGAAAGTAGAATTTTATTATTTTTTACATTTGTTAACGAGTTGTTAACAATGTTTTAATGAAAATAAGAGGGGGTAAAATATGAAACGTCTCACAAAATCTATACTGCTCTTATGCGTCACACTGATGTGCCTGCTTTCCATTCCATTAACAGGGAATGCGGCCAGTAATGCGCCGGGGCAGGTAAAGGGCCTGAAAGCCACCGCAGGGGAATCTTCCGCCACCTTAAAATGGAAGAAAGTTTCCAAAGCCAACGGCTACACGATTTATCTGGTAGACACCGCCACCGGTACCTACAAAAAAGTGGCTACCACAAAGTCTACCTCCTGCACCATAAAAAAACTGAAAAACAATGCGGCTTACACCTACTGTGTTGCCGCTTACCGCACGGTTAAGTCCAAAAAGTACGAGGGAAAGAGATCCGCCAATGTAAAGGTAACTCCCCAGGTAAAAAAACCCGGGACAGTAAACCTCTCTGTAAAGTCCTGCGGTAACCAGAAGATTTCCCTGCGGTGGAAAAAGATCAGCAGAGCCTCCGGCTATGAGGTATTCCAGTATAACAGCGCCACCAAAAAGTACGTATCCATCGGAACCGTGACCGGAACCTCCGTGACCATAAATAAACTGACCAACGGAACCAGCTACCAGTTTAAGGTACGCGCTTACCGTAAAGTATCCGGCATCACCAGATACGGAAACTATTCCAACGCAGTGACCGTAAAACCCTTTGCCGTCAGTTCCTCTGTATCCTCTATGCCCACCATGACCTTTAAGGCCACTGTGAACAGCACAGTAAAGGCCCAGCGGGCTGACGGTTCCGGCAGTGTCAAGGTCAGCGGCGGGACAAAGGTTACCGTCACGAGCCGTTCTTCTTCCAAATGCACAGTAAAGCTGAGCAGCGGAAAAAGTGTGTACATTAACAGCAGTAACCTGACCTTTAACAGCTGTATCTATGACAGCAAAAAAGATCTGTCCACTTCTGTGAAAGAAGATTTTGTAAATTATAAGGGCTACCGCAGCAATACAAACTATCTGATCTGGATCAGCCTGTACAAACAACGCCTGTATGTCTTTAAAGGCTCTCAGTGCAACTGGAAAATTTATAAGAGTTACAAATGTTCCACCGGTAAGGCGGCCACTTCCACACCTAAGGGCACTTACAGACTCTGGAAGAAATCCTATTTCTTCCCCTTTGACGAATACTCCTACGCAAACTATGCCAGCTACTTCTCCGGCAACGCGATTCATTCCTGGGTGAAGCTTTACACCTCCGGCGCATGGTACCGGGATGGCTCTCTTGGAAACCCGGCTTCCCACGGATGTGTTCGTCTGGGTGATAAGGAAATTAAATGGGTATACGACAAGGTTCCGATTGGAACTACCATTGTCATTTACTAATCTGTATCTTTCACCCAACTGCTATAAAAGAATCACAAAGGCTGTTGCAAGATTATTTTTGCAGCAGCCTCTTTACTTTTTCATACAACCCTTTATAATCAAATATGATTCTATTACGAAAAGAGGTTTACTTATGATACAGGACATCTATCCCCATCATTTTTTGTTGGACTACAAACTCCGGTCCCCGGCCCCCGGCGACGCATTCCTGCTCTTCCATGGACAGCAGGTATTCCTGAATGCCGGGGGAAGCTATCCCCATTACGAAGAGCTGGATTTCAGCGGTACCGACGTTCACTTTCTTTTCCTGTTTGCCATCGACAATCAAAATTACTTCCTGGCAGACCTTTCCGACGAAAAAGCGAATTCCTTTTATGCGCTCCAGGAACAGAAAAAGCTGCTGTTTCCTCATTCCGTGCGCTGTCTGAGAGATCTGCGGCCCATGGATCTGGCCTTCGCCGGATACACGGCCTGGCACCTTCACAGCTGGTACCAATCCAACCGTTTCTGCGGACACTGCGGCGCAAAGACCGTCCCGGGCACAGACGAGCGTAAGCTGGTCTGCCCTGCCTGCCATGCGGAAATTTATCCCCGCATCAGTCCCTGCATCATTGTGGCGGTGCACGATGGCGACCGGCTGCTCATGACCAAATATGCAGGCCGTCCGGTAAGCTGGTTCGTGCTGATCGCCGGCTTTATCGAGATCGGCGAGACTGCCGAGGATACCGTCCGCCGGGAGGTAATGGAGGAAACCGGTGTCAGGGTAAAAAATATCCGGTACTTCGGTTCCCAGCCCTGGGGAATTCCGGGGAACCTGACGCTGGGCTTTACAGCCGAGCTGGAGGGTTCCGACGAAATCACCCTGGACACCGGAGAACTGTCAGCGGGCCGCTGGTTTCTCCGGGAGGAGGTTCCCGTACCGGATGACGATGTTTCAATTACTTCCGCCATGATCCATGCCTTCGTGAAGCATGAGTTCTGAATTTCTCTTTATTTTAAATCAAAGCTGACTGCTCATATTCAGCAAAAGAGATACATAGTAACTGATACCTGCCAGAAGATGCCACAGAAGCACAATGGCAGGTATTCCATATTTAACCTTCTCTGCTGCACTTTCCGCAATTTTCTCCCGATTCTCCAGCACTTCCTTCACAAAAAAGATCACACAGAAGATCCAGAACAGAGAAGCCGCCAGCATATTTCCCCAGCCGAAATTTCCATGTTTCGCTCTCTTTCCCGTCTCCGCAAAGGTCCAGGTAATCAATAGCCCGGATACAAACTGAGCAAATACCAACTGAAAGAGCTTGTCCTTAAACAAAACCTTCCGCCAGATGAGGATCACCAGAAAAGGAAATGCCATCTTCAGAATCAGAGAAACCGTCACCGATGATGCATACAGACGGGCCACCTTGAAAAATGCAATCTCAATGCCGCTCTCCCCTACATTTCCGCTGATACCGCCCAGCAGATAAATTTTAATATACTGCCATAAAAATACAAGCAGGGACGGTATAAAATACAGGTGCTGACAAATCAGAGAGATAATGTTCTTTCCTCTGCCCTTTCCCAAAAGATACAGCCCGCGCAGGCCGCAGACCGGCAGATATACCATCAGATAAGAAGGCTTAATGATAGTAGAAATCAGAAGCAGAAGCATCAGCCCCCACTGATAGGCCGTGGTCTTTTTCAGGCTGCGCCTTCCAACAGCCACATGTTCCTCCCGGTCACAGGACCAGTATTCCACCGTCAGTACTGTAATCAAAATCATAAAAGGACGGCAGGCAACTGTAGTGGGATTATGCCAGACATTCGGCGTTCCCTGTCCCATATAATAACGGGAATTGTAAAACCTCAGATACAACGGGCCCACAATCAGGGAAATAATCGCCGTCACAGTGGCAGCCGGCACATGGCTCGAAATGTCCTTAAAATACCTTTCAATCAGCCAGATCACCAGGACGGCAGTCAGCGTATTAAACACTGCCGTGGACAGCCCAGCAGCCACCTCCAGGGAAATGGGAAGACAGGCATAAAACAGCCAGCAGACGAAATGCCAGCCATTGTGCGTCAGGCCCATCACCAAATCGAAGGAGGCTGCAGACTTCATATGTGCAAGCATATCACTTTTCCCGGGAAGCAGTGCCTCCTTATAGAACATCATAAAAGATATAATGAAGATCACCGTCGGCGCTATCGTATACAGCGCCGCTCTTCTTCTGGTTTCTGCAGTTCTCTTTTCTCTTGTCATTTGTCTTGTCGTTTCCATCTATCTTTAACTCTCTATTTTCCTTTTTTGTTTTTTTATTTCTTCCTTTTTGCCTCAGCTTTTACTTCTCTGTCTCCCCCGTCCAATCCAGAATACCGCCGATCTCCGTGATATTCGTATATCCCAGATCACAAAGAGCCTGAGCCGCCTGTTTGCTGCGGTTACCGCTGCGGCAATAGACATAAATCATCTGCTCCTTGTCAGGCAGCAGCATTTCTGCCTTTTCTTTGATTTCCTCATGGGGAATGCAGACCGCTCCGGGAATATGTCCCCCATCGTACTCCTCGCGGGTTCGGACATCGAGAAGAATATACCCCTCCTCATATTCCATATACTCCGCTGCCTGCTCCATGGTAACCTGTTCATAGGGAAGCCCCTTGCTGGGCCACAGGGTCTTAATCAGGATCACTGCTGAAAAAACTACCGTCAGAAAAATGCAGAGACCCACGATCCATGATACTTTTTTCGTATGCTCCATAATAAACTCCATACCTGCTTTTTACAAGGCCGGTTCCCCGGCCCTGAGCTCAAAATCATCGGCTTATTATACCTTATCTCATACAAAAAAGCAACGGCTATACCTTACACATATTTCTGCCGGCGTACCTTCGCCACCAGCTCCCGGTTATCCCTGGTGTGAACAAACATATTCAGAATATTTTCCGCCGCCTCGTCACTCTTCATGCCATTTAACGCCTTGCGCATGATGTAGACAGCCTCCAGCTCCTCCGCATCCAGCAAAAGATCCTCTCTTCTGGTGCCGGATTTCTGAATATCGATAGCCGGAAATACCCGTTTTTCGGAAAGCTTCCGATCAAGCACCAGCTCCATATTTCCGGTTCCCTTAAACTCCTCGTACACCACATCGTCCATCTTGCTGCCGGTGTCCACCAGAGCCGTAGCCAAAATCGTAAGGCTGCCGCCCTCCCGCATATTTCTGGCCGCGCCGAAAAACCGCTTCGGCATATGCAGCGCCGCCGGATCCAGACCACCGGACAAGGTACGCCCACTGGGGGGCACGGTCAGATTATAGGCCCTTGCCAGCCGGGTAATGGAATCCAGCAGAATCGTCACATCCTGTTTATGCTCCACCAAACGCTTCGCCCGCTCAATGCACATTTCAGACACACGCTTATGATGCTCCGGAAGCTCATCAAATGTGGAGTAAATAACCTCCACCCCGTCACCTGTGATGGCCTCCTTGATATCCGTCACTTCCTCAGGACGCTCATCAATCAGCAGGATAATCAGCTTCATGCCAGGATTATTCTGCAAAATAGATTTCGCGATGTCTTTTAACAGCGTGGTCTTACCTGCCTTTGGCTGGGATACGATCATTCCTCTCTGTCCCTTTCCAATGGGGGAAATCAGATCCACAATCCGCATGGACATTTCTCTGGAGCTTCGCTCCATTTTCAGCCTCTGATTCGGAAAAATAGGCGTCATATCCTCAAAATTATATCGTTTCGCCGCCTCAGCCGGAAGCACTCCATTGATGGTCTTTAAATACAGCAGTGCGCTGAATTTTTCCTGCTGGGCCTTGATTCTGGTATTTCCGGAAATAATATCCCCGGTTTTCAGTCCAAACCGGCGAATCTGGGAAGGAGACACGTACACGTCATTTTCTCCTGGAAGGTAATTATCGCTTCGGATAAAACCAAAACCATCCGGCATAACCTCCAGAATACCGTTGACCGTAATGCCGCTGTCCAACGACGCCAAATCCGCCGAAGGCTTGTCGCTCCGCCTCTCCCGATCCTGGCTGTTTCTTTCCTGGCTGTTTTTCTCCGGATTATTCCGTTCCTGGACGTTTCTTTCCTGCCCATTCCGATCCTGATTATTTCTCTCCGGAATGTTTCTCTCCCGCTGGAATCTCTCCGACGCCTCCTGCGTTTCTCTTATTTCTTTCTCTTCTGTCACTTCCTTTATTTTCTCTGCGGCTGCCTTTGCATCCTCCGCCAGCATCGCTTCGATTACCTCACTTTTTTTCATTGCGGAGACATGCTTAATACCCCGGGCCTTTGCCAGTTCCTTCAGTGCCACCGCTGATAAAGATTCATATTTTTCTCTCATATACACCTCATCTATTCGTTGCTTATCCATCACAGGGGAATGTAGTCAGAAACGACCGATATATTTCAACCTGATAAATTCATCAGGTACAGCATATCACATTGTATCTGAAAAGAAAAGTCCCTTTCTGCAACAATTTTCATCCTGATTTCGACTCCCGTTACTGTTCAGGTAAATGTTCTTCGTGTTTGGTTCATTAGCAGGACGCAGGAAGGGAAAGCGCGGAGCCGACCCTGTCATCTGAAAAACT
>CAMNQN010000190.1 GCA_946549155.1 uncultured Lachnospiraceae bacterium | reverse complement strand
TCGGCTCCATCTAAGATTTTCTATGGTATTCTGCGCAATGTTTTCCAGATGACAGTGTCGGCTCCGCGCTTCCCCTTCCTGCGTCCGGAAAATTAACGAAACACCGGAACAGTAACGCTGGCGCAGAAGAGAAACCGGGGCGGTAATTAAAGTATTGTAATTTCCGGAAAATGTGTATATAATAATTCTTAATATGACGAAAGGCAGGACAGTGTATGTCATCCAAAAATAAAACGGAAGTCTTGATTGATGGAAAAATCTATACCATGAGCGGCTATGAGAGCGAAGAGTATCTGCAGCGGGTGGCTACATATCTGAATAACAAAATTTCAGAGATCAAAAATATGGACGGTTATCATAGATTGTCATCGGATTTGCAGGCCATACTTCTGAATCTGAATACGGCGGATGATTATTTTAA
This sequence comes from uncultured Lachnospiraceae bacterium, assembly GCA_946549155.1. GTDB lineage: Bacteria > Bacillota > Clostridia > Lachnospirales > Lachnospiraceae > Merdiplasma. The sequence goes on along the minus strand of CAMNQN010000190.1, from coordinate 5,898 downwards.
GGCGAAAAAGCAGGCGGACAACCTGGAGAATGAGCTGGCGGAGAAAGACAAGGAGCTGTATGAGATTAAGCATGAATTGATTTCAGAGCAGATCAAGCTGGAGAGCACGGAGCGGGCGTTGGCTTCCCTGCAGGAGGAGGCTACCGATTATCAGAAGCGAATCGTTCAGCTGGAAACACAGCTTGACAATATGAAAAGCCGTAAATAGACGGGGAAAAAAGAGTTAAATAAAGAGAGAAAAAGGATTTTCAATACCCGGTGTGGATTTTGCGAGAAGCGTTGCGGGTAGGAAAATCCTTTTGGTGGTTTTAAACCGGGAAATCAGAGAAGCTTGGGAGGAAACAGGTATGTTGGAATTGTTGGCGCCGGGAGGTTCCTATGAGGGAATGGCCGCTGCGGTGAATGCCGGGGCGGATGCGGTATATATGGGGGGCACAAGGTTCGGAGCCAGGGCCTACGCCCAGAATCCGGAGGAGAAGGAGCTGCTGGCTGCCATGGATTACTGCCATCTGCATGGACGAAAGCTGTACCTTACCGTGAATACGCTGCTGAAGGAAACAGAGCTGGAGCAGGAACTGTACAATTATCTGCTTCCGGCCTATGAGCATGGGCTGGATGCGGTGCTGGTGCAGGATTTTGGAGTATTTTGTTTTATTCAGAAGCATTTTCCGGGGTTGGCGCTTCATGCGAGCACGCAGATGACCATCACCGGCGTGGATGGGGCGCGGATGCTGAAGGATATGGGAGCGGAGCGCATTGTGCCCTCCCGGGAACTGAGCCTGGCGGAGATCCGGCAAATTCACCGGGAGGTGGATATCCAGATCGAATGCTTTGTTCACGGCGCGCTCTGCTATTGCTATTCCGGTCAGTGCCTGATGAGCAGCCTGATCGGGGGAAGGAGCGGGAACCGGGGACGGTGTGCCCAGCCCTGCCGCCTCCCCTACGGGCTTTACCGGGAAGGGGTGCGTCAGAATCAGGAAAGGGACCGGTATCTGCTGAGCCTGAAGGATATCTGCACCCTGCGGGTTCTGCCGGAGCTGATCGAGGCAGGGGTCTGTTCCTTTAAAATAGAAGGACGGATGAAACGGCCGGAGTATGCGGCCGGAGTGGCGGAGGTTTACCGGAAATATATAGATCGGTACGTCCGGAAAGGAAAGAGGGGCTATGCGGTGGAGCTGGAGGATGAAAGGCGGCTGATGGATCTGTATAACCGGGGAGGTTTCTCCGGCGGTTATTATGAGACTTATAATGGAAAGAGCATGATGACGATGGAGAGGCCCAATCATTGGGGCACTCCCGCGGCCAGAGTGACGGGAGGGAAGAATGGACAGGCGCATTTAGAAGCGCTGGAGCCGCTATGGGCCGGGGATGCGTTGGAGGCGGGCCTTCCTCAGAAGACGGCTCCTGCCGCAGGCTTTGCCGGGACGGAGGTTGTCCTGCGGGAGGATGTCCCTGCGGGAAATATGTTTACGGTTTCTGTTAGTCCCCGTCTTTTGCGGCAGGGGCAGATCCTCTCCAGGGTGCGGTGTGAAAAGCTGCTTCAGGAATTGCGGGAAACCTACATGGAGCGGGAAATCCGGGAAAAAATAAAGGGAACCTGTATTCTCAGACAGGGAAAGCAGGCGATGCTCACCGTATCATGGAAGGATCGGTCCGTGACAGTGACAGGAGAAAAGCCCCAGCAGGCGGAAAAGCGGCCGGTGGAGGAGGAGGCCGTGCGCCGGCAGTTGATGAAAACGGGAAATACCCCCTTTGTGTTTGAAGAACTGGAGGTGCTTCTGGAGGAGAAACTGTTTTATCCCATGCAGAGCTTAAATGAAATGCGGCGCAGGGCGCTGGAGCAGCTGCAGGAAAAAATTCTGGGGGAATTTCGCAGGGGGAAACCGGAGGAGATGGAACGAAGCGGCGAAGAAGACCGGGAGAAGCCTGGCCTGCCCGGGGTGTACAGGGAAGGGCCTATGGAGGCGGATACGGCACGGCGGGAAGCTGGTGAGGCCGCAGAAAAGCCGGAGCTTCGCGCCTGCGTGGAACGGTTTGAGCAGTTGGAGGCGCTGTTGGATGTGCCGGAGGTGGCAGGAGTGTACCTGGATTGCTGCATGTTTCTGCCTGCTGATGAAAAGAAGGACAGGCTGACCTTCCCTCAGGCGGCGAAGCTGCTCCATGATCACAAAAAGCGCTGCTATCTTATGCTTCCCATGATCTGGCGGCAGCGGGTGAAGGAGGCGTTTGAGGCAGTGTTTTCCGGGAAGGTGCTGGAGGCTGCGGACGGCTTTTTGCTGCGAAGCAGCGAGCAGATGGAATACTTCCAGAGGATGGAGGCGGAAGCGCCGGCTGATTTGTCCGGCGGCTTTCTTAAAAATACGGAAATGATTGCGGATGCGGGCATTTATACGTATAATAGAGAGGCGAGGAGATTTCTGGAGAAATTTGGCATAAGCCGGGATACGCTTCCCCTGGAGTGCAACCGCCGGGAGCTGGCGCAGCGGGGGTGCCGGGGCAGCGAGGCCATTGTCTACGGTTATCTGCCGCTGATGGTTACGGCCCAATGTCTGGTGAAAAATACGGCCGGATGCAGGCACACACCGGGAGTCCTGCACTTAAGAGACCGGAAGAATACGGAATTTCCTGTGAGAAACCAATGTTCCATCTGTACCAATGTTATCTATAATTCCGTTCCGCTGGATTTGACGGGCTGCAGCAGGGAACTGCTACAGCTGCATCCCGCATCCTGCCGTTTGGTTTTCACCTTTGAAAGCCGGGGGGAGGTAAAGCGAATTGCGGCGGAGGCGGCGGGGTGTTTTTTGCGTGGAGAGCCGGTCAAATGGGCGGCATCCGGTACAAAAGGACATTTTAAGAGGGGAGTAGAATAGGTCTATGATAGCGAATCTAATAAATCTGACGGTACAGATTTCGCGATACCTGATTATCATACTGATGGTTATTTATACGGTGCAAAGCTATACGGTGTTCCGTCAGACCAGCGTTTCGGCCAAGGAATATGTATTTTTGCGTCAGAATGTATCGATGTTTTTTATACATTTCATTGCCTTTGCCATGATGTTCCTAAAGACCATGAATATGGAGCTGCTGGTGTTTTACGGGGCCCAGGTGATTTTTTTGCTGGCCACCCTGATCTTTTTCCGGAACCTGTACCCCAAGGCATCCAGGCTGCTGATCAACAATATGTGTATGCTGCTTACCATCGGTTTTATTATGGTGACCAGGCTGTCCTATGACCAGGCGCTGCGGCAGTTTAAGATCGCGGTGCTGGGGATGATACTGGCGCTTATTATACCGATTATTATCCGGAAGGTAATGCTGATTACCAAAATGAGCTGGGCCTACAGCTTTGTGGGCATCGGGCTTTTGGGGCTGGTTCTGGTGGCTGCGCAGGTGACCAACGGCGCGAAATTATCCCTGAGCATCGGAAGCTTCTCTTTTCAGCCCTCAGAGTTTGTGAAAATTATTTTTGTGTTCGCGGTGGCGGGACTGCTGACAGAGGCGAAGGATTTTCGGCGCATTGTGATTGCCACGGCGCTGGCAGCGGTACATGTCCTGATTCTGGTGGTCTCCAAGGATCTGGGCAGCGCCCTGATTTTCTTTGTCACCTATCTGGTGATGCTGTTTGTGGCCACCAGAAATCCGTTTCTGGTGCTGGCCGGAGTATTATCCGGGGTGCTGGCTGCCGTGGCCGCCTATTTTCTCTTTTCCCACATACGGGTCCGGGTATCCATATGGAGGGATCCCTTCGCGGATTATTCCGGCGGCGGTTATCAGATCTGTCAGTCCCTGTTTTCCATCGGGGCCGGGGGCTGGTTTGGCACGGGGCTGTATCAGGGCTCGCCCACGGCGATTCCCTATGTGGAGCAGGATATGATGTTTTCGGCCATTGTGGAAGAGCTGGGCAGTATTTTCGGCGTCTGTCTGATTTTAGTGTGCATGAGCTGTTTTATTATGTTTATCAATATTGCCATGAAGCTGACCAACCGTTTTTACCGGCTGGTGGCTTTAGGGCTTGGCATCACCTATGCGGCGCAGATTTTCCTGACCATCGGGGGCGGCATGAAGATGATTCCGCTTACCGGCGTGACGCTGCCTTTAGTCAGCAGCGGCGGAAGCTCTGTGCTCAGCACGCTGATGATGTTTGCCATCGTGCAGGGACTCTATATGCTCAGAAGAGATGAGGAAGATAAGGATGAAGAAAAAAGAATGGAAGAATTCCAGCGACAATATCAGGGTCAGGGAGATCCGTCTGGATACGGAGCAGCAGGAGATCAGTACCGATAGGAAGCGGAATACGGAGCTTGTGATTGTCACGTATGTGTTCGGGTTCCTGTTTCTGATGCTGGCGGGTTATCTGATTTATCTGAATACGGTGAGACGGGAAGAAATTAATACCAACGCATACAATACGAAGCAGGATATGCGGTCGGATACGGTGGTCAGAGGGGCCATCGTGACGGAGGACGGCACCGTTTTGGCTTCCACCAACGTGGATTCAGAGGGCAATGAGACCCGTTACTACCCTTATGAAAACGTATTTGCCCATGTTGTGGGATATGCCACCAACGGCAAGTCCGGGCTGGAGGCGGCAGCCAATAATGACCTTCTGACCTCCCATTCCTCTCTGCTAAACCAGATTCAAAGCGAACAGAAGCAGGAAAAGGTGCAGGGAGATACGGTGGTGGTGACGCTGGATCCGAAGCTGCAGCAGGCGGCTTACAGCGCCCTGGGCTCCTACAAGGGGGCTGTGGTGGTGATGGAGCCGGACAGCGGCAAAATGCTGGCGATGGTATCCAAGCCGGACTTTAATCCCAACACGATTTCGGAGGACTGGGAGAGCATGGTGTCAGACAGCTCCGGAAGCTCTCTGTTAAACCGCGCCACCCAGGGCCTGTATCCGCCGGGATCTACTTTTAAGATTTTAACGACACTGGCTTATCTGAGGGAGCATAATAATAATTATCAGGATTTTACCTTTGACTGCACCGGCTCGATCAGCCAGGAGGATGTGACGATCACCTGCTACAATGGAAATGTACACGGCAGTGAGGATTTAAAATCCGCTTTTGCCCACTCCTGCAATACTGCTTTTGCCCATATCGGGCTGGATCTGAACCTGGAGGAGTTTAAGAAGGTGGCGGAGAAATTTCTGTTTAATACAAAGCTGCCCACGGAGCTGCAGCACAGCGGGAGCGTGTTTAAGCTGAATAAGGATTCCTCCTACGGGGAAGTGATGACGACCTCCATCGGGCAGGGAGACACGCTGGTGACGCCGCTTCACATGGCGTTAATCACCTCTTCGGTGGCCAACGGCGGTATTCTGATGAAGCCTTATTATATTGATCATATCGAGAACGCCGAGGGGGAGGTTGTGTCCAAAAACAAGCCTTCCATGTACGGTCAGATGATGACAGCGGAGGAAGCGGAGATTCTTACTGAGTTTATGAAGGAGACAGTAAACAGCGGGACCGCGGTGGAGCTTAGCTATTCCGGGTATTCGGCGGCGGGCAAGACCGGCTCCGCAGAGTACGAAAGCAACGGGGTTACCGGAACCCATTCCTGGTTCGTGGGCTTCTCCGATGCGGAGAATCCGGACATTGTGATCGCGGTAATTGCGGAGGACGGAGGCACCGGCAGCCAGACGGCGGTACCCATTGCAAGGGCAATTCTGGACGCTTATTACTATGGTTAGGAAAACTGTTCTCTTTGGGTTTAGTTAAGAAAGGGGACGCAGGAAAAGACGGGGCCGGGCGGGCAGATCCCTCTGGAAAACTGCTCCGGATACAAGAAACACTAAGATGGAGCCGCTCTCCGATTTCGGGCACCGGGGCAATTCGTCAGGAAATCATCAGGATTTCCCGGCGAACCGCCCCGGTGCCCGGAATTTTCGCCCGG
>CAMNQN010000189.1 GCA_946549155.1 uncultured Lachnospiraceae bacterium | reverse complement strand
CAGGGTCGGCTCCGCGCTTTCCCTTCCTGCGTCCTGCTAATTAACAAAACACGAAGGATATTCACCCGAACAGTAACCTGAGGAATGATTGGGAAACGCAGATTAGGGCGTTTCCCTTGATTTTTTCGTCAATTCATGAGAGAATAAGAAATAATTTTCTCCATAGATGGGAAAATTGAAAAAATGGGTGTAAGGGAGTGCAAGTTATGAAGGAGAGAGAAACCTTTGGCTCGCGTTTGGGATTTCTGCTGGTTTCCGCCGGATGTGCCATCGGAATCGGAAACGTATGGAAATTTCCATATATGTGCGGGCAGTACGGGGGAGCTGCGTTTATTGTGATCTATCTGATCTTTTTGGCTGTTTTGGGCCTGCCGATTCTGATCTGTGAATTTGCCGTGGGTCGGGCCAGCCGGAAGGGTATGGCAAGCGCCTTTGAGATTCTGGAGCCGGCCGGGTCCCAGTGGCACCGGCTGAAATGGATCAGCATTCTTGGCTGCTATCTTCTGATGATGTTTTACACGATGGTGGCCGGATGGATGCTTTATTATGCTTTCCGGACCGCTACGGGAAAGCTGGCCGGACTGGATACCGACCAGGTGGCGGGCGCTTTTAGTGAGATGCTGGGGTCCGCCCCCACGATGACGCTGTGGATGGTGATTGCGGTGGTGTTTTCCTTCCTGGTGTGTGTGCTGGGACTGAAAAATGGTGTGGAAAAAATCACCAAGGTGATGATGTGCGTGCTGATTGTGCTGATGCTTGCACTGGCGGTGCATTCCTTGTTTCTGCCTGGGGCGGCGCAGGGTGTGAGCTTCTATCTGGTGCCGGATTTCTCCCTGATTGCGAAGGTGGGCATCGGTACGGTGGTTTATGCCGCCATGTCTCAGGCCTTCTTTACCCTGAGTGTGGGCATCGGGGCCATGGCGATTTTCGGAAGCTACATGAAAAGGGAACACCGGCTGGCGGGTGAGGCGGTGAATATTATCCTTCTGGATACGCTGGTGGCGCTGATGGCCGGATTCATCATCATTCCCGCCTGCTTTGCCTACGGTGTGGAGCCGGGGGCCGGTCCGTCCCTGCTGTTTATCACGCTGCCCAATGTATTTAACAATATGGCGAACGGGCAGATCTGGGGCACCTGTTTCTTTATCTTTATGTCCTTTGCGGCGTTGTCCACGGTGATTGCGGTGTTCGAGAATATTATTTCTTTCTTTATGGATATGCTGGGCTGGGAGCGAAAAAAGACGGTAGCAGTGAATCTGGTGCTGATCACATTGCTGTCCCTGCCGGCTGTTTTGGGCTTTAATGTGCTGAGCTTTATTCAGCCTTTGGGGGCGGGAACCGGCATTATGGATCTGGAGGACTTTTTGGTTTCCTCGAATCTGCTTCCTCTGGGCAGCATGGTGTTTGTATTATTCTGCGTAAAGAAAAACGGCTGGGGCTTTCAGGGCTTCCTGGAAGAGGCCAATGCAGGAGTGGGCCTGGGCTTTACCGGAGCCGGCTGGATGCGGTTCTATATGACGTACATCCTGCCGCTGATTATTATGGTGGTTTACCTGAAGGGTTATTATGATTTCTTCCGTCCCCAGGGAATGGCGGTCACGCTGCGGTGGATGGTATTTGCGGTGGTATTGCTGGCGGCGATTTTCCTGGTGATTATGAAAAAACCGTCGCAGCGGAAAAAATAAGCGGCTAAAAAAGTCACCCTCTGGCAGGGCCAATGCGTTTGCATCTGCTGGAGGGTGACTTTTATCATCTCGTAATCGTGAATTTATATTGGTTTCTGGAGCCCGGGGAATATGAGATGGAATATTCCCGTATAATATCGTTTTTATCAAAAGCGTTTGTTTCGACGGTCAGCATAGGATATCCGGCTTTTACATTGAATGCTTTTGCCACATCAGTGGAGGCTTCAGAGGCATAAACGGTCCGTTCCACTCTTGTAATTTTGTTTTCAGAGTTTTGATCCAGAAGATCATATAAGGATTCCTTTGAAAAATCATGCCCGAGGATAAATCGGTTCTCCTCGTAGGATAGGTAGGAATCAATATACAGGACGGGCATATTGTCGGCATATCTTAGCCTGATCAACCGGATTATTTTTTGACTTTCGTCAATGTTCAGCATATTAGCAATTTTTTTCGGACAATCATCCACGGATAATTGAAGTAATTTTGTCATTGGAAGCATACCAAACTGGGTAATACGGTTGGTAAAGCTTGAGATACCGTCTGAAAAACCGAGGTTCAGTTTTCTGTCAAGGATAATTGTGCCGCGGTTTCTTTTCTTTTCGATATAACCTTCGTTGGACAACTCCGTCATACATTGACGAATAGTTGATTTGCTGATTCCCAGCATTTCAGACAGAGTGCCTTCACTGGGAATCAGGTCTCCTGGAGTGAGATCTTTATCCCAGATCGCTTTTAACATGTGTTCCTTTAGTTGCAGATATAAAGGGGTCTTGCTGGATTTATCCAGTTTAATATTTGTAAAATCCATATAGTGTTCCTTTTGGAAAATTATCAGTCTTTCGCCAGCCACAAAAGGAGGCGATTCCACAGCAGGGGATAAAACTCCCATTCTGTCATGGCAGGGGGAGCCCAGTGGGCGGTGCAGTCTGTTGCGTAGGCCATGGTTCTTCCCTTTCCATAGGTACCCAGGGAAATAATCGGATCGCCTTCATACTCTAAGATCACATCTGCATTATCCTTGGCAATCAGTTTATTGTATCCCAGGAGATAGGGCCATTTTTTGGGAAAACCCTCCAGTACCGGATGAAGCTCCGGACAACAGATCAGGTCCGCGCCTTCGGGGGTTTCTCTGCGGTCATCATACGGGAGCATGGTGACGGGAAGGATTTCTTCCACGGGAGTATCCTTCCAGTTGCCTTTCGCCTCATATCCCATGAAAGTGGAATATCCGCCGATCATTGCAAAGGCACCGCCGTTTTCTACATAGTCCCGAATCAGTTTTAACAGGTTTACAGTGCGCTGACAGTTCCTGCATTCCGGAAGCAGAAGGAAGGCATTGGAGCCAATGTCGCTGAGCAGGATTACATCGTATTTTTCCAGTGCTTCCAGTGTCCGTGGAAAATCCCGGGCAACCAGATGGCTGGGAATGTGAGTAAAGGAGTGCCCAAGAATCTCCAGCATCTTTTTCATAGGAAGAAAGGCTTCTCTGTATTCAAGACAGAAGGTCAAATCAAAACCTTTGAGATCACCTCCCTGGAACAATTCCGTTTCACCGACAAATAATACAGAAAGTTTTTTATTCATATTTTTGTTCCTCCATTAAATTATGGTTTTCTGAAATGATATTTGAGGATTGTTTGATTCATAATTTAACGGAAAACTGTCATTCAACTATATCTTACACACAATTAATGGAAAAATCAAGAAAAAACATGAGAGAGAAAAATAAATACGAATGAAACTATGATTGTTTCTGGTTTAATTAAAAAGAATTTGTGAATAATAGACAAATTACGGTAGATATATTTGGCATATATTGTTCATTGACAGAAAACAAAGTGATATGTTAGTATTAATTCATCGAATAAATGCGTATTTATTGGTAAAAGATAAGTATTTAATGAATTGGGAGGTTTGAGTTGTTTTGCCAGAAACAGCTGTCTGGCAGGTGATACAGGAAAACTGTCGTTCAAAATTGCAAGAGTAAAGGTAACTATAAAAATATGGATTACAAAACGATTATTTGAAGGAAAGAAGGTAAAATTTATGAAAAGAAAACTTGTTGCTGGACTGATTGCGGCTTCTATGGTGGTGTCTATGGTTTCTGTCACGGCTTATGCCGATGATATTACGATTGCTGGTATTGTAATGCAGGATGACGAGTTTATGAATGCCCTGATTACTGGTATGGCAGATGCCTGTGCGGAGAACGGGGCGGAATTTGTTTCTTCTAACTCTAACAATGACCAGGCTCGAGAGGTAGAGTTAATTAATACCTATGCAGGACAGGGCGTTGACGCAATCTGTATTGCCCCTCTGGATAAAGAGGCTTCGCTGGCGACCTTAAGCGCGGCGGCGGCTCAGGGTGTAGCAATCGGTTCCGTAAATATGGAGATTGCTGATTCAGATTTCCTTGTAGGAGGATATGCGTCTGATGATTATGCAAATGGATATCTAGTGGGAGAATATGCGGCAAAATGGATCGCTGAAAAATTTGACCGTCCGGTGAAATTTGGTTTGATCCATTATGATCATCAGCTTCCGGAGCAGTCTTCTAACCGTTATGGTGGATTTTTTGCGGCACTTGATGAAGCGGGGATTGAGTATACCATCGTTGCGGATCAGGGGGCTGAGAAGGAAGACCTCTCTTTGACGGCAGCCAGTGACATTATTACGGCCAATGATGATATTGATCTTTTCTACTGCGCAAACGGCGGCGGACTTCAGGGTACGGTGCAGGCGATTGCACAGAGCGGCAAGGCAGGACAGATTTACGCATTCGGTTATGATGCACAGGAGGGTATTTGCCAGCAGCTTCTGGATGAAAATGATATTCTTCAGGGTATTGTTGTTCAGGATCCGTATGCACAGGGCTACCAGTCTGCGACGATGTTGATTAAGTACCTGAATGGCGAGGTAGAGGCCACGGGTACCACTGAGTCAACGCCGGGCTTCCTTCTGACTCGTGATGATCCTGAGGCGATTGAAGAGTACGTTGCGGAAAATTATAAGTAGATAAATATTTGAGCTCCGGTCCGATATGATTATAAAATAAATCGGATCGGAGCGTTGGCTCTTCTGTAGGAGAAACCTTGTCATGCGAGAGCAAGAAGGTAAGCTTTGTCTGGAAAGGGTTTAGTTATGAAAATTGTAGCAAAAAATATTGTAAAGGATTATCCGGGATGCCGGGCGCTGGATCATGTTTCCCTTGAACTCGAGAGTGGAAAGGTATATGCGCTTCTGGGGAAAAACGGTTCCGGAAAATCTACGTTTGTGAAAATATTTGCCGGTGTTATTCAGCCTACGAGCGGGGAACTGTTTATTGACGATGAGAGGGTTGATTTTAAAACACCCGGCGATGCTCATGAAAAAGGAATTGCCACCATATACCAGGAAATGAGCCTTATCCCGGGCTTGACGGTGGCTGAGAATATTTTTCTGAACAGAATGCCTAAAAAGGGAAGGATGATCGATTGGAAGAGGGCCTATCGTGATGCGGATGAGCTTCTGAAAACCATGGGAGTAAAGATTGATTCTCATGAAGTGGTTCAGAATCTGAGTATGTGGCAGCGTCAGATTGTGGAGATTACCAAAGCCATAAGCTATTCTCCTCGTATGCTTATGCTGGATGAACCTACGTCTTCATTGGCCCAGGGAGAAGTGCAGCATCTTTTGGAGTTTGTTAAGACGCTGAAGGAGAGAAATATTATTGTCATTTATATTACGCACAAGCTTCAGGAAATTCATCATGTTGCAGATGATATCATTGTTCTGAGGGACGGACAATTTATTGGTCAGAGACATTTGGAAGAATTGAATAACAAGGATATTATCAATATGATGTTCGGACAGGTGTCCATTCGCAAGCGTCCGGAGGATGTGGTTCCTGGCAGGGAAATCATCATGTCAGTAAAAAATTTAACGCAGAAAAGAACATTCACAGATATCAGCTTTGATTTATACAAAGGAGAAGTGTTGGGAATCGCGGGGATGCTGGGATCCGGGCGTACGGAGCTTTTGAGAGCGATATTCGGTGCTGATAAATTTCAGACTGGAACCATAGAAATAGAGGGATGTCGGGTAACGAAGCTTGATCCGATTCATATGATTGAGGCCGGTGTGGGATTGACCCCGGAGGAGAGAAAAACACAGGGGGTAATCCTGATCCATTCGGTGAGGGATAATCTGAATTACGCCAGTATAAGAGACAATATAAAATATAAGATTCTGGAAGACAAAAAGAAAAGAAACAGGAATGCGAAAGAACAGATTGAAAGTCTGCAGATTAAGGTCCCGGGGCTGGATTCTCCCTGCAGTACCTTGTCCGGCGGAAATCAGCAGAAGGTGGTTGTGGGAAACTGGCTTAGCACGAAACCAAAGATTATGATGTATGATGAACCCTCCAGGGGAATTGATGTGAATGCGAAACAGCAGATTTTTGAGATTATGTGGGAGGAAAGTAAGATGGGGGTTTCTTCTATTTTTGTTTCTACGGAGCTGGAAGAACTGCTGGAGGTATGTAACCGTATCCTGATTATGTGCCAGGGAAGGCTGGTGGGGGAGGTTGATCCGGACCGTTGCTCGGTAGATGAGCTTTACGCCTGCTGTATGTCCGGTGTAATCCCGGATCAGATTGCTTACCGAAGATAAGAAAGGGGTTGATTTATTTTGAATACGCAGGAAACGGGTCGGAGCATGTCTAAAAAAATCATGTTATTTGTTTTGGAT
>CAMNQN010000188.1 GCA_946549155.1 uncultured Lachnospiraceae bacterium | reverse complement strand
GCACAGAAGAGAAAGATTTCCGTGGGCGACAAGATGGCAGGCCGTCACGGAAACAAGGGTGTGGTTTCCCGTGTACTTCCTGTGGAGGATATGCCTTTCCTGCCCAACGGACGTCCGCTGGATATCGTGCTGAACCCCCTGGGCGTGCCGTCCCGTATGAATATCGGACAGGTACTGGAGATTCACCTGAGCCTGGCTGCCAAGGCCCTGGGCTTTAATGTGGCTACCCCGGTATTTGACGGCGCCAACGAGAATGATATTATGGACACTCTGGATCTTGCCAATGATTACGTAAATCTGGAGTGGGAAGAATTTAAAGAGAAACACGGTGACGAGCTGCTTCCGGAGGTGCTGGATTATCTGTATGAGAATCGGGATCACCGGGCATTGTGGAAGGGCGTGCCCATCTCCAGAGACGGTAAGGTACTGCTTCGGGATGGCCGGACCGGGGAATATTTCGACAGCCCCACCACCATCGGCCACATGCACTACTTAAAGCTTCATCACCTGGTGGATGATAAGATCCATGCCCGTTCCACGGGACCGTACTCCCTGGTGACGCAGCAGCCTCTGGGCGGCAAAGCGCAGTTTGGCGGCCAGCGTTTCGGAGAGATGGAGGTTTGGGCCCTGGAGGCTTACGGCGCGTCTTATACGCTGCAGGAGATTTTGACCGTGAAGTCCGATGATGTGGTGGGCCGTGTAAAGACCTACGAGGCCATCATCAAGGGAGAGAACATTCCGGAGCCGGGTATTCCGGAGTCCTTCAAGGTATTGTTAAAAGAGCTGCAGTCTCTGGGACTGGATGTGAGAGTGCTGCGGGATGACAATACCGAGGTGGAAATCATGGAAACCATCGATTACGGTGATACAGATCTTCGTTCTGTCATTGAGGGTGACAGAAAATACAATCAGAATGAATCCTTTGCGGCCCATGGCTACAGCCAGCAGCAGTTTGAAGGCGAAGAGCTCATCGCTGTGGAGGAAGAGGAAAGCGATGCGGAAGAAAGTGACGGAGACGACTTCGTAGACCTGGACGAAAGCTTTGATGAAGAGTGAAAGGAGAACGGTCATGCCGGAAACAACAACTAACGAAACGTATCAGCCGATGACGTTTGACGCAATTAAAATCGGCCTGGCATCCCCGGAGAAGATCAGAGAGTGGTCCCACGGGGAGGTAAAAAAACCGGAAACCATTAACTACAGGACGCTGAAGCCGGAAAGAGACGGTCTGTATTGTGAGCGTATTTTCGGACCCAGCAAGGACTGGGAATGTCACTGCGGAAAGTATAAAAAGATCCGTTATAAAGGCGTGGTTTGTGACCGGTGCGGTGTGGAAGTGACAAAATCCAGCGTCCGCAGAGAGCGTATGGGCCATATCGACCTGGCCGCTCCCGTTTCCCATATCTGGTATTTCAAGGGGATTCCCTCCAGAATGGGACTGATTCTGGACCTGTCTCCCAGGGTGCTGGAGAAGGTGCTGTATTTCGCCAATTATATTGTGCTGGATAAGGGAACCTCCGACCTGCAGTATAAGCAGGTGCTGACGGAGCGGGAATATCAGGACGCCAGAGAGAAGTACGGCAATAATTTCCGGGTAGGCATGGGCGCGGAGTCCATCAAGGAGCTGCTGGAAGCCATTGATCTGGAGAAGGAGTCCGCGGAGTTAAACAAGGGGCTTCGGGAGTCCACCGGTCAGAAGAAAGCTCGTATTATCAAACGCCTGGAGGTGGTGGAAGCCTTCCGGGAGTCCGGAAATAAGCCGGAGTGGATGATACTGACTGCGATCCCGGTGATTCCGCCTGATCTGCGTCCGATGGTACAGCTGGACGGCGGCCGTTTTGCCACCTCCGACTTAAACGATCTGTACCGCCGGATTATTAATAGAAACAACCGCTTAAAACGGCTGCTGGAGCTGGGAGCTCCCGATATTATTGTGAGAAACGAAAAGAGAATGCTGCAGGAGGCGGTGGACGCATTGATCGACAATGGCCGCCGCGGCCGTCCCGTTACCGGACCGGGCAACCGTGCGCTGAAATCTCTTTCCGATATGCTGAAGGGTAAATCCGGCCGTTTCCGCCAGAACCTGCTGGGAAAACGTGTGGACTACTCCGGACGTTCCGTTATCGTGGTGGGACCGGAGCTTAAGATTTATCAGTGCGGACTGCCCAAGGAGATGGCGATTGAGCTGTTTAAGCCCTTCGTGATGAAGGAGCTGGTGGCCAATGGTACCTCCCACAATATCAAGAATGCGAAAAAGATGGTGGAGCGCCTTCAGCCCGAGGTATGGGATGTGCTGGAGGAGGTTATTAAGGAGCATCCTGTGATGCTGAACCGTGCCCCCACCCTGCACAGACTGGGTATTCAGGCCTTTGAGCCCATCCTGGTGGAAGGTAAAGCGATTAAGCTGCATCCGCTGGTGTGTACCGCTTTCAACGCGGACTTTGACGGAGACCAGATGGCAGTGCATCTGCCCCTGTCAGTGGAGGCCCAGGCGGAGTGCCGGTTCCTGCTGCTCTCCCCCAACAACCTGTTAAAGCCTTCCGACGGCGGACCTGTGGCGGTTCCGTCCCAGGATATGGTGCTGGGTATCTACTACCTGACCCAGGAGCGGCCCGGCGCGAAGGGAGAAGGCGGTATCTATAAGAGTGTAAATGAGGCGATTCTTGCCTATGAGAATAAGGCTATTACCTTGCAGAGTAAGATCAAGGTCCGCATGAGTAAGCAGACCCCCGAGGGGGAGGTTCATACTGGCATTGTGGAGTCCACGCTGGGACGCTTCCTCTTTAATGAAATTCTGCCCCAGGATCTGGGCTTTGTGGATCGTTCTGTGCCGGAGAATGAGCTGAAGCTGGAAGTAGACTTCCATGTGGGCAAGAAGGGTCTGAAACAGATTCTGGAAAAGGTAATTAATACCCATGGGGCCACCAAGACGGCGGAGGTTCTGGACGATATCAAGTCGATGGGATATAAATACTCCACCAGGGCAGCCATGACGGTATCCATTTCCGATATGACCGTACCGCCGGAAAAACCGCAGATGATTAAGGAAGCCCAGGACACTGTGGATAAGATTGCCCGCAACTACAAGCGCGGCCTTATCACAGAGGAAGAGCGCTATAAAGAAGTGGTGGAGACCTGGAAGGAAACCGATGATAAGCTGACCAAGGCGCTGCTTGGCGGCCTGGACCGGTATAACAACATCTTTATGATGGCAGATTCCGGAGCCCGTGGTTCCGATAAGCAGATCAAGCAGCTGGCCGGTATGCGCGGACTGATGGCGGATACCACCGGTCACACCATTGAGCTGCCCATCAAGTCCAACTTCCGTGAAGGTCTGGACGTACTGGAGTATTTCATGTCCGCTCATGGAGCCCGTAAGGGATTGTCCGATACGGCGTTGCGTACTGCGGACTCCGGTTACCTGACCAGACGAATGGTGGATGTTTCCCAGGAGCTGATTATCCGGGAAGTGGACTGCTGTGAGGGCCGGGACGAGATCCCCGGCATGTATGTGCAGGAGTTCACGGACGGCAAGGAAGAGATTGAGAACCTGCAGGATCGTATTACAGGGCGTTTCTCCTGCGAGGATATTTACGATAAGGATGGCAGCCTGATTGTGGGCGCCAACCACATGATTACCAAGAAGCGTGCTGCCCGCATTATCAACGATACGGCGGATGAAAACGGTGAGCCGTTAAAGAGGATCAAGATCCGGACGATCCTGACCTGTAAGTCCCATAACGGTATCTGCGCGAAATGCTATGGCTCCAACATGGCCACCGGTGAGGCGGTGCAGGTGGGTGAGACCGTGGGCATCATCGCGGCCCAGTCCATCGGTGAGCCGGGTACCCAGCTGACCATGCGTACCTTCCATACCGGCGGTGTGGCCGGCGGCGATATCACCCAGGGTCTTCCCCGTGTAGAGGAGCTGTTTGAGGCCCGTAAGCCCAAGGGTCTTGCGATCATCACGGAGATTCCGGGGCGGGTGGAGATCAAGGATACCAAGAAGAAGCGTGAAATCACCATTACCAACGAGGAAAACGGGGAGGCCAAGACCTACCTGATTCCCTATGGATCCAGAATCAAGGTGCTGGATGGCGCTTATCTGGAGGCCGGTGATGCGCTGACGGAAGGTAGTGTGAACCCCCATGATATCCTGAAGATCAAGGGCGTAAACGCAGTGCAGGACTATATGCTCCGGGAGGTACAGCGTGTGTACCGTCTCCAGGGTGTGGAAATCAGCGATAAGCATATCGAGGTGCTGGTGCGCCAGATGCTGAAGAAGGTGCGGATCGAGGATAACGGCGACACCGACCTGCTGCCGGGTACCCTTGTGGATAATCTGGAGCTGGAAGATATCAATGCGAGGATGATAGAGGAGGGCAAGAAGCCGGCGGAGGCCAAGCAGATTATGCTGGGTATCACAAAGGCATCTCTGGCCACAAATTCCTTCCTGTCGGCAGCATCCTTCCAGGAGACCACCAAGGTGCTGACAGAAGCCGCCATCAAGGGCAAGGTAGATCCGCTGATCGGCCTGAAGGAAAATGTTATCATCGGTAAGCTGATTCCTGCCGGAACCGGCATGAAACGCTATCGCAATGTCCGTCTGAACACCGAGGAGGAGGTTCTGAATCTGGACGACGATCTGGATCTGGATGAGATGGACGAGGAACTGGAGGATGACCTGACGGAATTGGACGATGAGGTGGATCTGGCAGAAGACTCAGAGGATGCTCTGGAGGACGGCCAGGAGTCAGAGGAACCGGACATGACCGAGGCATCAGAGGAAGATATGGAAGAACCGGCGGAACCTGTTTTAGAGGGAACGCAGGAAGAATAGAGTAAGATTTTTTCATGAGTAAACCGGACGTCCGCAGGAAGGGGCCCGGTTACTCTGGCAAGACTGTTTCGGAGCTCAAGAGCATCTAAGCTCTGCCGAAGCTTTGCTAAAATCAAAATCCCAGCGGCACAAACTTGTTTTACTCAAACATGTGTCGCTGGGATTTTAACGCAAAGCTTCGGCAAAGCAAGATGCTTAGAGCTCCTGCAAATGTCTTACCAGAGTAACCGGGCCCCTTCCTGCGGACTGGTTACAGTTGACTGTTATGTGGAAAAATCCAGGGTATATCCAGCACTTACAGCGCCGCTCATTTCTTTGGCCTCAGCAGGTGGGACAGGGGCATATCTTCCGCCAGCTCGTCGGAGGAATGATCGTCCTCCTGCCTTCCCATGTATTGGGGAGCCTGGGGCTCATAGGGGTAGGGGCCGTAGCCGTTGTAAGATCCGTTCGGATAAGGCCCATTCGGATAAGGCCCGTTCTGGTAAGGCTCGTTTTGATAAGGCCCGTTCGGATAAGGTCCGTTTTGGTAAGAGCCGTTCGGATAAGAACCGTTCCGGTAAGGGCCGTTCTGACCGAAACCGTAGGGCTTAGTCTGACCGGAGCCATCGGGACCTGGATTGCCGGGATTCGTCCGGGCACCGCCCTGAGGCCCGGCGTAATTCGAATCATAACCGGGGCTGTTCTGATAATTACCGTTCTGATAGGGCCCATTTTGGTAGGGGCCGTTTTGATAAGGCCCATTCCGGTAAGATCCGTTTTGGTAAGGCTCATTCTGATAGGGTACTGCGGATTTCCCGGCTTTTTTTATGGCTTTCTGCTGTTTTTTCCAGCGCTTTTGTTCCTTTCGGGACAGTTGCTGCATTTCCGGTTCCGGTTCTTTGATGGGGCGGAAGAGGGTCATCCTTCCGGTCCAGCCTACGATGCGTACTACAATAATTCCGATGAATACACCTATGCTGTCAATCAGCACATCCTTGGAGGAGGGGGAACGCCCTGCCACAAAGGATTGGTGGTATTCATCTCCGCAGGCAAAGGCGATACAGAACCCTCCTGCTAAAATCATCAGCAAAATCCCCCGCAGTCCGTACACATATAAGGGGAAGGAGACCGCGATGGCCAGAAGAAAGTATTCCGTCATATGCGCTACCTTGCGGGTAACGCCGTTAATCTTGGTAGCAAAATAGGAAATCTGATAGTCGTCCAGCCCCATGTCAAACAGGCGGTCCGCTGTCTTTACCAGGACACAGCTGGCTTTATAGCTCACGGAAGCGGACAGATCTCCCTCCTGAGCTGAGAACGTAAAGATCATGTACATCAAAAGAATGGCTGGCAAAAAGGATAATGGCTTTAAAAATGTTCTGATACGCAAACGATCACCTCCGGTGTCTGTTTAAAAACCACTCGTACTTTTTCATCTTATCATTTCCCTGATTCAAAGTCCAGAGACTTCATAGAATTATAAGATTCTTTTTGCAGGGCGTTCGGTTTGTGGTTAATTAATTTAAGAGGACGCAGGAAGAGGCAGGCGCGCAGGGCCGCAAGCATCTGGAAAATAACTCCGGATACCAAGAAAATCTAA
>CAMNQN010000187.1 GCA_946549155.1 uncultured Lachnospiraceae bacterium | reverse complement strand
TCTTAGATGGAGGCGGACGAAAATTTCGGGAGAGCTGGCAGCCCTCAAGGCTGACGGCTCAGAGGCACTGAGTTGGGAAATCCATCAGGATTTCCCGGCGAACTGCCTCGGTGCCCGAAATTTTCATCCGGCTGCATCTTAGATTTTCTTGGTATCCGGAGTTATTTTCCAGATGCTTGCGGCCCTGCGCGCCCGCCTCTTCCTGCGTCCTCTTGTTTAATTAAATATTGTTTAATTAAATACGAACAGCGCAAACGTGAACCGTGACGAATTTTTCCCTGCGCCTTGCACGAAAACCCGGAACGTGGTATACTTCGAAGGTAATTGTATTGTATCCCTGACACCCATGGAATCCTTGTCAGCGGCGGCTGTGAAATCGCCGGACAGGCTGTCCGCACAGGCGAAGCAGACAGTGCACGGTGCCGTACCCGCTCAGGCGGGATGGCAGCTGTCGGCTGTTTCTCCGTCTTAAAGCACTGCTTACCGCATCAGGCCATGGCAGGAGGGAATAATAACAAGGAGGAAAATGAAATATGAAAACAACAACAAAAGACACCCGTTGGCTGGTCAGTGTAGCCCTTATGGCTGCGATTGTCGTGCTTCTGGCAAACACGCCCCTTGGCATGATTCAACTGCCTGTAATCAAGGCTACTACTGTCCATATTCCCGTCATCATCGGCGCGATTCTGCTGGGGCCCGCGGCTGGAGCCATTCTGGGAGGCGTATTCGGTATCTGCTCTTTGATCAGCAATACCACCGCCCCTACCCTGCTCTCCTTCGCTTTTTCTCCCTTTCTGAGCAGTGATTTCGCGGGTATTTTCAAGGCTCTCTGGATCTCCATCGGCTGCCGTATTCTGATCGGCGTTGTGGCCGGATGGCTCTGGATCGGCCTGCGAAGGCTGAAGCTGGATCCCTGGATCGCCCTGCCGGTTACCGGTTTTCTGGGCTCCATGACCAACACGGTGTTTGTGATGGGCAGCATTTATGTTCTGCTGGCAAGCCAATACGCGGAGGCGAAAAGCGTAGCCATCGATGCGGTCTGGGGCCTGATTATGGGCACCATCACTGCCTCCGGTATTCCGGAAGCCATCGCAGCGGCAGTTCTTGTCACCGCACTGGGCAAGGCTCTTCTTGTTTTCCGGCAGAACCAGGTTGCAAGTGCCCGATAACCCCTGCTTTGAAACTGCCTGGAGCCGCCGTGCTTTTGCGGCGGCTTCTTTTTCTGCAAAAAACAAAGGAGAATGACTATGATTTTAGCGATTGACATCGGCAATACCAACATTGTTCTGGGCTGTACCCGCGGCGGAAAAATCCTCTTCACGGAGCGTTTATCCACGGATCACTCCAAAACAGATCTGGAGCACGCCATCTCCATCAAAAATGTGCTGGAAATGCACGGCCTGAATCCAGGGGAAATTGAGGGCGCCATCATCGGCTCCGTGGTTCCCCCCATCACTCCTCTTTTCCGGAGGGCCCTTTATAAACTCACCGGCTGCCAGGCCATGATCGTGGGGCCCGGTCTGAAAAACGGCCTGAATATTCAGATGGACAATCCGGCCCAGGTGGGCAGCGACCTGATCGTAGGAGCGGTGGCCGGCATCGCGGAGTATCCGCTGCCGCTGATTATCATCGATATGGGTACCGCCACCACGATCTGCGTCATTGATGAGAAAAAAAATTATATCGGGGGCATGATTATGCCGGGCCTGCGGGTTTCCCTGGACTCTCTTACCAGCCGCACTTCCCAGCTTCCCCGCATTAATCTGGATCCTCCTAAGCGTCTGATCGGAAAAAATACCATTGAATGTATGAAAAGCGGTATCCTCTACGGAAACGCCTCCTGTATTGACGGAATGATCGACCGGATTGAGAAGGAGCTGGGGCAGACAGCCACCGTGGTAGCCACCGGAGGCCTGGCGGGGGCCATTGTCCCCCTGTGTAATCATCCGATTATTCTGGATGACGAGCTGCTGCTGAAGGGACTGCTGCTGATCTACGAAAAAAACCGTTAACCCGGCCCTTCCATGCCTTTGCACTGTCAAAGCGTCTGTGAACCCGGCTTACGGTTATAATATAGAAAGGAAGGATAAACTATGATTCCAGAGAGACTGGCTGCCCTGCGCAGCCTCATGAAAGAACACAAGGTGGACGCTTACCTGGTCCCCACCGATGATTTCCACTGCTCCGAATATGTGGGCGAGCATTTTAAATGCCGGAAATTCATTACCGGCTTCACCGGTTCCGCCGGAACTGCGGTGATCACCCAGACGGAGGCCGGACTTTGGACCGACGGCCGTTATTTTATCCAGGCTGCCGCCCAGCTTCAGGGAACCGGCATTACCCTGTATAAGATGGGCGAGGAGGGCGTTCCCACCATCGAGGAATACCTGAAAACCACCCTGACGGCCGGCCAGTGCCTGGGCTTTGACGGCCGCACTATGACCGCAAAGTATGGGGAGGCCCTGGAAAATGAGCTGAAAAAGAAAGAGGTATCCATCGCCTGCCACCTGGATCTGGTGGGGGATATCTGGAGTGACCGTCCGGCCTTATCCTGTGAGCCGGTATGGGCACTGGATTTAAAATACGCCGGCAGGCCCCGCAATGAAAAATTCGCTGCCATCCGCAAAGCCATGGCGGAGAAAAAGGCCGACTATTTCCTGCTGACTTCCCTGGACGATATCGCATGGCTGCTGAACCTGCGCGGAAATGACATTGCCTGCAATCCCGTGTTTCTCTCCTATCTGGTGATGACCCAGAGCCAAATCTGGCTGTTTGCCCAGGAGGAAGCCTTCCCAGCGGAGATTTTAAAGGCCCTGAAGCAGGACGGCGTAACGCTGCAGCCCTACAACAGCATTTATACCTTTGTGACTACCCTTCCGGAGGGAAGCAGCGTTCTGCTGGATGGCACCTCCGCCAACTATACCCTGAAAAAGTCTCTTCCGGCCCAGGTACGCATCGTGGAGGAAGTCAATCCCACCCTGCTGCCTAAAGCCACCAAAAACAGCGTGGAAGTAGCTAACATGAAAAAAGCCCACATCAGGGACGGCGTGGCCGTGACGAAATTTATCTACTGGCTGAAACAGAATGTTGGAAAAACCGAGATCACCGAGCTGTCCGCAGCCGAGAAGCTGGAGGAATTCCGCAGCCAGGGCGAGCACTATATTGGGCCCAGCTTTGACCCCATTATCTCCTACGGCCCTCACGCGGCCATCGTCCACTACTCCGCCACCCCGGAAACAAACGTACCGCTGCAGCCCAAAGGAATGATGCTGGCTGACACCGGAGGACAGTACCTGGAAGGCACCACCGACATCACCCGCACCATCGTGCTGGGGGAGACCACTGATAAGGAGAAGGAATACTTTACCCGGGTGCTTCGCGGCAATCTGAATCTGGCTGCCGCCAAATTCCCCTACGGAGCCACCGGCAAAAACCTGGATTATCTGGCCAGAGGTCCCCTGTGGGAGGTGGGCGCGGACTACAACCACGGCACCGGCCACGGCGTGGGCTTCCTGCTGAATGTCCACGAGGGCCCCAACAGCATTAACTGGAAGGTACGTCCGGGCGGAAAGGAGCCTTGTATTCTTGAGGAAGGCATGGTCACTTCCGACGAACCAGGATTTTACGTGGAAGGTGAATTTGGCATCCGTCATGAAAATCTGATCGTCTGCCAAAAAGTGGATAAAACGGAATTTGGTCAGTTCATGTGCTTCCAGTACCTGACCCTGGTACCCTTCGATCTGGATGCCGTGGTGCCGGAGCTGATGTCCGAGAAAGAACGCCGCCTTCTGAACAGCTATCACAAAACTGTATATGAAAAAATCTCCCCCTACATGAATGAGGAGGAGAAAGTATGGCTGAAAGAAGCCACACGGGAAATCTGATGTAACAGTTCCGAAGCAGTCGCTGTTTTCTTCTCAGGAAAGTGTAATCGGTTTGCCGTATGTCGGCTTCACCACCTGAATCTCCGGATACCGCTCCTTCATCATCCGTCTGAGCGGACGGGTATCCACACTGCGGGAGAGAGGCGGGAAGGCGTTGTCAAAATGGGTCAGCAGAATCCGCTTCGGGTGAAGCTGCTCTATAAAGCGCTCCGCCTCCCGCTCCAGCTGGCAGCTCCCCTGATAAGGGAGAATCAGCAAATCCACATCCCTGGGATACACGGTATCCGGGTTCAGATTCAGGCTGCCGAACAGCAAAATCTCTTTTCCTTCCGCTTTTATATGGAAGGTCACCGTCTCCCCCCGCTCCTGAAAAGCATGATTGGCCCAGAATAGGAAGGGCAGATTGCGCCAGCTCCTTAACAGGCGGCGGGGATTTAAAATGTATTTCACCAGCCGCTTATCAAAATCAATGTGACGGCCCTGCAGGGCCTCAAGCTGCACTCTGCCGATGGAGACCCTCTGCCCGATGCGAAGCTCCACCACATTCTGCGGTCCTTCCGTATACTTTTCCAGTGTGCGGGCCGGGGCAGCCGTACAAAATACGGTGGCATCCCCCTCCTCCAAAATCTGCGGCACAAAATACAGATGGTCAAAATGGCCATGGGTAATAAAAATCGTGTCTTCCCGCAAAAAATCCTCCAATGCTCCGGGGTGCTCACCGCCCCGCAGTTCCAGAAAAGGATCAAACAGAATCCGTTCCCCGTCGGCCTCCAAAAGCAGGGAAGCCGTTCCCAACCACGTAATCTTCATTCTCTCACTCCTTGTCCATTAAAAATCCGGATCGGCCCTCCAGCGCCGTCATGTTCCGGAATTCCTTTTTCACCATCACCAGCGCCGTTAAAAATGCCATGATGTCCGCTACAGGCCCAGCGTACAGAATACCGTCAATCCCCATCAGATACGGCAGGAAAAACAGCAGCGGAAGGAGAAAAATAATCTGCCGGGTGAGGGATAAAAACATCCCCTTATAGGCCTTCCCGATGGAGGTGAAAAATCCGGAGGTGAAGGGCTGCATAAAATTAATCAGCGTACCTGCCAGGAAAATCCGGAAATAATTTACTCCGAAGCGGTAATACTCCTCACTGCCCTCCCCGAATAACGCCAGAAGCTGGCGCGGAACTATCTGGAATGCAAGAAAAGCGCAGACGGACAAAATCACTCCCAGCTTTACTGCTGTCAGATAGGCTTCCTTCACCCGCCCATAGCTTTTCGCTCCATAATTGAAGCCGATAATCGGCTGAATCCCCTGCGAAATGCCGATGATAACCGCAAAGAAAACCTGATTTACTTTCATGACAATACCGGCACAGGCGATGGGAATGGCTTCTCCATATACAGACTGCGCGCCGTAATATTTCAGAAGATTGTTCAGCATAATCTGCACCGTCATCATGGCAATCTGATTAAAGCTGGAGGCTGCTCCCAGCGTAGTAATCCTTCCCAGATACTCCGCCCGGGGACAGATATGCTTCCTGGTCAGCTTCACCGTCTTAAATCGGGTGAGATAAATAATCACCAGCATACCGGAAAACACCTGTCCGATCACGGTGGCGACAGCCGCCCCCGCCATTCCCCAGCCAAACACCATCACAAAGAGGGC
Source organism: uncultured Lachnospiraceae bacterium (assembly GCA_946549155.1). Classification (GTDB taxonomy): domain Bacteria; phylum Bacillota; class Clostridia; order Lachnospirales; family Lachnospiraceae; genus Merdiplasma. The sequence goes on along the minus strand of CAMNQN010000187.1, from coordinate 918 downwards.
ATCCAGCACCGTATTGATAACGGCCCCCGAAAGATTGCAGAACATGGTCATTTTCGGGCTTCCGTCCGCCCGCATCAGGTGACCGCCTCCCGTGGTGACAATCAGAAACGGGAATCCGACAGCGGTAATCTTTACATACTCCCGGGCGTAGGGCAATACCTCCGCCGGGGAGCCAAAAGCCCGGAGCATAGGATTCAAAAACAGCTCCGTCACCAGAAACAGAAGCGTACCGCTGCCCACCAGCATGACTGCCGCATTTCCGATAAAATAAGGCGCTTTCTCCTCCTTCCCCTGCCCCATCACCAGATTAAAGCAGGATGCGCCGCCCACCCCGAACATGAGCGCCAGGGCTGTGCACATCATAGTCAGAGGGAACGCAATATTAGTCGCCGCGTTTCCCAATGCCCCCACCGCATGGCCGATAAAAAACTGATCCACGATATTGTAGATGGCGCTGACCAGCATGGCGATAATGCTGGGCACCGCGAATTGTTTCAAAAGCTTACTGACCTTTTCCTCCGCTAAAGGCTTATCCATCGTATTTCCTCATTTCCCAAAAGATTTGTCTTTATTATAAACCCTAATTGTTGTTACTGTCCAGGCGGCAATGTTTTTCTTGTTTTGGTAATTGGCGGGACGCAGGAAAAGACGGGGCCGGGCGGGCAGATGCCTCTGGAAAACATTGCGCAGGCTACCTTTTTGTCGCTTAGTATGCCACATTTCGCGTGTTTCTGTAAATTCAGCCAGGAAACAGCAGGAAGAGGCGGGCGCGCGGGGCCACAAGCATCTGGAAAATAATTCGCAGGATACCCCAGAAAATCTTGGATGGAGACGGACAAAAATTTCGGGAGAGCTGGCAGCCCTCCAGGCTGACAGCTCAGGGGCACTGAGCTGGGAAATCATCAGGATTTCCCGGCG
>CAMNQN010000186.1 GCA_946549155.1 uncultured Lachnospiraceae bacterium | reverse complement strand
CGGAGCAGTTTTCCAGAGGCATCTGCCCGCCTGGCCCCGTCTTTTCCTGCGTCCTGCTACTTAACAAAACACGAATACCACCATCCCACAAAACGGGCGTGGGCAGTCAGCATATAGCCGTGCATTTCGCAAAAACGTAAAATTAGGGCTTGCTTAATAAAATAAAGTGTGCTAGAATAGACCGAAATCCGGAGCATCCGTCTTTGACGGCCTTTATTTTTCCGGAGCAGAAAACTGAAGAGAATGATGGACAAAGGAGTCCGATGAAGATGTGCTGCAGGCGCGGTATATCTGATTCGACTCCTTTTTTGACGCATAATTGTCCATGATTTTTTATCCGGCCGATTAACGGTGAAAAATTGTATGTTTTGAAAACATAATTCGGGTATAAAAACTTTAGTTATCTGAATATCAGACAATAATAGCAGGAAAGGAATTAGCGTATGAGTACAGATGTGAGAAATTCCGCAAATAATGGTATGGGGCTGTACCGGCCTGAGTTTGAGCATGACAACTGCGGCATCGGTGCGGTGGTGAATGTGAAGGGAATTAAGACCCACGGTACGGTGGAGAATGCTCTGAGCATCGTGGAGAATCTGGAACACCGGGCGGGAAAGGACGCGGAGGGAAAGACGGGGGACGGCGTTGGCATCCTTTTGCAGATTTCCCACAAATTTTTCTCCAAAACCTGCAGGACGCTGGGTATCCGCCTTGGCGGGGAGCGGGAGTATGGGATCGGCATGTTTTTCTTTCCTCAGGATGTACTGCAGAGAAACCAGGCAAAGAAGATGTTTGAGAACATCGTTAAAAAGGAGGGCCTGAGTTTTCTGGGATGGAGAGAGGTCCCCACGGATCCTTCCGTACTGGGGCACAAGGCGCTGGAAAAGATGCCCTGTATTCTGCAGGCGTTCATCGAGAAGCCCCGGGAGCTGGAGAAAGGGCTGCCCTTTGATCGCCGACTGTATGTGGTCAGAAGATGCTTCGAGCAGTCCAACGATACCACCTATGTGGTTTCCCTGTCCAGCCGTACCATTATTTACAAGGGGATGTTCCTGGTGGGGCAGCTGAGAACCTTTTTTCACGATCTGCAGGATGCGGATTATGAATCTGCCATTGCGCTGGTTCATTCCAGATTTAGTACCAACACAAATCCCAGTTGGGAACGGGCGCATCCCTATCGTTTCATGGTACATAACGGCGAGATCAACACCATCCGCGGCAACGCGGATAAGATGCTGGCCAGAGAGGAAACCATGGCTTCCCATTATTTTAAGGGCGAGCTGCATAAGATTCTTCCGGTGATTAACGCGGAAGGTTCCGATTCTGCCATGCTGGATAATACGCTGGAATTTCTTACCATGAGCGGTATGGACCTGCCGCTGGCGGTGATGATTACCATTCCGGAGCCCTGGGCGAACAATGATGTAATGTCTCAGAAACAGAGAGATTTTTACCAGTATTACGCGACGATGATGGAGCCGTGGGACGGACCGGCGTCCATTCTGTTTACCGATGGAGATATCATGGGCGCTGTGCTGGACCGCAACGGCCTGCGTCCCTCCCGTTATTATGTGACGGACGACGGCTATGTGATCCTTTCCTCTGAGGTGGGGGTGCTGGATATTGATTCCACGAAGGTGGTATTGAAGGAACGCCTTCATCCCGGCAAGATGCTGCTGGTGGACACTGTGGAAGGAAAGATCATTGGCGACGAGGAACTGAAGGATAAATATGCCGGTAGCCAGCCCTACGGCGAATGGCTGGATCGTTACATGGTATGCCTGAAGGATATCAGGATCCCCAACAAGCGGGTGGACACCTATTCCCAGGAGCAGAGAATGCGTCTGATGAAAGCCTTCGGCTATACCTACGAGGACTACCGGACTTCCATTTTAAATATGGCCCTGACCGGAAGCGAGGGCATCAGCGCCATGGGTATTGATACTCCGCTGGCGGTGCTTTCCAACCAGCATCAGCCGCTGTTTAACTATTTTAAGCAGCTGTTTGCCCAGGTAACGAACCCGCCCATTGACGCGATCCGTGAGAAGGTGGTGACCTGCAAGACGGTCTATACCGGCAAGGAGGGAAATCTTCTGGAGGAGAAGCCGGAGAACTGCAATGTGATAAAAATCGAGAATCCCATCCTTACCAACACGGATATGCTTAAGATCCGGAATATGCAGATTGAAGGGTACAAGGTGGAGGATATTCCGATTACTTATTATAAAAATGCCGGCCTGGAGAAAGCGCTGGCACGTCTTTGTCTGGATGTGGACCGGGCTTACCGGGAGGGAGCGAACCTGCTGATTCTGACAGACAAGGGCGTAGATGAATTTCAGGCGCCCATTCCCTCCCTACTGGCGGTATCCGCGGTGCATCAGCATCTGGTGCGGACGAAAAAGAGAACCTCTATCTCTGTGATTCTGGAATCCGGCGAACCAAGAGAGGTGCACCATTTCGCCACGCTGCTGGGGTATGGCGCCAGCGCCATCAATCCCTATCTGGCCCTGGATACGATTCATGAGCTGATTGACACCAATATGCTGGAAAAGGATTATTACGCGGCGGTGGATGATTATAATAAGGCGGTGGTGGACGGTATCGTGAAGATTGCCTCCAAGATGGGGATTTCCACGATCCAGTCCTATATGGGTTCCCAGATTTTTGAGGCTATCGGTATCAGCCGGGAAGTGATCGACAAATATTTTACCAATACGGTGAGCCGGATCGGCGGTATTACGCTGGCGGATATTGAGCAGGATGTGGCGGAACGTCACAGAAAGGCCTTCGATCCGCTGGGGCTTGCGGAGGATCTGACGCTGGACAGTGTGGGAAATCATAAATCCCGCAGCGCCGGGGAAAAACATCGCTATAATCCGCAGACCATTCATTTGCTTCAGACGGCGGCCAGAACCGGGGATTACAAGCTGTTTAAGGAATATACGGCGCAGATTGACAGAGAGGAATCCGGCTATATCCGAAGTACCATGGATTTTCAGTTCCCGAAGGAGGGCGTGCCCCTGGAGGAGGTGGAGAGTGTGGACTCCATTGTTCGCCGTTTCAAGACCGGGGCAATGTCCTACGGCTCCATTTCCCAGGAGGCCCACGAGACGCTGGCCATCGCCATGAACATGCTCCACGGAAAGTCCAATACCGGTGAAGGCGGCGAGACGCTGGACCGACTGGATGATCCCATGCGGTGTTCTGCCATCAAGCAGGTGGCATCCGCCCGTTTCGGCGTAACCTCCAGATATCTGGTGAGCGCCCAGGAGATTCAGATCAAAATGGCGCAGGGCGCCAAGCCCGGGGAGGGAGGACATCTGCCGGGAAAAAAGGTATACCCCTGGATTGCCAAGACCAGATATTCCACGCCGGGCGTGAGCCTGATTTCCCCGCCGCCTCATCACGATATTTATTCCATTGAGGATTTGGCGCAGTTGATTTATGATCTGAAAAATGCGAACCGGAACGCAAACATTTCCGTGAAGCTGGTTTCCGAGGCCGGTGTGGGCACGGTGGCGGCCGGCGTGGCCAAGGCAGGCGCCCAGGTGATTCTGATCTCCGGCTATGACGGAGGCACCGGCGCAGCGCCCAAAAGCTCCATTCAGAACGCCGGACTGCCCTGGGAGCTGGGCCTGGCGGAGACCCATCAGACTTTGATTAAAAACGGACTGAGAAATAAGGTCCGCATCGAGACGGACGGCAAGCTGATGAGCGGCCGGGACGTGGCTATCGCGGCATTGCTGGGCGCGGAGGAATTTGGCTTTGCCACGGGCCCGCTGGTGACGCTGGGCTGCGTGATGATGAGGGTCTGCAACCTGGATACCTGCCCCGTGGGCGTAGCCACCCAGAATCCGAAGCTGCGCGGGCGCTTTAAGGGGAAACCGGAATACGTGGTGAACTACATGCGCTTTATGGCCCAGGAATTAAGAGAGTACATGGCTAAGCTGGGCTTCCGTACTCTGAATGAGATGGTGGGCAGAAGCGATATGCTGAAGAAAAAGGAGATTCTGGATAATCCCAGGGGTTATAAGATTGACCTGACGAATATTCTGAACAATCCTTACGCGAAACCGGGCACTGCCGTTACCTTCGATTCGAAGCAGGCTTATGATTTCCAGTTGGAAAAGACGGTGGACGAAAGGATTCTGCTGAAGAAGCTGCAGCCCGCTATGGAAAAGGGGCAGAAGCGGAGTATTGAGATCGAGGTAAAGAACACGGACCGTGCCCTGGGCACCATTTTGGGCTCTGAGATTACCAGGCGGTTTAAGGACAGCCTGGAGGAGGATACCTACCTGGTAAAATGCAGGGGAGCCGGCGGACAGAGCTTCGGCGCGTTTATCCCCAGGGGTCTGACGCTGGAGCTGGTGGGCGACAGCAACGATTACTTTGGCAAGGGCTTATCCGGCGGAAAACTGATTGTGTATCCGCCCAAGGGCATCCAATATAAACAGGATGAAAACATTATCATCGGCAATGTGGCGCTGTATGGCGCCACCAGCGGGAAGGCTTACATTAACGGTGTGGCGGGAGAGCGGTTCTGCGTCCGCAATTCCGGAGCTGTGGCGGTGGTGGAGGGCTGCGGCGACCACGGCTGCGAGTACATGACCGGGGGCCGGGTGGTAGTCCTTGGAAATACCGGGAAGAATTTTGCGGCAGGTATGAGCGGCGGTATCGCTTACGTGCTGGATGAGGAGAGCAATCTGTATACCAAGGTGAACAAAAATATGGTTTCCATCGAAAGAATCACCTCCAAGTATGACGTGTTGGAGCTGAAGGCTATGATTCAGGATCATGTCGCTTTGACGAATTCAGAAAAAGGAAAGCTGATTTTAGAAAGCTTTGAGACGTATCTTCCAAAGTTTAAAAAGATCATTCCTCATGAGTATAACCGTATGCTGATGACCATTGTGCAGATGGAGGAAAAAGGGCTGAGCAGCGAGCAGGCTCAGATTGAAGCATTTTACGCCAACACAAAAGGAAACTAATCGCCAGGCAGTTTAGGAGGCCAGAAACATGGGAAAACCAACCGGATTTTTAGAATATGAGAGAGAAGTAAGCGTGGAACTACCACCGAAACAGCGTATTAAAAACTTTGAAGAATTTCATCTGCCGCTTCCGCTGGAGAAACAGCGGGAGCAGGGGGCCAGATGTATGGCCTGCGGCGTACCCTTCTGCCAGGCGGGAATGATGATCGGCGGGATGGCCTCCGGCTGTCCCCTGAATAATCTGGTGCCGGAGTGGAACGATCTGGTATATTTGGGAAACTGGGAGGAGGCTTACAAGCGCCTGGCAAAAACCCACTGCTTTCCGGAGTTTACCTCCCGGGTATGCCCTGCGCTCTGTGAGGCAGCCTGCACCTGTAACTTAAACGGGGATCCGGTATCCTCCAAGGAGAATGAGCGGGCCATTATTGAGAATGCCTACGCCACCGGACTGGTGAAGCCCTGCCCGCCGGAGGTGCGTACCGGAAAGAAAGTGGCCGTGGTGGGCTCCGGGCCCTCCGGAATGGCCGCTGCCATGCAGCTGAACAAGAGGGGGCACAGGGTGAAGGTGTATGAGCGGAATGACCGCATCGGCGGCCTTCTTCGGTACGGTATCCCCAATATGAAGCTGGATAAGAAGGTCATCGATCGCCGTCGGGCTGTGATGGAGGCGGAGGGCATTGAGTTTGTTACCAATGCCAACGTGGGAGAGAATGTCAGCGCCAGGGAGCTGATGGAAAACTACGATGCGGTGGTACTGGCCTGCGGCGCCTCCAATCCCAGGGATATTTCTGTGCCCGGCCGGGACGCGAAGGGCATTTATTTCGCGGTGGACTTCCTGAAGGCCACCACCAAAAGTTTACTGGATTCTAATTTTGAGGATCAGAATTATATTCCGGCAAAGGGGAAGCATGTAATCGTCATTGGAGGCGGAGATACCGGAAACGACTGCGTGGGCACGGCCATTCGTTTGGGAGCGGCTTCTGTGACGCAGCTGGAGATGATGCCGAAGGCACCGGACACCCGGGCGGAGAACAATCCATGGCCCCAGTGGCCCAGAGTCTGTAAGACAGATTACGGCCAGCAGGAAGCCATCGCCCTGTGGGGGCATGATCCCCGCATCTACACCACCACGGTGACCGAGTTTATCAAGAACAAAAAGGGTGAAGTCTGCCAGGCGAAGCTGGTAAAGCTGCAGAGCCAGAAGGATGAAAAGACCGGCCGCATGATGATGGTGCCGGTGGAGGGAACCGAGCAGGTGGTGAAAGCGGATCTGGTGCTGATCGCCGCCGGATTCTTAGGCTCCCAGAAGTATGTCACCGACGCCTTCAAGGTAGCCATAAACGCCCGCACCAATGTGGACACCGCGCCGGGCAAATATGCCACCAGTGTTCCCAAAGTGTTTACGGCTGGAGATATGCACAGAGGGCAGTCCCTGGTGGTATGGGCAATCCGGGAGGGACGGGAGGCCGCCAGAGCAGTGGATGAGTATCTGATGGGCTATACGAATCTGTGACGGAGGCTGCTGTTTTATTCGTGTTTTGTTAATTATCAGGACGCAGGAGGAGGCGGGCGCGCAGGGCCACAAGCATCTGGAAAATAACTCCGGATACCAAGAAA
>CAMNQN010000185.1 GCA_946549155.1 uncultured Lachnospiraceae bacterium | reverse complement strand
CATCTTAGATTTTCTTGGTATTCGAAGCAGTTTTCCAGATGACAGGGGCGGCTCCACGATTTCCCTTCCTGCGTCCTGATAGTTAACAAAACACAAAAATAATTCAAATGCCCTATCTCTGGAATTTTCCTAAAAACTCTTTCATTCGGCTATGCTCCGCCTGGAACACTTCTTCCGGCGTTCCGGACAGTGCCACCACACCCTTGTCCATAAAAATAATCTTGTCGGAAATTTCCCGGGCAAAAGCCATCTCATGAGTAACAATCACCATAGCTATGTGAAGATCCGCCAGGGATCTGATCACCTTCAGTACCTCCCCGGTCAGCTCCGGGTCCAGCGCAGAGGTAGGCTCATCAAAGAACAAAATTTTAGGATTGAGCGCCAGGGCTCTGGCAATAGCCACACGCTGGCACTGCCCGCCGGAAAGCTGACAGGGATAGGCATTTTCCTTGTCTGATAATCCCATTTTACTTAATAGTTCTCTGGCCTCCTGATAAACCTCCGCCTTATTTCTTTTCTGATTATGGATAGGGGCATCCGTAATATTTCTAATCACTGAATAATGAGGAAACAGGTTGAAATTCTGAAACACCAATCCAAAACAGGAACGGATTTTTTGAGCCTGTTCTCCCTTGGGATAAACCTTTTTGTCATCAGGAGCCACCCAGGCCGCCCTCTTCCCCAAGTAACTGATCTCCCCGCTGTCGATGGTCTCCAGCATGGTGGCACAGCGCAGCAGAGTAGATTTTCCCGAACCGGAGGGCCCAATGATGGAGAGGATCTCTCCCTCCTCCACAGACAGGGAAATATCCCGGATCACTTCCAGTCCGTCAAATTCTTTTTTTATATGTTGCATCTCCAAAAGCTTCATGGAATCTCTCCCCTACTGATAATAGCTCAGTTTCTTTTCGATCCGTTCCATAACCATGGCCACTGCCAGATTAAAAATGTAATAGAACACTGCCGCCACCACAAAAGGCACAAAAGAGGTCTGGGACGCCGCGATCTGCTTTGCGATGGTAAACATTTCCGCATAAGCCAGGGCAAAGCTGAGGGACGTATCCTTCACCAGCGTAATGACCTCATTGGTCACGGAAGGTAAAATCCGTTTGATTACCTGAGGCAAAATAATCTTAAAAAAGGTCTGAACCCTCCCGTATCCCAGAACCTTTGCCGCCTCATACTGTCCCACTGGCATGGATTCGATGCCGGAACGGTAAATTTCCGCGAAATAGGCGGCATAATTGATGGAAAATCCGAGAATAATAGCAACAAACCGGTAATTCCCCCCGATATTCATTCCAAATAAATAGTAGGGGCCAAAATAAACTACCAGCAGCTGCAGCATCAGAGGAGTTCCCCTCATAATCGATATATAAATCTTTACAATCGTGCGTAAAACCACGTTTTTAGACATTCGTCCAAAGGATACCAGCAGCCCCAGCGGCAGGGAAAAAATCAACGTGAGAAAAAAGATGCTCATGGATTTTAACATGCCGCCGGCAAGCTGGTTCAAAATCACCGAAAAGCTCATTCTGCCCCTCCGAAATTGAATCTCGTTCCTGAATATCCAGCATCCGCATATGATTTTCGCAGCCAGACAGGATTTTTTGCTTACTCAGCAGCCGCCTCCGTCGCCGCCTCGGCAGCTTCCTCCTCGCCCAGGCAAACCATATCGGAAAGCTCGTATTTTTCAGCCAGCTCGGCAAAAGTGCCATTCTCCAACAGGGTCATCAGATCTGCATTCACAATGTCCCGCAACTCCTCGTTCCCTTTCTTGAAACCAATCGCGTACTTCTCCGCACTGAGCGTCTCATCCAAAATCACAAAGCCCTCCCGGCTCTTAATCTGATACTGGGCAACTCCAATGTCCATGGCGATGGCCTCAATGCTTCCCGCCTGCAGCTCCGCAAAGGCACTGTTGTAATCTGAGAACTGCTGCAGCGTGCCAAAGGTATCCGCCAGTTCCTTCTGTCCCTCTTCATCCTCCAGAAGCGCCAGAGCGGACGAACCAACCTGCACACCTACCACTTTGCCTGCCAGATCAGCCAGCCCAGCAATGCCCGAATTATCCTTCGTGGCAATCACCTGGCTATTGTCCACATAAGGTACGGACCAGGTATATTCATCCTCACGGCCAGTCATGGTAAAACCGTTCCAGATACAGTCGATGGAACCGGAATTGAGCTCCATGTCCTTGGAGTTCCAGTCGATGGGGGTCTTTACCAGCTCCCACCCCTCCAGATCACAAACCGCCTGGGCCAGCTCCAGATCAAAACCGGTATACTCTCCGTCGTTATCCATATACCCATAAGGCGGATATTCCGCGTCAAATCCCACCACAAGTTTTCCAGCCTCCGCCGTGGTAGTTTTCTCCGTAGCCACAGCCTCTGTCTTGGCTTCCGTTTCAGCTTCCTTTTTGCCGCATCCAGCAAGAACCGATATAGCCATCAGGGAAAGTAATGCTGCTTCAATCGTTTTCTTTTTCATAAATAGTCCTCCATGTGCACTTTTTTGTATTATCACTCTACCATGTTAAATTGCAGGTGTATAATAGCACAGGAGGCAAGGAATTGTCAAGCAGATCTCTTCTGTACGCTTTCAGGTGCCAATGTTCTTCGTATTTTGTTAATTTGTAGGACGCAGGAAAAGACGGGGCCGGGCGGGCAGATGCCTCTGGAAAACTGCTCCGGATACAAGAAACGCTAGGACGGAGCCGCCCGGCCCCGCCTCTTCCTGCGTCCTCTTACTTAACAAAACACGAAAAACAATAACTCTGTCTGTCCTGTTCCATTGTACGGTCCTCACATCACAGATTCCGCAGATTTTCACGATACCTTCTAAGCTCTTTTTCGTCCACGGAACCGATCACTTCATCCAGCCATTTTATCATCCTCGTTTTATCCTTTGGCAAATGTCCCTCCACATTGACGCAATTCGATGCACCCATCGTTGCGAAATAGGCAGGGATATTCAGATTGCCAATCAACGTCTTCAGCTCCATAAGCTTTTCGGTTTCTGTTTCTTCTTTCCAGTTTCCGCTCTGAATCTCCTGATACAATTCAGAAGCAGGGTAGATCGTCATCATAGAGTTAATAATAATCTTAGGATTCAGCTGATTAAAAACTGCCGCCGTATTCTTTGCGCCGTTTTCCCCACGTCCGCGGCCATAAATTCCGGCAAGATAGAAAAAGTTATATTCCATCCCAGCCCCCTCCAACCGTTTACATTCATGAAGAATTTCCTTTGTACCAAACCCCTTATGCATAAAAGACAACGCTTCATCATCTCCGGCTTCCACACCAATCGTAATGCTGTTATACCCCAGTTGGCGCAGTTCGCTCAGCTGCTCATCCGTCTTAGGCGTAATATCCGTAACACGGGCGAAGCAGCCAATGGACTCTGCCTTTGGATAATACGTTCTGACCAGCCCTGCCAGCGTTTTCAGTTTATCAAAACTCAGGCCAAACGGGTTTGCCCCGGTAAAAAATACACGTTTCGCATTCCGGTAATCGCGGCTGATTTCCTTTAAATCCTCCTCCACCTCCGATAAAGGGGACATACGGAATTTAAACGGTACATCCTCATAAAGAGTACAGAATTTACATTTATGGTGGGTGCAGCCAGCCGTCACCTGAACCAGCGCACTATAAGCCTCATAAGGTGATCTCCAAATCGTTCCTGTGTAATGCATAAATCCTTTCTCCTCCGTTCAGGCACAGTCTAAATCGAAAAAAACAATCCTGCAAGTACTGTCTTTTTATTGTCCTGGACTGATTTTTAACACCTGGTATCTTTTTAAATACCGGTATTAAAAAGGCACTATCTTGATATCCAATGGAAAATACCATATAATTTTCTTCGTACAAAGGAGGGGTTTCGTATGGCTGATAACAAATTTCCCCGCAGCCGGAGCCTTATGGCAAGCTGCGTTCCGATGACTGCACTGCAATCCATTATTGGCGGTAAATGGAAAATTTTAATCGTATGGTACATTGCAGTATATAAAGTCCAGAGATTTGGCGAATTACAAAGAAGAATCGGAAATGAAATCACAAAATCAACACTGACAAAGCAGCTTAGGGAACTGGAAAATGACGGCTGGATCAGCCGCCGGATTTATCAGGAAATACCACCTAAAGTGGAATATACCCTTACAGAATTGGCTGAAAGTTTTGTCCCTATTTTGGAACAGATGAAAGAATGGAGTGAAACACATTTATGCAGTCCCGGAAATAACGGAACCATATAGACAGCGATGGGCTCCTAAGGAAATGCTGATTAATTCAGCATTTCCTTAGCTTTTGCCGGGCTCAAGAGCTCTTTCCTCTTCCCTTCGGCCCGTCGGAAACACCAGCTCTGTATGTGGATAGGCAAATTCCAGGTCCGGTTCCATCTGAAAGCGATGCACTAAGGCTCTGCGGATATCACTGCAGGCCGCAAAGTTTTCCTCCACGGTTTTTGTCACCACGGAAGCCCGCAGACAAATTCCGTTATCTCCCAGTTCCCGCACCAGCACTGCCACTGGTTCGGTCATGTTTTTCGCCTCCCGGGCCGCGCGCACATAGGGATGCGCCATAATCTCCTGGGCCGCAGTCATCATGGCCTTTTCCAGATTCGACTCATAGGTAACAGAAAAATCCAGAAAATTGGAACTGGCGGAATTCAGATCAAAATAACTGTTATCAATAACGCACATATCCATCTTGGAATTGGGCACGATCACGTGAGAAGAATTCATCACATTCTGAATAATCGTGCTTCGCAGATCAATAGACTTAATATAACCTGTAATGGTCTCCCCATCAATGGTCACTTTCACCCGGTCACCAATCTGGAACGGTTTAAAAATCGATAGAATAAATCCGTGAACAATGTTGGTCAGCCCCTCCTGGAACACAAAGCCCAGCACCACAACAATCAACGAGGAGGACATCAGAATCTGGCTGGTAAAACCGGAAAGCACCTCCGATAAACTGCAGATTTTCATGCCGATGGTGATGACCAGAAACGCTTTTATACAGCCCTGCAGAAAGGTCACATAGAGCGAACCCTTCTTTTTTAACGGTTTAAAAATCAGATCCACCAGCTTGACAGCCACCATCAGCACCGCCAGAAGAAACAGCCCGTAATACAGATCATCGGAAGTAATAGCCTGCAAAAAGCTCCTGGCTGATTCTTTTAATTCTTCATAATTTTCATTCATAGTCTTTTTACTCTCTTCTTACTAAAAGGGTTCTCTTACCTGCTGAGGGCAAATTGACAGCATCCTGAATTAACCCGCCGTTTTCATGGCGGGCTGCACTGCATTGAGCGCGGAAATCTTTTTCACCGTCTGAATTGTGTAATTGTACAGCTTTTTGCTCACTTTGGCCGTATAATGAGTTCCATCCACCGTGGTAAAACGGATGGAAAACAGATAATCGTAGCCGCCAATGCACAAATTTCCGAAGGTTTCCTTCATTTTAGCGTTAAAAGCCTTCCGTGATTCATTTTTTGTACTGTTAACCTCACTGCCCGGCGTAGCATCCAGAAAATAAAATTCCGTATGAGGATACTTCTTCATCAGGGCCTTGTAATAATGGATGTAGGCGTTAATATTCTTCAGATCATTATTTCCCAGCTGAAAGATCACCTTATAGCCGGAATGCTGCTTCAGATAGCTCATCAGCCTGGGACCCGCCGTACTTTTCAGCCAGTTATATCCTTCCCCGCTCTTGGCAATAAACACTGTGTTGGAAGAATTTACCGCGATGCTCATATCCACAATTCTGGAAGCGCCCACGATAATATATTTATCCTTGGAGGAGGTTTTCTGAATCTCCCCGGATTTATTGATCTTTCGCCCGGCCACCGTTTTGTTGGACACCCGGACGCCGTCTTTTCCCACGTAACTGTTGCCCACCCAGCTGTTTATCAGCATCTCTCCGTTCCGGTTGAAATAATAAGTCTTCCCCTTAATGGTTTTCCAGCCCTTCGCCCGCACGCCGTTAGCGCCATAATAATAATATCTTTTACCGCATTTCCTCCATTTATTAACATAAACCTGGCCCTTTGAATCCGCAAAATAATAATTTTCATTATACTTAAAGGACCGGGTCTCCACATATCCGTTCTGATTAAAATAATAGATGTGGCCGCCTATGCTGCACCATGTGCCCGCAAGATACGCCCCATTTTTCTTCCTGTAACGAAGCCCTTTTTTGTTCTTAACCCATTTTCCCTTGGATATCTTATTGCTCTTTGCGTAAGAAACCACATTCTGAACAGCCGAAGCCGAGGCCTCCTCCCCTGTCACCGTCAAAAGGAAAATGCCGAAAAAAACAAACAGCAGCAGTTTCTTTCCCTTATCTGTCAATCTCATAAAACACCTGCTCCTTAACCCCTTTTTCTATCCTATGAAACACCGGTCCGCAATACTCCCAAAACCATTCCGCCTTACCGGCCGGACCATACCCTTGCTGCTCCCTGCTGGGCATGAAATCCTTTATTAATACTATAGTCATAATTTTGTCAAATTTCAAGCAAATAATTCTTAAGTTTACCATCGGACAGCTGCTTAATTCCATTCGTGTTTGGTTAATTAGCAGGACGCAGGAAGAGGCGGGGGGGGGGGGGGGGGGGGGGGGGGGGGGGGGGGGGGGGGGG
>CAMNQN010000184.1 GCA_946549155.1 uncultured Lachnospiraceae bacterium | reverse complement strand
CGCCGAAGGACTTTGAGGTAACGGTACGGAACCTGAAGATTTCCGCAGGAGCAGGTTTCATCGTAGCGTTGACCGGCGAGATCATGACCATGCCCGGACTGCCGAAGGTACCGGCTGCGGAGCGTATCGATGTGGATGAGACCGGAAAGATCAGCGGATTGTTCTGATCCGGAAATCATTTTGGAAAAAGACACACAGGATTTATTTTACAGAAGGAGGTAACGACCCATGGGATTTTCAACTGTACCCTGTAACGAATTTGTGGAAGTGCTGGCTTCCAAGGCTCCGGTTCCCGGCGGCGGCGGCGCGTCCGCTCTGGTGGGCGCTGTGGGCACTGCCCTGGGAAATATGGTGGGCAGTCTGACCGTTGGCAAAAAGAAATACGCTGATGTGGAAGCGGAGATGTATGAGTTAAAGGCAAAATGCGATACCCTTCAGGCGGAGCTGCTGGCTTTGGTGGAGCGGGACGCGGAAGTGTTCGAGCCCCTGTCAAAGGCCTACGGTATGCCCAGAGCTACCGAGGAAGAGAAGGCGGAGAAGGCAAGAGTGATGGAGATCGTTCTGAAGGACGCCTGCTCTGTTCCGATGGAGATCATGGAGAAATGTTGTGAAGCCATTGAGCTGATCAAGGAATTTGCGGCGAAGGGCTCCGCGCTGGCCATCAGCGATGCGGGTGTGGGCGCGGCATTCTGCAAGGCAGCTTTGGAGGGCGCCAGCCTGAATGTATACATTAACACGAAGTCCATGGCGAACAGAGCGTATGCGGAAGAGCTGAACGCGAAGGCGGATGCGATGCTGGCGAAATACCCGGCTATGGCGGATGAGATTTTCCAGAGTGTTCTGGGCAGACTGAAGGGCTGAAGGGAATAAATTACATACAAAAAGGAGAGCATTTCAATGGCAAAACAGTTATTGGGTAAAGAAGTAACCGCTTCTTTAAATGAAAGAATTAAGGCCCAGGTGGCCGAGCTGCAGGCAAAGGGAGTAAACCCGACGCTGGGAATCATCCGTGTGGGCGAGAACCCCAGCGATGTTTCCTACGAAAGAGGGGCTACCAAGCGCTGCGAGACACTGGGTGTAGCTTGTGAAAAAATTCTGCTTCCTGCGGATGTGTCTCAGGAAGAGCTGCTGGCAGTGATCGATAAGGTGAATAAGGACGCTAACATTCATGGCGTTCTGCTGTTCCGTCCGCTGCCCAAGCATCTGAATCAGGCGGTGATTGAGAACGCCCTGGATCCGGCAAAGGATGTGGACTGCATGACTGACGGCTCCATGTCCGGCGTATTCACCGGCAAGAAGGTGGGCTTCCCGCCCTGCACGCCCCAGGCATGTATGGAGATTCTGGATCACTATGGAATCGACTGCACCGGTAAGAAGGCCGTGGTGATCGGACGTTCCCTGGTGGTAGGAAAACCGGCCGCCATGATGCTGATCAAGAAGAACGCCACGGTTACCGTATGTCATACCAGAACCGTGGATATGCCCTCTGTGGCCAGAGAGGCGGATATTATTATCGTAGCTGCCGGCCGGGCAGGCGTGGTAGGCGCGGAGTATGTAAAACCGGGCCAGATTATCATCGACGTGGGTATCAACACGAACGCGGAAGGAAAGCTCTGCGGTGATGTGGACTACGCGGCGGTGGAGCCTATTGTGGAGGCCATCACTCCGGTTCCCGGCGGTGTAGGCAGCGTAACCACCTCTGTGCTGGTAAGCCATGTGGTGGAAGCAGCGGCCAGAACTCTGGAAGCGTAATTGAAAGGCATAGAACAGCATACAGGGAGCAGCGGTTCAAGCAATTTTGGGTGGGCTGCTGCTCCCTTTTCATCCGGCAAATTTCATAGAAACGGAAAACACAAACACTTATCCATATAGATTCTTTTTATGTTTTGTGATATGCTGACTTTCAGAAAAGGGACAGGATTGGAATTGCAGTGGTAACAGCTGATAGGAAATAGGTTCGGATGATAAAAAGGCGGAAACTATGGGGAGAAAAAAGAGCGGAACAATAAAAACACCAGGAAAAAAGTCCGGCTGCAGTGGGCACGGCAGTGGATATTGACGCACGATGGAACGAAGAAGCATATAGTGAAGAACTACCGAAAGAAGTTTTCTGTTGAGATTACAACAGCGATTCGTGATTTGCAGGAGATCGGTGTGGAATTTCCTCAGGAATATGTAGATGCTATGAAGCGGAGTGAGGAAGACCGTATTCGGCAGAAGCGTTTGAGGAAAGAGAAAAGGGCGCAGCAGGAACAGGATTTTTGGCATAAAGATTCGGATGATGTGTTTGCGTTTATTGCCGGATATACAGGCGGAGGCGCCCCGTATGGGATTACATGGGAAGAGCTTGGAATTGAACCGTATGCGTCATATGAAGAACTGATGGAGGCATATGGCCGGATGGACAGACAAAGGGAAGCGGATATTCCCGATGAGGATGAGTTCTGGGAGGAATATCCTGCCCTTTAGCGGCAGTCCCAGCGAAAGCTTTGATTTGATATTAAGTTTTATAAAGAGGAGGAGTTAGAATGACACAGTTAAAAAATCCTGTTTTACCCGGATTTCATCCGGATCCAAGTATCTGCCGGAGAGGAAAAGACTATTATCTGGCGGTTTCTTCCTTTGAGTGGTTTCCCGGAGTACCGGTCTATCATTCCCGGGATTTGAAAAACTGGAAACTGATTACCCACTGCATACAGGATGAGATGGCAGCAGATTTAAGACGGCTTCCATCAGCAAAGGGAATCTGGGCACCCTGTCTGTCCTGGTGCCAGCGTGACCAGTTGTTTTATCTGCAGTTTTCAATTATGAATTCCATGAATGCCCGTTTTTTTGATGTAGATAATTATGTTATAACGGCTCCCGACATTTATGGTCCCTGGAGCAAACCGGTATATACCCATAGTGCCGGCTTCGATCCGTCTATGCTGCATGATGATGACGGGAAAAAATATATTGTTTCTTTAGAATGGGAGACCAGGGACGGATATCATAAACCGGGTGTGATTTGCGCGGTAGAATATGATGCCGAAAAGAAACATATCGTTGGTTTGCCGAAGAGAATCTGGATGGGCGGAACCAAACGGGGCTGTATAGAGGGACCCCACATTTATAAAAGGAATGGGTACTATTATCTGATCTGCGCGGAAGGCGGAACGGGATACGGGCATGCCGTTACTGTGGGGCGAAGCAGATCCATCTGGGGACCATATGAATCGGATCCCTGTAATCCGATTCTCACAAGCACCTCTGATTTTGATGAGATGGATAATGATGATGCCAGAAAATTAAACCGCTATAATCCGGAAAGCGTTTTGCAGAAAGCGGGACATGGAAGTATTGTGGAAACAGAGCTTGGCGAGGTGTATATGGTGCATCATGTGGGGAGGCCATTTCTCCCGGAGCTTCGCTGTACCCTTGGACGGGAAACTGCCATGCAGAAAATGTACTGGAATGAAGAGGGATGGCTCCGGCTTTGGGGCGGTGGAAATCTGGCGAAGGAATTTTTTGAGGCAAGTGAACTGCCGGAAGTTACATGGGAAGCTGACGAGGAGCGGGATGATTTTAATGAAAAACAAATCAATCTTTCGCTTTATTCACCGAGAAATGATCCGGCAGGCTTTACAGATCTGGTCAGCCGTCCGGGATGGCTGCTGATGAGAGGGCAGGAATCCTTATCTTCTTTAAATCGGGCAAGCCTTTTAGCTCATAAGCTGACGTCTCTCCATGCAGATGCATCTGTGAAAATGGAGTTTTCGCCAGAGGCTTATCAGCACTACGCAGGAATTTGCATTTATTATGACAATATGGATTATATTTTGCTGCGGAAAACCTATAGCGAAGCGATGAACTGTGAGGTCATTGACCTGCTGAGGGTAAAAAACGGGCAAAGAGCAGCAATCCTGGAGGAGCAGATAAAAGCAGGGGAAGGCGCGGTCTGGTTTCGGGTTTCGGTAAGAGGGCGGAGAACCTGTTTTTGCTGGTCGAAAGACGGAAAGAATTTTTTGCCCATCGGCCCTGATTTTGATACGTCAGAGTTTTCGGATGAATTTTGCGAAAATGGAGAATTTACAGGCACCTTCCTTGGCTTTTATTGTGTAGATGCGCTTTTGCATGAAAAGACAGCAGCGTTTGATTATTTTGAATACAAAGAAGGGTAATCCAGAATTTACACTTATAGTATATGTGAGGATGGTTTCTATAAGGGAATATTAAGGAAGGAAAAGAAAATGAAAAGTTTTGACTATATCACATTGAGAGATAGAGCAGAATTAAAAAATAGTGCGGCGGAATGGTTCCATTGTAAATGAGGGGTTCCAACGGAAGCCTATCTGGAATGTATGGAGGCTTATCTGAAAAAAGAAACGGAATACGGTTGGTATCTCTGCATGAACGGTGACAAGATTGTTGGTGGTATGGGGGTAATCGAAAATGACTTCCATGATAGGAAAGACCTTACCCCGAATGTCTGCGCAGTCTATACAGAAAAGGACTACCGTTGCAAAGGAATTGCAGGTCATCTGCTCAATATGGTTGTAGACGATATGAAATCCAAAGGCATTACTCCTATTTATTTGGTTACAGATCATACGGGCTTCTATGAACGATACGATTGGGAGTTTTTGTGCATGGTACAGGGCGATGGTGAACCCAATATGACCAGAATGTATATCCACCGATAACTTCCGGTTTCGAAACGGAAAGCCCCCAAAAAGCATTACAGGATCTGCAAACAGAAGCGATTTAGAAACAGAGGCCGGTTTTGCGGATATTGATAAGCAGAGGTGATTTATTTTCGATAAACAGGCATAGTGACTTAATTTTTATTCGTTTTACATTTTTTTCAATAATTTTTCCAAAAAGATTGCTATTCTTTCTAAAGTTTATTATAATGGACAGGATGTAAAGGAAACATAGGTGCATAGAGGAGGAAAAAATTATGTCATACGTAGATGAAGTCCTGGCAATGGTTGTTGCCAAGAATCCGGCACAGCCTGAATTTCATCAGGCAGTAAAAGAGGTACTGGAATCTCTCCGTGTCGTTATCGAGGAAAATGAGGAGGAGTACCGCAGGGATGCGCTGCTGGAGCGCCTGGTTACTCCGGAGAGAATTGTGATGTTCCGGGTTCCCTGGGTGGATGATAAGGGACAGGTGCAGGTAAATAACGGTTTCCGCGTACAGTTTAACAGTGCCATTGGACCCTACAAGGGAGGCCTTCGCTTTCATCCGTCCGTAAACCTGGGGATTATCAAGTTCCTTGGGTTTGAGCAGGTTTTCAAAAATTCTCTGACCGGTCTGCCCATTGGCGGCGGCAAGGGCGGTTCTGACTTTGATCCCAAGGGCAAATCTGACCGCGAGGTGATGGCTTTCTGTCAGAGCTTTATGACCGAGCTGTGCAAACACATTGGCGCGGACACGGACGTACCCGCTGGTGATATCGGCGTAGGCGGACGGGAGATCGGCTACCTGTTCGGGCAGTATAAGAGAATCCGGAATCTTTATGAGGGCGTGCTCACCGGAAAGGGGCTGACCTACGGCGGCTCTCTGGCCAGAACAGAGGCCACAGGATACGGCCTTCTGTACCTGACGAAGGAGATGCTCAAGTGCAACGGAAAGGACATTAAGGATAAAATCATCGCTGTATCCGGCGCCGGAAACGTGGCGACTTACGCGATTCAGAAGGCGCAGCAGCTGGGTGCAAAGCCGGTTACCTGCTCCGATTCCACTGGCTGGATTTTTGATCCGGAGGGGATCGATGTGGACCTGCTGAAGGAAGTAAAGGAAGTAAAGCGTGCCCGTCTGACAGAGTACGCGGCAAAGCGTCCCTCTGCGCAGTACCACGAGGGCCGGGGCGTTTGGTCCGTAAAATGTGACGTGGCTCTTCCATGTGCCACCCAGAATGAACTGGGCCTGGAGGATGCGAAGATGCTGGTGAAGAACGGCTGCTTCGCGGTGGCGGAAGGCGCCAATATGCCCACCACGCTGGAGGCCACGGAGTACCTGCAGCAGCAGGGCATTCTGTTCTGCCCGGGCAAGGCATCCAATGCAGGCGGCGTAGCCACCTCCGCTCTGGAGATGAGCCAGAACTCCGAGCGCTTAAGCTGGACCTTCGAGGAAGTGGACAACAAGCTGCAGGGTATTATGGTAAATATTTTCCATAGCATAGACAATGCTTCCAAAAAGTATGGTATGGAAGGCAACTACGTGGCCGGAGCGAACATTGCGGGCTTCCAGAAGGTGGCCGATGCCATGAAGGCTCAGGGAATCGTTTAAAAAGAAATGAGATTGGCAGCGCTTCGGAGACGGAGCGCTGTTTTTGTGCAGAACATCGCAAATTTTAGAGGGATGTAATTTGTGCTTTGTTAAGTAGCAGGACGCAGGAAGAGGCGGGCGCGCAGGGCCGCTTCTTCCTGCTGTTTTCTGGCTGAATTTATAGAATCACGCGAAATGTGGCATACTAAGCGACAAAAATATAGCCTGCGTAAGCTGATAATAGGATGATATATGCTGGGTTTAAAAGAAATGGCGGAAAATTTACTATTGAAGCAATTGCTATGCAAGAGTTTGCACGGATTTGCAAGGGAAATTGCTACTTCGCAGCGCAAATTCGGTACGGGAAACGCTTTAATCAGCGTTTCCCCAAATACGTTTCCCCAAATATAAAAAAGTTTCTGTCCGTGACCACAATATTAATTTGCGCA
>CAMNQN010000183.1 GCA_946549155.1 uncultured Lachnospiraceae bacterium | reverse complement strand
TTTGGCGCAGGAACGGTTCCAGTTTTGTGCCATATGTGTGAAAACGGTTCACAAATAAATTTGTATAAAAAACACCTGTCACTGTTTCAACGACAGGTGTTTTTGTACAAAAAGAAAAGATTGGATTTATGCGAAATATAAAAATACAGTATAAATTTGAAAAAAGAAATTGACAAATTATGCAGATTGTACTATATTGTGGATATGGAACCGGTTGTATATTTTGCCGGACGTTTCATAAGGGGGATCGCGAGGCTTGCGATCAGCAAAATTATTTTTTAAGGAGGTATTCTTTATGAAAAAGAAACTCGTAAGTGCAGTGTTAAGCGCGGCAATGGTACTTTCTGCCACAGGCATGACCGCTTTCGCGGAGGCTCCGGAGGAGCTGGATGTGATTTATCTGTCCTGTTCCACGGCATCTGAGTTCTGGCAGTACATCGGCGTAGGTATTCAGAACGCGGTTCTGGATGCGGAGGAAGAGTACGGCATTACTATTAACCTTCAGACCACGGGACCGGCTGAGGAATCTCAGACCGAGGCTTATGTGACTGCATTTGAAGAGGCTATCGCGGCTGCTCCGGACGCTATCGTTACCGCTACCCAGGTGGCGGAAGCTACTGTTCCGAAGGCACAGGAGGCGGTTGGCCAGGATATCGTTCTGAACTTTGTAAACTGCGGTCTGGTTCAGGAGGACGTGACCGACAATGCGGACTGCTACAATGAGTTCTATTACTGCTCCAACGCCACCATCGGCGCTCTGGCTGCTGAGACCATGCTCTCCATTCTGGAAACGAAGGGCCTGGAGGCGAAGGGAACCGTGGCGATGAACTACTCCGTAGTAAATGCCAACGGCGAGCAGAGAATGAAGGGCTTCTCTGATTATATGGCGGAGAACGCACCGGACATCACCTGCACCGAGACCTACTACAACAACAATAACCTGGAAGAGGCTCAGGCCAACGTAGAGAACCAGATTTCCACCTTCGGCGATGAGCTGATCGGTATCTACGGCGGAAACAACATTTCCGGCGACGGCGCTGTTCTGGCTGCACAGGCTGCCGGCATCAATGACCGGGTTGCCATCATCGGCGTTGACTCCGACGAGATGGAAATCCAGGCTCTGGAAGATGGCGTGCTTGACGCGATCATCGTTCAGGATGCTTACACCCAGGGTTACAATGCTATGATGAACGCCATCGTTACCGTTATGGAAGGTGCGAATCCGGAAGCGGAACAGCAGATTAACTGCCCGCCGTCCGCAGTTCTGGCCTCTCAGATGGATGACGAAGCCACCCAGGCTCTGCTGAACCCGACACTGTTAGCCAGATAGTCCGCAGGCGCAGCACTTTAGAAGTAAATATTTGAGTTGAAAATTAAAGAGGGCGTACCTTTTCTATAAGCTCAAGACTTATAGTTTTGGGAAGTCCTCTTTACTGTATGTTCGGGAGGAAAATATTTTGGATAACACATTGTTAAAGATTGAGCATATAAGCAAATTTTATCCCGGCGTGACTGCACTGAATGACGTAAGCTTTACGATTGACAAAGGAGAAGTACGGGCGCTGGTGGGTGAAAACGGCGCCGGAAAATCCACATTGATCAAGTGTATCATGGGTGTGGAAAAGCCGAATAACGGAACGATTTCCCTGAATTACAACGGGAACTGGGTTTCCGGGATGGATGCTTTGCAGACGCAGGCTCATGGTATGTTTGCGAATTATCAGCATGTAAATATCGCTCCGGATCTGAGCATCGCGGAGAATTACTTTCTGGGAAAGGTTCCGAAAACAAAATTCGGGACGGTGGACTGGAAAAAGATGAATGAGGAAAGCCAGGTTATTATCGACAAGTTTAAGATGGATGTAAATCCCCTGGCGAAGATTAAGGATCTGCCCATTGCCATGCAGGCGATGGTGACGATCAGTAAGATTTCCGTAAATAAGGATATTAAGCTGGTGATTTTTGATGAACCCACCGCGCTGCTGGAGAATGAGAAGGTGGAGACGCTGTTCCATTATATCCAGGAGCTGAAGCAGCAGGGCGTCAGCGTTATCTACATTTCCCATCGTCTGGAGGAGATTATGGATATCTGCGACACCGTGACGATCTTGAAGGACGGCACCTATGTGGACACAAAACCGGTATCGGAGGTGACCAAGGAGAGCCTGGTGTCCATGATGGTGGGCCGGGAGATGTCCGATATCTACGATATCCGGCATTTTGAGCCCGGCGAGGAGCTGCTGCGGGTGGAAAATTTCGGAGACGATCATCATTTCAGGAATATAAATTTTTCCGTCCATAAGGGAGAGATCCTTGGATTTTTCGGCCTGGTGGGAGCCGGGCGCAGTGAGATCATGCGGGCGCTTTACGGCGTGGAGAGGCATACCACGGGGGCCGTATACTTAAAGGGGAAAGAGACGAGAATCCGGAATCCCCAGGAGGCTCTGGAGCTTGGCATCGGTTTCCTGACGGAGGATCGGCGGGCTGACGGCCTGGCGCTTCCGCTGGAGATCAAGACCAATGTAAATATGAACTCCTACGATATGATCAGCAAATCCGGTATCATTAATCTGAAGCGGGAAGAGGAACGGGCGGAGGAATTCAGTAAAAAGATCAATGTGAAAACCCCCAGCATTCATCAGCTGGTGAGCAATCTGTCCGGAGGAAACCAGCAGAAGGTGGTTATCGCGAAGCTGCTTTGCCGTGATCCGGAAATACTTATTTTCGACGAACCCACCGTAGGCGTGGACGTGGGAGCCAAGGAGGAGATTTTCAAGCTGATTGAGCGCATGACGGAGCAGGGCAAGGGCGTGCTTCTCATTTCCTCCTACCTTCCGGAGGTGATGGGGCTGTCGGACCGCCTGATCGTTATGTCCCAGGGCAATATCACGGCTGTCTACGATAAGGAACAGATGAAGAACTTAACAGAAGAAGAGGTATTGATGGAAGCATCCATCGAAGAATAAAAGGCAGGAGGCTTTTACATGAACAAGAAAACATCCAAAACAGGAGTAAAACATTTTTACCAGACCACAGAGTTTTCTCTGATTGCGATTATTGTGGTTCTGTTTGCGTGCGCCACCTTCGGAACGAAAAATTTCTTTTCCGAGTATAACCTGATGAACCTGCTGAAGCAGTGCTCCATCACCGGCGTGCTGGCTATCGCGGAGACCTTTATCATCATCACATCCGGCATCGATATCAGCGTGGGCGCGGTGACCGGACTGTCCTGTATGAGCGTGGCGCTGCTGCAGTCCAAAATGGGCGTGGGGATTCTGCCCTCTGTGGTGATTGCCATCATCATCGGCGGTGTCTGCGGCCTGTACAACGCGGCGATTATCTATGAATTTAACGTTGCGCCCATGATCGCGACTCTGGGCTCCCAGACCATCATCCGCGGCGCGGTGAAGATTATTTCCGAGGCAAAGACTATTTCCGGTCTGAACAAAACCTTTACCGGTCTGGGTACCGGAAGCCTGGGCTATCTGCCCTACCTGTCGCTGATCTGGATCGTGGTGGCAGTTTTTGCGGTATTGGTTCTGAAGTATACGATTTTCGGGCGGAACCTGTACGTGATCGGAAGCGGCGTGGAGGTGGCCCGCTTAAGCGGTATCAAGGTGCGGAAGATGTTTTATTCCGTATACTGCCTCTGCGGCCTGCTCTGCGGCGTGGCGGGCGTGATGCTGGCGGCCCGTATCAACAGCGCAGTACCCACCGGCGGCGAGGGGTATGAGATGGACGCCATCGCGGCATCCGTTATCGGCGGCGCTTCCCTAAGCGGCGGCCGTGGTGCGGTAACCGGCACGATCCTTGGTACAATCCTGATGGTACTGATTACGAATGCGGGCACACAGTTCGGCATGAATACCTTCGTGCTGGAGGTAACATCCGGCGTGCTGATCACCCTGGCTGTGGTAGTGGATCAGCTGAAGGCACGGAAGGCTTGAAAATAAGGAGGATAATGATATGAAGCATGGAATTTATTACGCATATTGGGAGAAGGAATGGTCCGCGGATTATGTGAAATATGTCGATAAGGCGGCCCGGTTGGGGTATGATATTCTGGAAATCGGCGGCGCGCCGCTGCCGGATTATACGCAGGAGGATATCCGGCGGCTGAAGGCAGCGGCGGATGCCAACGGATTGGAACTGACGGTGGGCTACGGCCCGGTGGCGGCCCACAATGTGGGCAACAAGGAGATTCGCTCCTCGGCTATGGAATGGTATAAGAAGCTGTTTTCCGTGATGGAGAAGCTGGGCAGCAGAGCCATCGGCGGCGCTCTGTATTCCTACTGGCCCGTGGATTATTCCCGCCCCATCGATAAGGCGGAGGACTGGAAGAATGCGGTGGAGGGCACCCGGCTTCTGGCGAAGGAAGCCGCGGAGTATGGCGTGGACCTGAATATGGAATGCCTGAACCGGTTTGAGAATTATTTGCTGAACACGGCTGCGGAGGGCGTATCCTTTGTGAAAGAGGTGGATTGTCCCAACGTCTGGGTGATGCTGGATACCTTCCATATGAATATTGAGGAGACCAGCATCGGGGCGGCCATCCGTACCGCCGGAGACCTGCTGGGCCATTTCCACACCGGCGAGTGCAACCGTATGGTGCCCGGCAAGGGACGGACGCCCTGGAGGGAGATCGGCGAGGCGTTGGCGGAGATCGGATACGATAAGCGCGTCGTGATGGAGCCCTTCGTGAACATGGGCGGACAGGTAGGACAGGATATCAAGATCTGGCGTCCGATCTGCGGCGACATGACGGAGGAGATGCTGGACCGGGATGCGAGGGAATCGCTGATCTTCCAGCGGTATATGCTGGACGGAACCACGGAAAAGAAGTAAGAGGGCCGGTTTGGCGGGACGAAAAATAAAAAGGAAAAGGCGGCATTCCGGCAGGGAGACTGTGCACTGGGCGGGTAATTTCAGGGCAGCCGGGGCTGCAAAGAGGGTTAGGTATGATTACTATAGGGCAGATTGCGGATTTGGCAGGTGTCTCCAAGTCAACAGTTTCCCGCGTGCTCAACAACAGCGGTTATGTGCATGAGGACACCCGCAGCAGAATAGAGGCCATCATTGAACAATATCATTATACTCCCTCCGCTTCCGCGCAGAATCTTTCCCGGAGAGCCACCAACACCATCGGCGTAGTGCTTCCGGAGCTGGATAATAGTTTTTACATGGAGGTTTTGGCCGGAGTGGCGGAGGTGGTGGACGAGAGGAATTTCGCCATGATCGTGTGCAATACCAGCAACGACGCGAAGAAGGAGCGGGCGACCCTCTCTATGATGGAGCAGCAGCGGGTGCGGGGCGTGATTTTTGCCCCGGCCAGCGGCTATTCCGACGCGGCAGCGGACAAGTCCATCCGGCTGCAGCTCAAAAACCTGAAGGTACCGGTGGTGCTGGTGGACCGGGAGATAAAGAACGCGCCCTGGGACGGTGTCTTTTATGAAAATTTCCAGAGCGGTTATCTGGCCACGGAGCATCTGATTCAGACCGGCAGCCGGGAGATCGGGATCATCACCGGAGATATGGACCTGAAACATGCCAGAGAGCGGTATCGGGGCTATGCCCAGGCCATGGAGGATTATAACCTGCCGGTGAAGGACGCTTATACCTACAACGGAAATTATAATGTGGAGGTAACGTATCAGGTGACGAAGCAGATGCTTCAGTCCGGAGTTTACCCGGAGGCGCTGGTGCTCTCGAATAATCAGACCACGCTGGGTTTTATGAAAGCCATGAATGAGTCGGGCCTGAACCAGGAGGGAGTGCAGATCCGGGTGGTGGGGATTGACCACATTCCGGTGCTGGATATGATCGGCTATCAGTATAACTGCGTAACCCGTGATATGAAGAGCATGGGCCGGGGAGCCATCGAGCTGCTGCTGGCCCGCATGGAGGATGAGAAGAAGGCCCGGGAGATTCGGATTGTTCCCTGCATAAAAAAATTTTACGATTAGGAAAAGAACCTGTACCGGAGTAAAATCAGAAGGGAAATTTAAGAGAGAAGCATAAAAAATAGCTGCTGTAAGCTGTGAGAGTTAAGAATAGGACAGGTGCGATATTCTTTTTCTCTCCGATTTACAGCAGCTATTATCATTTTTTTATCGCGGCAGATCCGGCAGCTCGTCAATGTAGCGGCCGGCCTGCATTGCCCGGCGTATGATATGGGCTCCCTCCGGATCCATAACCCCCAGGTCCGGAAGCATGTAGGGCGTATCGTTTAAAAAGGCGTTGGACAGCCGGAAGATCTCCGCCTCACTGCCCTCCAGCTGCTTTTCCAGGATCTCTCCCTGATCCTTCATCATCCGCAGATTCCGATTGCCCTCCAGGGTGAGCTGGTTCAGCATTTCCAGCATGATGGCGAAGTGCTCGTCGTCCCAGCTGGAGAGATACATACATTTGCAAAGCCCCTTTGTAAAAAAAGGAGACCGGTAATAGCAGTTTACAAGATCCCGGAAACGCATACGATGATCCGAGTTTTCAAATAAGTTCCGGTGCGTCAGTTCCATTAAACATTTCTCATTCCACTGCATAGCTAAACTCCCTCATAGACTTTTGGCTAAAATATGAAAGTAAAACTATCATAATTTATTTTTGAAAAATATACAAGGCCATTTTTAAACAAAAAAGGTATTCACGTTTTGGTAATTATCAGGACGCAGGAAGAGGCGGGGGGGGGGGGGGGGAGAGAGAAGGGGGCAAAAAAAAATATATAAGGTGGGGGGG
>CAMNQN010000182.1 GCA_946549155.1 uncultured Lachnospiraceae bacterium | reverse complement strand
TATTTTCCAGATGCTTGTGGCCCTGCGCGCCCGCCTCTTCCTGCGTCCTCTTACTTAACAAAACACAAAGAACATTTACCTGCGCATCTTGAAGCTTCCCTCAAAACACCCCAAAGCACTTTCCAATCCAGTACCCCACCCCCAGCAGCCAGCTGGAAAAAATCCCGTACAGAATCACCGGCCCGGCTATGGTGAAGATCTTACATCCCACGCCGAACACCTGCCCCTCCTTCTTATATTCTATGGCAGAGGCCGCCACGGAATTGGCAAACCCGGTGATGGGAACCAGCGTGCCTGCACCGCCGAACTTGGCCAGCCTGGGATAAATATTCAGGCCGGTAAGCAATACGCTGAGGGCCACCAGGATCAGAGAACACCAGCTGCCCGCCAGCTCCTTATCCAGCCCCATGGATTTTCCGTAATTTAACAAAAACTGCCCCAGCACACAGATCAGCCCTCCCACCAAAAACGCCTTTGCCATATTTAAAAACAGATTGTGGGTGGGCGTCACCTGCTTCACATATTCATTGTACCGCTTATCCCGCTCCTGCTGCTTTTGATTGCTTTCACTGCCCATTTTGCCGCCTCCTGACCTCTTTGATCTTTTCCATTAGTATGGCAAAACTCCCGGGGGTTTATACCTTCAGGAACCTTTTTTCGAATCGGTCCGTTTCTCCAGAAATAGTTCACCTTTTTTCAACTTGTCTTAAGGTTTTTCACAATTCCTTTAGGAATTAAACACATTTTAAACACATTTCCCGGATATACTAAAGACATCTTAGCAAGGAGCTAAGATGTTTTCATAACTCACACTTCGTAGCTCCCACACGCTACGAAGTACTCCCTCAAAACATTTTAATTTTTTCTCTTTCCCGAAAAAGATCCGGCATAGCCGGATCTTTTTCCGTTCAGGAGAACAGCATCGCCTCCATAAAGGTGTTCTGAAATACCGTATCTGTGGACAGCTCTATCTCTCTGGCAGCCCCGGCCGCCATCTCCGCCTCCGCCATCTCCTCCGGATGAAGCAGCAGTCCTGCGGCTCCGCGAAGCGCACTGTTTCCCACCGCCTGTATTTTCCCTGAAAAGACCGGCGGAAACATTCCGATGGCAATCGCTTTTTCGGCATCCAGATAATACCCAAATCCTCCGGCGATGTAAACCCGGTGAAGCTGCTGCTCCGTAAGGCCGGAGCGCTCCAGCAAAGCCTGAATCCCCGCCCTCACCGCCGCCTTTGCCAACTGAATTTCCCGGATATCCGCCTGCGTCAGACAGATCCGCTGCCCCTCCCGGCTCACGGCCACCGGATAACCGGTGTCAAACCAGTCCTCCCCGATTCTGCCGGTTTCATCAATGATTCCACCTTTCAGCAGCGCTTCCGTAAGCTCAAGGACTCCGGTTCCGCAGATTCCCACCGGCGGCTGGTTCTGAATCGTTTCCACCGTTAAAGCGCCCTGTTCAAAGTGCGCGCCGCTTATGGCCCCCGGAATGCTTCCGGTTCCCCAGCGGATATTTCCGCCTTCAAAGGCAGGGCCGGCCGCCACCGACGCCGCCAGAAAGCCCTCCCGGTTTCCCAGTACCATCTCTCCGTTTGTCCCCAGGTCAATCAGCAGGCAGTTTTCCTTCTGCTTATACAGCTTTAGCGCATATAGCCCGGAGACAATATCCGCTCCCACAAAGGCGGAGATACCGGGCAAAATAAGAAGCTTTGCTTCCCGGGGCAGTTCGGGAAACAGCTTTGCCGCAGCCATCTGAATTTTCCCTGTATAGTAGGGCTGAAAGGGCACACACCCCAGGCCGTCGCAGGGATAGGCCAGAAGCAAATGAAGCATCGTGGTATTTCCCACCAATACAATCCGCTTCAGCGCCTCATAGGGCAGCCCGCCCCTTTCCCGCAGACGCTCCATCCCTGTCCAGAGATCCCTGAGTATACGTTTCTGCAGCGCTTCCCTTTCCCCCTGAAGGGAGGCCTGGATCCTTGCAATGACATCCGCGCCGTAGTCCCTCTGCCCATTTAAGCCAGTATAGGTATCCAGACACCGGCCGTCCCTCAGGGAGATTAACTGGATCGCCAGCGTCGTTGTACCCAGGTCAATGGCAAAGCCATATTCCTCCCGCTGCTTTTGCGAAATAACCTTTTCCTCCGGCATAGCTTCTGTCACCGCCGCCTGTGAAAAACCGGCCACCGCCCGTATCTTCGTCTCCTTTTGCCACCCCAGCTTTATCGTAATGCTTTCCACCAGTTTTGCGCGGCAGTCCAGTCTCCAGCCCTGTTCCAGCTCCGCCTGCGTAAACTTCTGCTTATCCTCCCGAGAGACCGGCAGCTCCCCCTGCAGCACCTGTATCCCGCACTTTCCGCAGCGCCCGCTTCCCCCGCAGGGAAAGGAGTTTCCCTCTGCTTTCTCCCGTATTGCCTCCCAAACCGTCCCGGTTTCATAGACGATGGTCTGGCCTTCCTCCCCCTCCTCCGTGACGATTCTGATTTCCAACGGCTCCTCATGGCGCATGGCACAGGAAAGCTGCGGACATTTTCTGCAGGTATGGGCCGCCCGGAAAACATCCGTATTTTCCGTGGTGATGTAGATCTGACAGCTGGTTTTCAGTGGGGAAAACAGAAAGCCCTCCGTAAGGCCAAGCTGCAGGGTGCGCTCCGCTTCACATTGCCAAAAGGCCTCCCGCTGAATCTCCATCGGAATATCCCGCGGAGCCTCCAGCCTTCTCTCAATGCCTCTTATCCACTCCTTGCAGGCTGCCTCAGCGCCCGCTGCAGACCCGCTTCCATGGAAAACAGTGCCGCATCCGCCATGGCATCCAGCATCATTCCCCTGACATAATCGCCCTGGGCAAACGCCCTGGTGCTGCTGTGGCTGATCTTCTCTCCCACAGTCAGCAGCGCATACATACCTCCATCATCTTATCCCCCATCTGCTCCAGCAATGGCTCCACCTCCTCCGGATCTGTAAACAGATCCACCAGGAATTGCTCCGGTCCTGCCAATTCTATCAGACATTTCTGATAAGGGCTGCGGTCCAAACGGGCCAGCATCACTCCGGCGTCTCCAAGGTCTTCCATACTGTGGGAAAGGTAATCCTTGTTTGGGGAGAACACCGTATTTTCCACCAGATAGGACATGATTTTATAATCCTCAATATCCGTAATATAGTGTTTGCTGATATATTCGCTTCCTACGCCCCCCGCGTCCAGACAGGATTCCTGATACAAAGTCCCCACCGGCGGATGATAGCAAATTAGCCCCATGCCATTCTGGCGAACCTGCGTCTCCTTTCCTCCTCTTGGCAGATATCTCTGATAAATTCCAAGAGCCGGTTTATCCACCGCCTGGCCCTGATATACTGCCAGCATCCGCTCTCTGACAGACATTTCCGGTCGTTTCATTACAATTCCCCCCATAATTCTTTTATCTGTTCCTGACTTGGCAGCGCTTCAATTACCCCCAGCCGCGTGGTGGAAATGGCCGCCGCTTTATGGGCGAACCGGATTGCATCCTCCAGCTCCATTCCCTGAGACAAACCTGCCATCAAGGCCCCGCTGAAGCAGTCACCTGCTCCTGTGGTGTCCACTGCCTCCACCTGCATGGACGGGAAAAATACCTGCCTCTCTTTTTCAACCAGAACCGCACCCTTGCTTCCCAAAGTAATAATCACGGTGCGTACCCCCTTCTCCAGGAACCATTTTCCCGCTTTTTCCGCACTTTCCGCATCTGTTACCGGAATGCCTGAAAGAATCGCAGCCTCGTGTTCATTGGGTTTTAATATGGAAATATATGGATATAACTCATCCGGCAGCGGCTGCGCGGGCGCTGGATCCAAAAGTGTGACAGCCCCTGCCGCATATGCCTTTCTCAGCCCATAGCTTACTACATCCAGGGAATTTTCCAGCTGGAAGCCCACTATCATCGATTTTTCCATAGCCGGCACCGCCGCGTCAATGTCTTCTCTGGACAGATGGTAATTTGCCCCGGGAATAACCATAATGGAATTGTTTCCTGTTCATCAATAAAAATCACACTGATTCCTGTATGGATACTCTCATCCCTGCGAATATACTTTGCTGAAATCTTTTGCTCCTCATACATCTTCAAGGCATTTTTTCCATAATTGTCGGTTCCTATACATCCCACAAAATAAGTATCCGCTCCCAGCTTCGCCGCCGCTACTGCCTGGTTGGAGCCTTTGCCTCCACCGCCTTCTGTAAAAGTATCCCCCATCAAAGTCTGACCCGGCGTTGGAATGTCCTTTCCCTTAAGAAAAAGTCCCACATTATAGCTTCCCACTACCGTAATCTGTTTTCTGTCCATTTGTTTTACCTCCGTCAGGGTAATTTTTCCAGCAGCTGTTTCAGCGCTTTCGTCATTGCCGCCTCATACGCCTCTAAATCCAGCACTCTGAAAATAAATTTGTCAGAGGCTTCCTCTGTATGCTGCCAGCGGGTTCTTCCGTTCTCATCACAGGTCACTTTAATAGGCGCAAATTCAAATACCGGCTGTATTCCCTCTGTTGTAAGCGGAACAATATTGCCCTCCCGTGTCACAGTCTTTCCCACCATATGTAAGAAGCCGCCCGTACACCACATATTCCGGTAAAGATTTCCATGGGCCTCCAGCAGCCTCTGATCCACCGGCCGCTCCAGATAAGACAGCCAGCGCTGATCGCAGACCCTTCCCAGCGCATACATAAAATAATTCTGAACCTTTTCCGATAAGCAGGGCAGGATCTCCTTCTGCTTGAAGCGATAATAGGTCCCGTATTCTCCCACTTCCAGCACATTTGTCGTGTGGAAGCACGGCATCCAGTATACCGGACAAGGCGCCATAAAAAGTTTGCTGTAAGAAAACGCATCCAACGCCACATTGTATTCCAGGTTTGTATCATCGTACCCTGTCCCGGCGTTCAGATAAATCGCTTTACATTTTGTCCGAAACAAATCAGGCCGCTCACTAATTGCCGCTGCCAAATCACGGCAGGAGCCCACGATATGAATTACAATAGGTTCTACCGCCTCCTCCAGGGTTTTCAGCACCAATGCGATTCCTCCATTTAACGGCTTTTTCGCAAATACGGCCTGAACATCCTCCTCACTGCAAATACGTTCTTTTACTCCTACCCCCACCGGAACAGACTGTCCGGTAATATAATTCAACTGTCGCTGCCAAAACCATACTGATTTTTTTGAGTGTTTTTTGTTTCATAATACTACCTCCTTACGCTTTAAGTAGCTTTATTCTACAAAATTCGTTCCTATTTCAAAACCTCTGAATCTGTTCTAAAAAGGTGGACTTTTTTATCACAGGTGAATTAATCAAAAAAGCTATCCTCATTCCGCCTCTGCAAAATGAGAATAGCTTCTTTCTTCCATATAAAATGTCTGTGATAAAATTCACACAAAATATCTGATCAGTTTCTCTTCAGGAAATCCGGAATCTGGATGTCCTTCTCCACTACCTTGCTCTCCGGCGTCCTCAAACGTCCCATGGACGGCGCGGGAGCCTTGGGAGCGGTGCTCTGCGACGTGGATTTCTGGAAGGAATATCCTCCCGCCGGTCTGCTCTCCTGCTTCGGATAGCGGTAATCCGGCACCAGATTTCTGCGCACGCTGCCGGGTTTCTGAGCGGGCTTATTCGCATCCTCCAGGCCGGTGGCAATCACCGTGATGCTGGCCTCATCCGCATAGGTATCATCATACATCGCACCAAAGATAATATTGGCGTTATCGCCGGCCATCTCCTGAACATAGCTGGCCGCATCGTTGGCATCCATAAGGGAGATATCTCCGGAAATATTGATGATAACGTGGGACGCTCCCTCGATGGTGGTCTCCAGCAGCGGGCTGGACACAGCCTGCTTTACGGCCTCCAGAGCCTTATCATCACCCTTGGCCTGTCCGATACCGATATGGGCAATGCCCTTATTGCTCATGACGGTCTGCACATCCGCAAAGTCAAGGTTAATCAATGCCGGCAGGTTAATCAGATCAGTAATGCCCTGCACAGCCTGCTGCAGCACCTCGTCCGCTTTCTTCAAGGCCTCCGGCATGGTGGTCCGGCGGTCCACGATCTCTAACAGCTTATCATTGGGGATAACGATAAGGGTATCCACATTCTCTTTTAATCTCTCAATCCCGGACAGGGCGTTGTTCATACGCACCTTCGCCTCGAAGCGGAAGGGCTTCGTCACCACACCCACAGTCAGAATCCCCATCTCCTTAGCGATGCCGGCCACAACGGGAGCTGCTCCCGTGCCGGTGCCGCCTCCCATACCACAGGTAACAAACACCATGTCTGCTCCCTGGATGGCCTGCCGTATATCCTCAGCACTCTCCTCTGCCGCCTGCTGCCCGATCTCCGGCTTCGCACCTGCGCCGAGACCTTTGGTCACCTTCTCACCAATCTGTATCGTAGTGGGGGCTTTGCATAATGTAAGTGCCTGTTTATCTGTATTCACACCAATGAACTCTACTCCGCCAATGGTATCCTCTACCATCCTGTTTACCGCATTATTACCGGCTCCGCCTACGCCAACAACAATAATCTTGGCCGCGGATTCCGTATCATTTGACATAATCTCTAACACTGTGTTTCCTCCTTAATAATGTCCCCAGCATTAACCATATATACCTTATATAATATAAGTATTTTCCTGATTAATCAAGCCCCATTTTGAAAATGTTTCAATTTACTGTGACAATCGGTCACTTTTTTGAAATGGCTGTTCTTGTTTTGTTAATCAGGAGGACGCAGGAAAAGACGGGGCCGGGTGGGCAGATGCCGCTGGAAAACTGCTCCGGATACAAGAAACGCTGATTAATTCCAACATTTCCGGCTAATATTTGATATACTATAGTTATCAATTTG
>CAMNQN010000181.1 GCA_946549155.1 uncultured Lachnospiraceae bacterium | reverse complement strand
GTCAGCCTTGAGGGCTGCCAGCTCTCCCGAAATTTTCGTCCGCCTCCATCTAAGATTTTCTATGGTATCCTCCGAATTATTTTCCAGATGCTTGTGGCCCTGCGCGCCCGCCTCTTCCTGCTGTTCCTGGTAAGCTTTACAAAATCACGCTGAATGTAACATTCTAAGCATTTACGGAAGCCCTCCGTTTTAGAATTTGTTATTATCCTATCAATCTTAGGGAGACGCTTTAATCAGTGTTTCCCTATGCAAAAGATGGACATAAAAAGCTTCTGCCCGCCCGGCCCCGTCTTTTCCTGCGTCCTGCTAATTAACCAAACACGAATGCAGATGGAGCAGGAAGGGATGGACAGCAGCGCCGCGGACAGGGTTGTCATTGCCAGGGAAATCCAGGTGGAATAAGTCAGAGCGCACAGCAACAAGGACTTGTTTTCCGGAAAGGGGGATTGTATAATGTAAGCGATCAGAAGATACAGGTTATCTATTTATAAGGCGGAGGTATCCATGGCGGAGACACGTACTGGTTCGGACATTACAGGGGAGCATGGGCCGGATTCTGGCTGCGGCAGCCAGGAGGTTATGGAGCTGGCCCTTCAGGCCGGGCATATTTTGCTGGAAAATGGGGCGGAGATTTTCCGGGTGGAGGAGACTATGGACCGTATTTGCAGGCATTTTGGCCTGGAATCGGGCAGCGCCTTTGTGCTCAGCAACGGCATTTTTATGACGGCCGGCGGAAAGACGGAGCATTTTTTCGCGAAGGTGCAGCATATTCCGGTGAGCGGCGCCCATCTGGACAAGGTGGCTGAGGTGAACCAGCTCTCCAGGGAGATTGAGGCGGGAAGGTATACGCTGCGGGAGGCCGAAGAGCGGCTGGAGCAGATTAAAAATATGCCGGGAAAGAGAAAGCGTACGCAGATTTTGGCTTCCGGGCTGGGCAGCGCCGCCTTTTGTTATTTGTTTGGCGGAAACGTTGTGGACAGTATGGTAGCCTTCTGCGCCGGTCTGGCGGTGTACGCCTATGTGCTGTATCTGGGCGTGCACCTGTCGAAGATTGTGGGAAATATTCTGGGCGGCGCCCTGGTGACGCTGTTTTGCGGTCTGGCCTGCGGCCTGGGGCTGGGACAGCATTTGAATTTTATTATTATTGGTTCCATTATGCCTCTGATTCCAGGAGTGCCCTTTACCAACGCGATCCGGGATATGGCGGACGGGGATTATATTTCGGGGAGTGTTCGGATGCTGGATGCGCTGCTGGCCTTTATCAGCATCGCCACCGGAGTGGGGGCGGGAACATCCCTGCTGCATTTGCTGTGAGAGGAAATAGGGAAAAAGGAGGGGCTGGTATGTTTGGCGAGGTACTGGCGGCGGCTTTGGGCAGCTTTGCCTTTTCGGTATTGTTTGGCGTACCGCGAAAGTATTATCCTTACTGCGGGCTGATCGGCGGCGCAAGCTGGATCGTTTATCTTGGGTTTGAGCAGTTTGGGACGATTATGGCCTGTCTGGCGGCTACGGTGGCGGTGGTACTGTTATCCAGGCTGACGGCGATCAGGGAGAAATGCCCGGTGACGATTTTTCTGATTTCCGGCATTTTTCCGCTGGTTCCCGGAAGCTATGTGTACTGGACTGCGTATTATTTTGTGACAGACCAGACGGGACTGGCAGCGGAAAACGGCTACACAGCCATCAAGATTGCCTTTGCCATTGTGCTGGGCATCGTGTTTGTGTTTGAGATTCCGCAGAAAGTGTTCCTGGCTGTGCTGGGAGACCGCGAAAAGCGGTAGAGTGTCTGCCGGGCGTGGGGTTAAAAATGGGAAACAGGAGGAAACATACAATGTTGACAGGAAAGACAGTGATTTTGGGAGTGACCGGCGGTATTGCAGCCTACAAGGCGGCTAATCTTGCCAGTATGATGAAAAAGCAGCACGCCGACGTGCATGTGATCATGACGAAGAACGCCATGCAGTTTATCAGCCCCATCACCTTTGAGACGCTGACAGGAAATAAATGTCTCACGGACACCTTTGACCGGAATTTTCAATTTCAGGTGGAGCATGTGGAGCTGGCGAAGCGGGCGGATGCAGCCCTGGTGGCCCCCGCCACTGCCAATGTGCTGGCGAAGCTGGCCCATGGCCTGGCGGATGATATGCTGACCACCACGCTGCTGGCCTGCCGCTGCCCGAAGCTGGCGGCTCCGGCCATGAATACCCGGATGTATGAGAATCCGGTGACGCAGGATAATCTGGCGGCGCTGAAAAAATACGGCTGGGAGCTGATTGAGCCCGCCGTGGGTTATCTGGCCTGCGGGGATGTGGGAGCGGGAAAGTTTCCCGAGGAGAGATTGATTCTGGAGCATCTGCTGCGGGCAGTGGCTTTTCCCAGGGATCTGGAGGGAAAGAAAATTCTGGTTACGGCGGGCCCCACCCGGGAGGCGGTGGATCCGGTGCGTTTCCTTACCAATCATTCCTCCGGAAAGATGGGGTATGCCCTGGCCCGGATGGCGATGCTGCGGGGGGCGCAGGTGACGCTGGTCACCGGTCCCACGGCGCTGACGCCTCCTCCCTTTGTGACGGTGGTTCCCATTATCAGCGCGAAAGAGCTGTTTGAGGCGGTGACTGCCTGCAGCGGGGAGCAGGATATGATTATCAAGGCGGCGGCGGTGGCGGATTACCGGCCGGCGGTGGTGTCTGAAGAAAAGGTGAAAAAGAAGGACGGCGATCTGTCCCTGGAGCTGGAGCGGACAGAGGATACGCTGCAGTATCTGGGCGATCACAAGCGGCCGGGGCAGCTTCTCTGCGGCTTTGCCATGGAGACCTCCCATATGGAAGAGCGGGCCGGGGAGAAACTGAAACAGAAAAACCTGGACATGGTTGCAGCCAATAACGTGAAGGTGGAAGGGGCCGGCTTTGGCACGGACACCAATGTGATTACGCTGATTACAAGACAGGGCACGAAACAGCTGGAGCTGATGAGCAAAGAGGCGGCGGCCATGGAGATTCTGGACGGACTTTTGAAGCTTGGCAGCAGCGGGGCGTCGGATGGTACAGTCTGATTTGAAAACTATGCGGAAGGAGGACACAGGAGGCAGCATGAAAAAAAATTACGAAACGGTATGGGAAATTTTTAACCATTGTGCCAATAATCAGATGCGGGATGTGTTTATCGATGAGATTGAGACGGATGATACAGACGCGTTTGTCAGGAATAAATTCAAGGATAAAGCAGTTACCTTTGAGAAAACTGTGCTGGAGAACGGGACGATCCTTTATGATATCGATGCCTCCGGCATAAAGCAGAGATATTCTTTTACAGAAATCTGAGGAAACGCTGATTGCTTCAGCATTTTCTTAGATGGGAGAACCCTTTCATAAAATTTTACAGGAATAACAGGAGAGAGTATGGAGCAGATGCTTGAAAGCCTGCGTACGCAGCAGGTCAGCAAAGGACTTTTGGAGGAGATCCGGCAGTTTCGGGAGACGCATACCGTCAGAAACCAGGCGAAGGGGCGGATCACCCGTCCGGAGATTCCTTTTTACGGAAAAGATATTTTTGAGATGGCGGCTTATAGCCTGCTGCAGGGGGAGAATATCCTGCTTACCGGAACCAAGGCCACCGGAAAAAACGTGTTGGCTGAGAACCTGGCCTATCTGTTTGGCCGGCCGCTGTATAACATCTCCTTTCATGTGAATACGGACAGCAGTACGCTGATCGGCACGGATACCTTCAAAAATAATGAGGTGCAGCTTCGCACCGGCCCGGTGTACGAGAGCGCGGTAAATGGCGGCTTTGCAGTTCTGGACGAGGTGAATATGGCGAAAAACGAGGCGGTATCCGTTTTGCATGCGGCGCTGGATTACCGGAGAATCATCGATGTGCCGGGGTATGAGCGGATACAGATGGATGAGGCCGCCCGCTTTATCGGCACGATGAATTATGGCTATGCCGGTACCAGGGAGCTGAACGAAGCGCTGGTTTCCCGTTTTCTGGTGATTGATATGCCGCCGGTTACAGAGGAAAATCTTTCCCTGGTGCTGCGGTATTTGTTCCCGGACATGAAAACCGGGGGAAGGGAGCAGGTCTGCGGCCTGTTTTTAGATTTGCAGACGAAGGCTTCCAATCATGAGATTTCCACGAAGCCGTTGGATATGCGGGGGTTGATCGGGGCGCTGAAAACCATCCGGGGAGGGCTCTCTCCCAGGCTGGCCATCCGGATGGGGATTGTGAATAAAACCTTCGATATTTTCGAGCGGGAGCTGGTGGAGGATATTGTGATGACCCGCATTCCGGAGAGCTGGACGGCGGCGGAGTTTTTCTGAAGCCCGTGCGGGCCGCCATACATGGATCTTGGCGGCGGTGTCGTCAATCGACGTAGCCACCGCCACGCATTATTCCTTCGCCTTGCAGACTGAAAATTTATCCTGCGCGAAAGATATAGTCTAGGCAGGAGGAGCGGAAAAATAGGAAAACGCTTGAAACAGCGTTTCCGTAGAAAAGGGAGGAAAACCCTATGAAACAGGCACCCCGGGAGCTGATGGCGCACCTGGATTTTGAGCAGGAAGAGCGGGAAATGGAAATCGAAAACCGCATGAAAAATCTCATGTGGACCGTGAGCGGAAATTATAAACTGGACACAAAGTTGGATGTGGCCTCCTTTCGGGAATCTAAGTATGTGTCTGTTTATGATGCCATCAAGCAGGGGGCTTTCGCCCGTTTCTTTGATAAAAATGAATTTGCGCTGTATCTGGTAAAGAAAATCTATTACGGGGCGGACGAGGCGCTGCTCACCAGCCTGGCACAGCTTTGTGTGGAGGCGGCGGCCTATCCCCGGATCCTGAAGGAGCGCCCGGGCGCGGAGGAGATCCGGACCCGGGCCTTCTCCTATTTGCTGGAGCACCGGTTCGGAAAATTGAGCGGTACGCTGCTGGGGAAGATTAAGCTGGTGATGATGCGGGGCGTCCTGGACGGGCAGTGGGAGTGCGAGAAACGGATCCGGGAACCACTGCAGCGGATTCGAAAGCTGGAGCATGCCCGGACGACTATGGATCTGATACGGACGGTGGACGCTCTCTATAATGAACTGATTGACCGGGATTTTGAGCGCGGGCATGGAGATCTGGCCCAGGTGCTGGCGGCTTCCCTGGAGGATCTGCGGGAATTTGACTGGAAGGATTATCTGGAGGAGGAAGCCTGTGAGGATTTGCTGGATCAGTACGTTTCCCAGGTGGAAAAGCAGGTCACTTCCCTGGAAGGGCCGGAGCAGAGAACAGGGCGGGAGGAAACGCGGGTCGGCGGTCGGCGGGCAGTGCTGCTGGACCAGGAGGCTGTAGAAAAGATGTACAGCTATATTGAAAAAAGCTACGGCCGTTCTTATCTGACAGAACGGGAGCAGCGGCAGCAAAATTACCGGCTGTGCCGGGGAGCCCACAGCGACTGCAGTCTGTTCTATACCGACGGGATTTTACATTCGGCGGTGATGATGAACGCTCAATATGTAAATGCTCAGAAACAGGCCCAGCAGAATCAGCGGCTGTTCTTAAACAGTCAGAACATGATAAAACGGAATGTGGAGACTATGACCGATTATCTGAGGCGGTCCCTCCGGCTGAGGACACAGACGGATCAGATGGCCTCCCACTATGGTACCGTTATTCCGAGGCAGCTGTGGAAGGTGGGAAGGACGGATCCGGGCAAGCTGTTTTACCGCACCACCAGGCAGCACAGTACAGAGTTTGCGATACAGATTCTCATGGACGCCAGCGGTTCCCAACGGGATCGGCAGGGTGAGGTGGCGCTGCAGGCTTATATCATCAGCGAAGCTCTCAGCAATGTGGCCGTCCCCCATCAGGTGGTGAGCTTCTGCACCTTCTGGGATTATACGGTGATGCAGCGGTTCCGGGATTATGATGCGCCGGGAACGGAAAATAAGCGGATACTGGAATTTACCACCTCCGCCAACAACCGGGACGGTCTGGCTATCCGGGCAGCGGGAGACTCCCTGGCCCATCGGCAGGAGGAAAATAAAATTCTTATTGTGCTCAGCGACGGCCGGCCCAACGATGTAATCGTAAACCGTCCCGGCAGCCGTAATCCCCAGACCTATGCCGGGGAATATGCGGTGCGGGATACCGCTTACGAGGTGCGTACCCTTCGGAGCAGCGGTATTTATGTGCTGGGGGTATTTACAGGAAGAGAGAAGGATCTGGCGGCCGAAAAAATGATTTTCGGAAAAGATTTCGCCTACATCCGGGATATCCGTAATTTTTCAAAGGTAGTCAGCGGTTATTTGCAGCGTCTGCTGGAACAGGATGTGGAAGAGTGAATTCTGTTCTTCGTGTTTGGGTAATTATCAGGACGCAGGATGAGGCGGAACGGCAGGGCCACATACCTCTGGAAAATAGCTCCGGATGCCAAGAAAAACTAAGATGGAGACGGGCTAAAATTTCGGGCACCGGGGAAATTCGCCGGGAAATCCTGATGATTTCCCAGCTCAGTTCCCCTGAGCTGTCAGCCTTGAGGGCTGCCAGCTCTCCCGAAATTTTAGCCCGTCTCCATCCAAGTTTATCTAAGGCATCCTCCGAATTATTTTCCAGAGGTATGTGGCCCTGCCGTCCCGCCTCTTCCTGCTGTTTTCTGGCTGAATTTACAGAATCACGCGAAATGCGGCATACTAAGCGGTAAATATCTGAAATAGATCGTGTAGTGACAAATGCTGGATTGAATGTAAATCCGTTAATACAGTATGGATATTACGAAACCACAGGGACATAAGGATATATTGTACCGATGATATCGGAACAGACGTACCGTTTTGCCGGAATTTGCACGCAAGTCTGACACTTTCTGCTTAGGATGTCACATTTCGCGTGATTTTGTAAAGCTTACCAGGAACAGCAGGA
>CAMNQN010000180.1 GCA_946549155.1 uncultured Lachnospiraceae bacterium | reverse complement strand
TTTCAGATGACAGGGTCGGCTCCGCGCTTTCCCTTCCTGCGTCCTCCTAATTAACAAAACACAACCAAAACTAAGATATCCCCAGCAATTCCCCGCTAAACACCTGGCTTACCGCATTACAGGCCGCTCCCAGCACCTGGCTCTGATAGAGGAACCGGGTCTTTTTTACCGGGATCCGCACCTCCCGGTTTCCAAACTTTTTCTCATTGATCTCTGTCTCCAGAAGCTGCACATACTCCTCCGGCCAGTAGGCGCAGTCCATTCCCAGAAGGACGATCTGGGAATTCAGGATATTCAGGGCGTTTACGATGCCCTGAGTCAGATTATGAATCTGATCCCTGAGAATCTTGTCGATCTCCGGCCGGTCCGTCATGGTGTAAAAGCGGTGGTACTCCAGGTCCTGCCCCAGCGCCTCCGTAAAACGCCGGTGCATCACCGTGGAATTTACGTACCGTTCCAGGCAGCCCACATTTCCGCAGACACAGGGGATTCCGTTGTGGTCGATGGAAATATGGCCGATCTCCGGGGCATAGCCGGAATAGCTGTGCATCCGCTGGCCATCCACCAGAATGCCGCAGCCCACCCCCCGGCCCACGCTAACCAAAAGAATATCCTGATAGCCCCTGCCGTTCCCGTAGAGCTGCTCCACCAGCGCCGCACTCTGATTATCATGGTCGAAATACACCGGCATCTCGTAACGCTTCTCCAGAAGGCTCTTTATGGGAATGTCCCCCACTCCGTTAAAGTAAAGAGGATGGATGATCCGTCCCTCCTTTACACTGACCGGCCCAATGGAAGCCGCCCCGATGGCCGCCACCTGTTCCTCCCCCTCCAGCATATGGTCCATCAGCGTGTACACTGCCTCCATCAGCTCCTCCGAATCTGTCCACTCCCGGACGATTCGCTCCGATTTCAGAACCTTCATCTGCATATCACAGAGCACTGCCTCGCAGTACCCCCGCTGCACCTGCACGCCGGCATACCGGGGCGCCCGGGGAGAAATTTCCAGCCCCACAGGCCTTCGCCCCAGCTCTGCGGTACTCTCCTTCTCCACCTCCACCACATACCCCTTCGCAATCAGTTCACCGACAATCTGGGAAATCGCCATTTTCGTCAGCCCAGTGACCCGGGACAGCTCAATTCGGGAGCTGCACTGCTGTGTAGCGATCAATTTCAGCGTCAGTCCCCGGTTAATCTTTTTTTGATTATCTCTGTTCACACCTAATTTTGTCATTCTGTTTTCTCCTGCTTCTTCCATCAGCCGCCGTGCTGTCCGCCCTCCTGCCGTCCCTTAAGCCCGCCGGCTTTCCTCTTCCCATTGTATCACACCTCTTTCTTTTTTCCTATCCGGG
The DNA here is from genome assembly GCA_946549155.1 of uncultured Lachnospiraceae bacterium. Taxonomy (GTDB): domain Bacteria; phylum Bacillota; class Clostridia; order Lachnospirales; family Lachnospiraceae; genus Merdiplasma. Next base: position 5,587 of record CAMNQN010000180.1, on the reverse strand, counting down.
AATCAAAGAGACGCGGGAAAATCCCGCGTCTCAAAACTATTCTTTGTAATTTTTTCAGTAATACGATTAGCCCTGGGTTGCATGATGGAAATTGAAGTATCCCAGCGGAGTCCAGCCTACGTTGGAGATACCGCTTGCCTCAGACAGGCAGTAGTTCTGTACGTAGAAGTACAGCGGGCATACGGTGAAGCCGCCCTCTGCGAACAGCATATTCTCCGCCTGCTCCATCTTCGCGTCACGCTCCTCGCCGGCCGGCATGGTCTTGATCTCATCGATCAGAGCGGTGTACTCGTCATTTACCCAGTTACCATAGTTGTAAGAATTGCCGTTGGTGAACAGCTCGATGTAGGTGATGGCGTCATCGTAGTCTGCGGACCATCCCAGACGGGCCAGGCCGAACTCACCCAGAGACAGGTTATTGGTGTAGGTCTGCCACTCGGAGTTGTTCAGAGTCAGGTCGATGCCCAGGTTGTTCACTACGTCAGCCTGTACCGCTTCCGCGATAGCCTTGTGGGCCTCGGAGGTATTGTACTCATAGGTAATGGTGGTGGCGATATCGTAGCCATCCGCTACCGCCTCGTCCAGCAGGGCTACTGCCAGCTCACAGCGTCCGGAATAGGTGCTCAGATCATAATCCGGATACATCTCGGCCAGAGAATTCCACATGGTCTCGCCTACTCTCTCCGTCCACTCAGTGCCGTTGCTGTCGGTAATACCAGCAGCCGTCAGGCCGGTAGCCGGAGTCTGGCCGCCCTGTACCACGTTCTCAACAATGTTCTCACGGTCAATGGAAAGAGCGATAGCCGCACGTACTCTCCAGTCCGGAATATTATCGCAGCTCATATACAGGTAATAAGTACAGATCTGGTCTGCGGTATACAGCTCGCCGGCGTCTCTCAGAGCCTGGATCTGGTCGGTGGGGATATCATAGAAGAAATCATACTCGCCGGCCTGATAAGCTGCTAACTGCGCGCTCTGGCTGTCGCTTAAGTACCAGGTGATCTTGTCCGGTCCGATATTGGCCGCATCATAGTAGTTGTCGTTTCTGGACATCTCGATGTAGTTATCATGCTCCCAGTTGGACAGTACAAAAGCGCCGTTGGAAATCATATTTCCGGGATTTGTCCACTCCGTGCCGTACTCCTCGATGACATCCTGACGCAGAGGCATCAGAGCAGCGAAGGCGCAAAGGCCGATAAAATAGGGGCAGGGAGCTTCCAGCTTCACTTCCAGAGTCCGATCATCCAGAGCAGCTACGCCCAGGGTATCGGGATCTGCCTCGCCGTCATTAATCGCCGTAGCGTTCTCCACAACACCGTTCAGGATATATCCGTAATCAGCAGCCGTCTCCGGATTTACAATTCTCTTCCAGGAATACACGAAATCCCCGGCTGTCAGCGGCTCGCCGTCGCTCCATTTCAGACCATCGCGAAGGGTGAAGGTGTAGGTCAGTCCATCTTCAGAAACCTCATAGGACTCTGCCTGGCCATAGTCATATTCCATGGTCTTTACTCTGCTGTCACCATCTGCAGCATCATTCTCGGTGTTGGTATATTTCATCAGGCCCTCAAACAGGTGCATCGAATATACAGCGCCATCCACGGAACTTTCCATATTCGGATCCAGTGTCTCCGGCTCGGAAGCGATGCATGCCTTGACGTTAAATTCCCCCCCCTCTTCTGCAAAAGCGGTTACGCCCAGGCTGGACACGGCCATACCTGCGGCAAGCAATAAAGATAATGCCTTTTTCATAAAAAAACCTCCTTGTTTTTTCTCTATTACAAAGAACCGTATGGCTTATTATAAGCGTATATACTGTTCTATTGCAAGCACTTTTTCGGTTTTACCACCTTATTATTTATCCAACATATGACAGGCTGCGTAATGTCCCGGCGAATATTCCTTCAGCTGTGGAATTTCCTGGGAGCATTTCTCCGTGGCGTAGGGGCAGCGGGTGTGGAACCGGCAGCCGCTGGGCGGGTTTAACGGACTGGGAATATCTCCCTCCAGCAAAATCCGCTGTCTGGATCTGGTCTTCTCCGGATCCGCGATAGGCACCGCAGAAAGCAGAGTCTGGGCGTAAGGATGGATGGGATGGGCACACAGCTCATAGCTCTCCGCCAGCTCCACCAGGCAGCCCAGATACATCACGCCGATACGGTTGGAAATATGGCGCACCACCGACAGATCATGGGCAATAAACAGATAGGTCAGCCCGATCTGCTCCTGCAGATCCTCCAGCATATTCACCACCTGGGACTGAATGGACACGTCCAGAGCGGAAATGGGCTCGTCGCAGACAATAAATTCCGGCTCCACCGCCAGTGCCCGGGCGATGCCGATTCTCTGCTGCTGTCCGCCGGAAAACTCATGGGGGAACCGGTTGGCATGCTCAGAATTTAAGCCCACCCGTGTCAGCAGCTCACTGATCCGGTCCTGCCGTTCCGTCTTGCCCTGATGCAGCTTGTGGATATCCAGCGCCTCGCCCACAATCTCGCCCACCGTCATACGGGGATCCAGGGAGGCGGAAGGATCCTGGAAAATCAGCTGCATCTTTCTGCGGTAGGGCAGCATCTTTTCATGAATGTTCTTTTCACTGTCAAAAATAGTTTTTCCATCGTAAACAATTTTTCCCGATGTGGGAGTATATAACTGAAGCAGCGTACGCCCGAAGGTGGTTTTCCCGCAGCCGGATTCTCCCACCAGCCCCAGCGTCTCCCCCTCAAAAATATGCAGCGATATGTCCTGCACCGCCTGCACGTAATTCGTCTTCATAAAACCGGACTTCACCGGAAAATATTTGCGAAGCTTTTCCACTTCCACTAATTTCTTACGCTCTCCGCTCATACGTTTTCCTCCTTACCGGCCTTCTGCGCCTTCATTTCTTTCACATGGAGCCAGCACGCGGAAACGTGGCCGTCTCCCACCTCCACCAGGGGAGGCTTCTTCGTAAGACATACCTTCATGCAGTGTTCGCACCGGGGTCCAAAGCTGCAGCCCTTGGGGGGATCCAGAAGATCCACCGGCGTCCCCTCGATGGGAATCAGACGGTTCCGCTCCTTTTCATCCAGATTCGGCAGGGAGCGCAGCAGGCCCTTCGTGTAGGGATGGGCCGGGGCATAGAAAATGTCATTCACCTTGCCCTGCTCCATGATGTGTCCCGCGTACATTACGCTGACCTTATCGCAGATTTCCGCCACCACACCCAGGTTATGGGTGATAAATATGATGGCCATGCCGGTCTTTTTCTGCAGATCCTTCATCAGGTCCAAAATCTGAGCCTGAATCGTCACATCCAGCGCCGTGGTGGGTTCGTCCGCAATCAGCAGCTTCGGATGGCAGATCATGGCCATGGCGATCATGGCGCGCTGGCGCATACCGCCGGAAAACTCGTGGGGATACTGGTCCACACGCTTGTCCGCATTGTTAATGCCCACCAGCTCCAGCATCTCCACCGCCCGGGCTCTGGCCTCCTGCTTGGAAATGGACTTGTCATGGCAGCGCAGCGCCTCCATGAGCTGGTCTCCTATCGTATATACGGGATTGAGGCAGGTCATGGGATTCTGGAAAATCATCCCCACCTTCTTCCCGCGAAAGTCTCTTCTCTGCTCTTCTGTGTAGGCCAGCACATCCTCCCCCTGGAAGGTAATGCTGCCGCCCACCACCTTTCCGGGATTGGCAAGCAGGCCCATGATGGAGTAAGCCTCCACCGACTTTCCGGAACCGGACTCGCCCACCACACCCATCACTTCATTTTCATGAATGTCATAACTAATGCCGTCCACAGCCTTTACTTCACCAGCGGGAGTAAAGAAGGAAACTCTTAAATCCTTTACCTCTAACAGTTTATTATCCATTTTCAGTCACCTCCTCAATCTTTCAGCCGCGGATCCAGCGCGTCACGCAGGCCGTCGCCCACCAGATTCAGGCTCAGCACAATCAGCGTCAGCAAAAGCGCGGGAAACAGCAGACGATAGGGGAACAGCAAAAACGTTTCCTTCGCGTCGGAACACAGGGAACCTAAGGATGCCATGGGAGCCGATACGCCCAGTCCTAAATAGGACAGGAAGGACTCCAGGAAAATAGCGGAAGGAATCTGCAGGCAGGTGGAAATAATCAGCTGGCCGATGCAGTTGGGCAGCAGATGGCGGCGGATAATCCGGCCGGAGGAAGCCCCCAGCACCGTGGCTGCCGTCACATATTCCTGTTCCTTCAGCATCAGTACCTGACCGCGGATAATACGGGACAATCCTACCCAGTACAGCAGCGCGAAGGTAATAAAGATACTTACAATCCCTACGCCCAGCGTACTTAAGGCTTTCACCAGCGGGAAGGAGGAGGTATCAAACCAGTTCTGCAGCGGCGCCTTCAATACCACCTGCAGCAGCAAAACGATCAGCACATCCGGCACGGAGTAGATCAGATCCACCACACGCATCATGATAAAATCCACTTTTCCTCCGCAGAAGCCCGCGATGGACCCGTAGATGGAACCGATCACCAGCACAATCAGGGCAGCCACCACACCGATGATGATGGATACCCGCGCGCCGTACATACATCTGGCCATCAGGTCACGGCCCTGGGAGTCCGTCCCAAACACATGGGGAAATACCCGGGTGCTAAGCTCCAGCTTCTGGGCGCCCTCCGCCGGATCCTGTGTGGTCTCAATCACAGTCACTTCCTTGTAAGCACCGTCCTCCCAGTCCTTGTCATAGCCCACGGTAACCGGATTTTCCGCGTCCGCGTCAAACATCAGCGTGGCCTTCTCAATGCCCTTCTCCAGGGTAAATGCGTAGGTCTTTCCTCCCGCCTCAAAATACCAGCTTCCCTTTTTAATGGCGGTCATAGAACCGGATTTCAGGGAGGTGGAATACACGCTGTCCACGTTCTTTAATACCGTCTGCACCATCTGTTCATTCTCGGAATACTGCATGGGGCCCAGCTTCTGGGCGCTGCGGTACTGCTCCTCATAGCTGTAATCCACAAACATGGGGCCGACAAACGCAAAAATCAAAATCAGGATAAATACAGCCAGAGCGCCCATAGAAACGTGGTTACGTTTAAATCTTCTCCAGGCATCCTTCCAGTAGGAAACACTCTTGTGCATCTGCACCATGGATTCCTTCTCATCCGCGGAGGCAGACGCAAAATCCGCATCCGACATCTGGTCTATCTCCTGAACCCGGTCCGGGTCCACATGAAACATCTGAAATGTCTTTTTTCCTTCCATAACTTACTTGCCTTTCTTTGTAATATTGATGCGCGGGTCAACGATCTTGTACGCAATATCCACCAGCAGGTTCATCACCACAATCAGCGTCGCCAGCAAAATGGTGGTACCCATGATGATGGGATAATCACGGTTCAGAATACTTGACACGAAATAGCTGCCCACACCGGGTATATTATAAATCTGCTCCACCACCAGAGAACCGGTGATAATTCCGGCAGTCAGAGGCCCAAGATAAGTAATTACAGGAATCAGCGAATTTCTCAGCGCATGCTTAAACAGAATCCATTTTGTTTTCAGCCCCTTCGCCCTGGCAGTACGGATATAGTCCTGCCCCAGAGCGTCCAGCATACT
>CAMNQN010000179.1 GCA_946549155.1 uncultured Lachnospiraceae bacterium | reverse complement strand
CAGGCTGTTTATGGTATCGTCTAAGATACTGTAAGGCATTACCGCTATCAGATACCACTCAGAGTAGGGCAATGGAATACCATATATCTGCCGTATTTCTCCATTTACCTTTAATGACGCGGCATACTCTTTATGATCCTTAAGGGAAACCGCCAGCTTTTCAACAGAAGCATCCCCGGAGGCTTTGTTTTCTGAATCCTTCTGCCGCTCCTGCAGCTGTTCAAAAAAATCCCCCAGTTCCGTATTGGGGTTTTGTATCACAAAGCTGCCGTCCGGCCTGATAATATGATAATACATCAGCTGCCCCTCATCCTCCAGGGAGAGGAAATCGGTGATATAATCCAGCGGTACCGCCGCTATCAGGCCAATACTCCGATCGCCGTTCTGCATGGGATAATCAGCGCCCACGCCAAACAGCACCACTTCATTTCCATCTGCATCAACGCCTACCGCAACTCTCTGCTCCCCCTGTAACAATGCCTCCACAAAGGGATCCGGGTTAAGCGGCTGTATCAGCTGTCCGCAGAGCGTTTCAAAATTTCCCTCGGCGGAGCACAGCGCCAAATAGTCAAACGCTCTGCCCTGTAAACAAGCTCCTCATACAGTTCTTCTTTCCCGTTATGCTCCGCTGAAACGACAGAAACAATGCCGCTGACCTGATTGAACCGCAATTTAATTACGTTTTCAAAATGTCTGGACATTTGTTCATTCATTCCGGACATATAGATTTCCCCGATTTTATAAACAGCCTTTTCACTTTTTCGGCTCATATAAATTCCAAGGGTGCCAAAAACAACGATACTAAAGAGAAAAAGCCCAATAAAGCTGCGTATTAAAAACCGCATTGTGCCATCTTTTTTCTGACTGCCCGCCATTGACATTATTCCCCCCTAGAACACTTATATTCTTTAATAAGATCAATGACCTGATAGTAATCCTTTGATAACTGGGGAGACAATTCCACGGCCTTATCACAATCGTTTTCCTTCAGCGCCTTTGTCACCAGGCTGCTGCTTTCATACAGCCGGTCAAAGGAAAGATTCTGGCAAATCCCTTTCAGGGTATGAACCGCCCGCAGAGCTTCCCCATAGTCTTTCTTATCCATAGATGCTTCAAACAGTTGAAAGCTTTTATCATCCAAAAATTTAAATACAAACTTTTCCACCGTCTGTTCCCGGCGCATTCTGCCTAACACTGCGTCAAAATCACCGCCAAAATCCCTATAGCATTCTCTTAAATCCATAATCTTCTTTCCTCCTTACTGTCTGCCGTCCGCTTTCTCTTCCAGAAAACAGGTTGCAACACTGTTTTTTGTTTTCTTAGCCTGATACATCATACGATCCGCAATCCGGAAAAGCTTTTTCACTTCTCCCAGTCCGTATACGCCCCCTATGCTTACCGTCATATGTATTTCGGGATGTTCCTCCACCACCAGGCTGTCAATCACGCGCCGGATACTCTCCAGTTTTTTTTCAAATATCCCGGTGGGTATATTATAAAATATTACTACAAATTCGTCACCGCCATACCGGATCACGGCGTCTGTCTTTCGCACGCATGACAGAATCGCCTTGGCAATCCGCTGCAGTACAATATCACCCACATCGTGGCCGTATCTGTCGTTGATATGCTTAAAGTTATCCACATCTATCTCAGCCATCGTCTGAATTTTTTCTGTGCCGCCAAAATATACATCATAATAGCGGCGGTTGTATACGCCGGTTAAGGAATCCATATACAGTAATGGGAACTGTCCCTGCTTATAAGAAAGAAAGGTGTACTCTTTGTCAATCAGCAGCCTGTCGTAATCGATTTTGCCTCTCATATACTCATTTTTCTTCCTCTTCGGCTCTGAAGGGGTGTCCGTCAGTTCCCTTTGAAGTGTGTCTGAAATTTCCTCCAGACACTGTAAAAGGACAGGATTAAACGCACCGCATTGTCCTTCCAGGATCATTTTCAAAGCCTCTTTCTGAGAATAGGCTTCCTTATAGCACCGTTTACTGATTAAAGCGTCATATACGTCAGCCAAAGCCACCACCTGCGCGGCGATAGGGATCTCTTCCCCCTTTAATCCATCCGGATAACCTTTGCCGTCATATCGTTCATGATGCCACCGGCAGATTTCAAACGCCACCCTTACAAGCGGCTCCTCCCTATGTCCGGGCGGTAAATCCATAAGCATCCTGGCGCCCACCGCCGCGTGAGTTTTCATAATTTCAAACTCCTCCTGGCTAAGACGTCCGGGCTTGTTCAGAATCTCATCCGGTATCGATATTTTCCCAATATCATGCAGTGCGGAAACCATACTGATTAAAGAAATGTCCGCTTTGGACAGCGGGTATTGATCCGTCTGCCGGACAAGCTGCTTCAGCAAATATTTCGTAATGGTATCCACATGCAGGATATGTAAACCGCTCTCCCCGTTGCGGAACTCTACAATATGAGACAGGATCGAAATCATCAGCTGATTATTTTTTTCCTTCTCATAAAACTGTTCCGCGATAACCTGTTCGAGACGCTGCTGACGCGCATATAAAAGCATCGTATTGGAAATCCGGCGATGTACGATGGTTGCATCAAAAGGACGGCTGATATAATCAAAAGCCCCCAGGTCATAAGCCCGTTTTATATTCACTGGAGAATCATCTGCGGAAATCATGATCACAGCAAAGGTCTCATTCCAATGGTGTTCGTTTATGTAGGCTAACACTTCAAACCCATCCATTTCAGGCATCATAATGTCCAGAAGCAGGAGAGAGAAATCAGTTCCTTGCTTTGAGAGAATTGAAATGGCCTCCACACCATTCTCAGCCTCTTCCACATCGTATTGATCATCCAGAATATCTATCAAAAGAGCGCGATTCATCTCAGAATCATCCACAATTAAGATTTTTTGTTTTTCCATCATACTTTATCTCTCTTCCAGTAATTTTACGGCTTTATTATAAATGTTATCTTTATACACTGTCAACAGCCATTGTTTCTTCCATAGTAAAAGTCGGAAACGAAGCAGGGCAGTAACTATGCTGATTCAGCCCCGGTTCCGTTTCCGACCTTTTTCTTTCCCTTTTCTTTTTTGTTTATTTTCCTACATACTCTTCCGCTCTGCGATTTCCGCCATCTTCGCAGCATTCAAACGGGTATCTCCGTGAACGCGGCTGTAAGACAGGTAACCGTTCATACGGTCAATCTTGGTAAGATTATGGGAACCGCACACCGGACATACATCCATTTCCAGCTCCTGATGGCCGCAATCATCACAGTAGGCCAGCGAAAGGTTTACCCCTTCATAGTAACCCAGAGCCATAGCCCGGCGGATCAGGCTCTTGATAGCCTCAATATTGTAATCGATGGGATAGCGCACATACTGGATCTTTCCGCCATTGCACAATTCCCAGAAACGGCCTTCCAGATCCTGTTTTTCAATGGGCGTGATATCCTCTGTCACATGGCAGTGGAAACTGTTGCTCACATAGGGACGGTCAGACACATTCTCCACCAGGCCGTACTGCTTGCGGAACTGTTCCACCTGGAGACCGCAAAGGCTCTCCGCCGGTGTTCCATAGATAGCGTACAGATTTCCGTCCTCCTCCTTAAACTGCGCGATCTTCTTATTAATGTACTCCAGCACCTCCAGCGCAAACTGGCCGTCCTGGGCAATGGACTTCCCATTGTACAGCTCCTGAAGCTCATTCAACGCCGTGATTCCAAAGGAGGCTGTGGCAGATTTCAGCAGAGGCTTAATCTTCTCATTGGGCTTCAAATGGCCGCCATAAAATCCGCCCTCGCAATAAGCCAGCGGATTGGTGGAGGCCTTCATCTCTCCCAGATAATCATAGGTGCGGATATGGAGCTTCCGGATCATTTCCAGATAATAATCCAGCACCTCGTAAAAATCGGTGCTCTCCGCCCGAGCCTTTGCCAGAATCATGGGAAGGTGCAGGCTCACCGCTCCTATATTAAACCGTCCCACAAATACCGGCACATCCTTTTCGTCCGCAGGGTACATACCTCCCCGCTCATACCAGGGGCTTAAAAAAGCACGGCAGCCCATGGGGCTGATCACCTTGCCGTACTGCTTGTACATGCTGGAAATATAGCCCTTTCCAGTCATGGACAGCCAATCCGGGTACATGGTCTTGGCGGAACACTGGATGCCTGCCTCGAACACATCCTCACTGGGCTTGCCCGGTCCGTGAAGATTTTCATCGTACAGAAATACAATCTTGGGAAACAGCACCGGTTTTTTGTTGCCCGGCTTCCCCTGGCCCTCCCGGTGTACCTTCAGCAGGGAGAGGGAAATCATCTTCTCAAAACGGTTGGTGCCCAGGCCCAGCGTCACAGTAACAAAGGGATAATCTCCTCTGGAGGATCCCACCGTGTTCAGCTTGTACTCAATCCCCTGCCAGCCCTGATCGCACTCCCGGCGTACCTTATCCTCCGCATACTGCACCGCCCTCTCCTCGGCTCCAGGCCAGGAGGAATCCACATACTTTTTAAATTCCTCCAGATATTTAAAATAGCTCTTTTCCGCGTAAATGCCCAGGATCTTATCCACCTCCGGCACAGTAAAACCGCCGTACTGCTGAGCTGCGGTGCTTAAAATAATATCCCCCATCACGTCAAAGGCCGTGTCCAGCGTCTTTGGCTCATTGTACCACACATTTCCCATCTCGAAACCGCCCCTTAACACGGAGGCCACGTCGAACAGGCAGCAGTTCATGGTATCCAGACGGGCCGACTGGTCGTGAATATAAATATAACCGTCCTTGCAGGCCTGCAGCTCTGCCCGGTTCATGAAAAATTTGCGATACAGCTCTTTGTTCAGCTCATTAAAAATCAGACTGCGCTTGGTGGCCACCAGGGCGCTGTCTGTGTTGGCGTTGCTTTTATCGCCAATGTAGCGTATGGACTGGCTCTTGGTGTACACCTCATCCATCATATGAATGAAATCCAGCTTATAATTGCGGTAATCCCTGTAGCTTTTGGCCACCGCCGGATTCACCGCCTCCAGCGCACCCTCCACGATATTGTGCATCTCCTGGATGGTAATACCCTCTTTTCCGATGGTCTCCGCCTTCTCCTTGGCGAAATTACAGATAAAATCCAATTCCTCCGGCTTAAACTCGTATAAAATCCGTCCGGCAGACTTATTCACCGCCACGATGATTTTCTGGACATTGAATTCTTCTCTGGTACCGTCTTTCTTGATTACATACATACAAGCTTCCTCCGTATCTCATTCCAAATTTCATCCATCAAAAGCCGCTCTCCGGCCCCGCATTCCATTTCCCGGAATATCCCGCGTTTTCTGTCATTTTATGATTTTCAGTGCGAAGCACCGCTATATCTGGTATTTTTCCCCTCAAAAAACTTGAGTTCAGCACTACATACTGAACTCAAGTATATCTCACTTATATGGTTTTGTAAAGGGAATTTTATCGATCCGAATCCAGAATGGCCGCCACATTGAAGAAGCTGGTAAAATAATCCGGTGCATTCTCCAGGGAAGAACCATCCACAAACCGGCGTGTCTGATACATATAGCCGTCCCTTAGATCCATATAGTCGGTATCTCCCCACAGGCTGCACAAATATACCAGGCCGTTTTCCAAAAGGTAATCCAGCTGTTCGCTGGGCTCCGCCACTCCATTTCCGTAAGGGTAAAACAGGATATCCGCCGTTCCCACCAGACTGCCCACTTCTTCCGTCCACTGATCAATCTCCGAACTAAGCGTATCCAGTGACATCTCATTCATCATGGAATGACTGTACCCGGCACAGGCGATTCTCCACCCGCTGTTTTTCAGCTGCTCCGCAATCCTTGTCACCATCTCCCGGTTTTCCTCATAGCTGGTCACGCCGGTATCCACCACCTGGTAACCGAACACTCCCGCGGAGCCGGACACAGACACAATTCCCTTGGCCCCCTTCAGGGAAAAGTCCGGGTGCTCTTCCACAAAGGAATCCAGAATGGGAATCAAGTCATAATCTCCTTTCAGATCGTGGCCGCCCTCATCCGTGTAGAGCGCCTTCACCTCGCCCTCCCCGTCCAGCGTCAGCCGTGTGGCAATTCCGTCCCCGTTTTTCACCGACGCATAATTTAAATTGTCCTGGGAGAGAATCATCGGCTTTTTCCCCTGGGGCAGTAAAAGCTCCTGCTTCTCCATCGTGGTAACGCCCCGGTCGTCCGTCTCCTCCCTGGCCACATCGTGAATGTCCACCAGAATGTAATTGTTATCATACAGGCTCTGTAAAATCTGTTTAAATTCATCCGTGGTTACCATGGAATTGGCATATGTGTAGGACAGATCATCCCCGTCGAAGGCCCGCATGGTATCCTCGATCAATCCGGGGAAGCATAAGTGGGGAATATCGCCCTCAAACGCCTTCATGGCCTTCATTTCCTCCTGATACCGGGTGATGGCAGCCCCGATTCGCTCATCCTCCGCCATCTCTTCGGTAACACCTGAGAGCAGCGCCAGAGCCTCCTCATACCAATACCCCGCCGCCAGCTTTTCCGCCTGATCCAGCGTAGACACAAGCTCCGCCTCCCTGGCCTCCTCGGATTCCCGCTGCAAACGCTCCTGCTCCATCTTGGGTGTCTCCACCGGCTCATTATTTTCATACATTCCCAACGTGCCGATGCTCTCAGCCAACTGATAGTTCATGGCACTCCTGCTGCACCCTGTACACGCCAGGACCATCCCCATCATCCCTGCCAGCGCCGGCAGCTTCCGAATAAATTTCCATCCCATGTATTTCTCTCCTAACCGGCAAACCCACGGTCTTTCCCTGTCATTCGCACACGAAAGTATGCCAAAGAATTTGAAGAATATATCCTCATTATAACGTGAGCATTTCCCAAATACAAGTGTTAATACGAGGAAAAATTCGTTCTGTCTTACCGCCTCTTTTGTAGTACAGCTTTTTGTTTTGTTAAGTAGGAGGACGCAGGAAAAGACGGGCGCACAGGGTCACAAGCATCTGGAAAATAATTCGGAGGATACCGTAGAAAATC
>CAMNQN010000178.1 GCA_946549155.1 uncultured Lachnospiraceae bacterium | reverse complement strand
GAGCAGTTTAAGAACACACTTAGAGTATTATTAAATAATTCTTAATCTTTTCCGGCCCATCTATTTCGCCTCGATCACATGCATCATGTTGGTCATATTGCCCTTTCCCCGTACCATGTTGGTGGAAGGGTCTCCCGCCGTCAGCACCACCAGATCACCGGCCTCCACCAGCTTCTCCCGCTTCACTACATACATGGCGTGGGAGATAATGTTCTCCGTGGAATCCTCCTGGTAACCCCGCAGCGGCAGCACACCCCAGTCCAGCTGCATCTTTCTCTGGGCCCGCTCGTTGGGCGTCACCGCATAGATCGGCGCCTTAGGCCGGATATTGGACACCAGGCGGGCGGTCTGTCCCGTCATAGTGGGGGTCACGATACATTTCGCGTTCAGGTGAGCGGCGGTGCCTACCGCGGCCGCTCCCACAGCGCTGGATACGTTGGCCTCGCCCTTCAGAGCTTTCAGATCGGGAATCTGGTATTCCATTTTCTCCTCCGTGTACTCCGCGATCTTCACCATGGTCTGCAGCGCCTCCACCGGATATTTGCCCATGGCCGTCTCGCCGGACAGCATAATCGCGTCCGTGCTCTCCTTGATCGCATTGGCCACATCCGTCACCTCTGCCCGGGTGGGCCGGGGATTACGGATCATAGAATCCAGCATCTGGGTAGCCACGATGACCGGCTTGTAATTGGAATTACATTTATCGATAATCAGTTTCTGATAATAGGGGACCTCGTAAGCCGGGATCTCCACGCCCAGATCGCCTCTGGCCACCATGGCTCCATCCGCGCACTTTACAATCTCGTTGATGTTCTGCAGCCCTTCCGCGTTCTCCACCTTGGCAATCACGTCGATGTGCTCCGCATTATGCTCCTTTAACAGCTTTTTGATCTCCTTGATGGCCTTGGCGTTGCGCACAAAGGAAGCGGCGATATAATCTATGTCCTGCTGAATCCCGAAAAGAATATCCTGGCGGTCCTTCTCTGTAATAGAGGGCAGGTTAATCACCACGTTGGGCAGGTTGATCCCCTTGCGCTCTCCCAGTTCACCACCGTTGTCCACGCGGCAGACCACATCCGTATCCGTCACCTCTTCCACCGTCATCTCGATGAGGCCGTCGTCAATCAGCACCCGGTCGCCGGGCTTCAAATCCTTCGGCAAATCCCCGTAGGTCTGAGAGCACATCCGGGCGTTTCCCTCCATCTGCCTGGTGGTGAGGGTAAACTGCTGCCCCGTCTCCAGCGTCACCTTTTTTCCGCCCTCCAGTGTGCCGGTGCGAATCTCCGGCCCCTTGGTGTCCAGCAGAATCGCGATGGGCTTTTTTAACTCGGTGCGCAGCTGCTTTAGCATGTCCATGCGGGCCTTCTGCTCCTCATAGTCTCCGTGGGAAAAATTGAACCGGGCCACGTCCATTCCATTTTCAATCAGGGCTCTCATAATTTCCGGGTTATCCGAATTTGGTCCCATGGTACAGATAATTTTTGTCCTTTTCATAGTATCTCCTTCTGAATTTGACTGTTTCCCCCGTACATCACTGTTTTGCCGCTGTCTTCCTTCCTGCCCTCCTGTGGCCTGCGTCATTTTAAATAATCCTGACCGCCCATACAGCTGAGGAGCCGATCCCGCTGATTATGATTCCTACTCTGGTCCCGGCTGCGTGAATCACCTGGCCACCCCCGATATACATGGATACGTGGTACACATATCCGTTCCTCGCGTAAAAAATCAGATCGCCCGGAGCCGCCTCCGATACCGGAATCTGCATAGCGCATACCGCCTGCGCTTCCGCCACCCTGGGAATAGAATAACCAAAATGCGCGTAAATACTCTGGGTAAAGCCGGAACAATCGCAGCCGTTTGTCAGGCTGGTTCCGCCCCACACGTAGGGGTTGCCTAAAAACTGAAAGGCAAAATTTACCATATCACTGCGAAGGAGGTTATTCCGGGATGCTTCCCGCACAGAGGTCAGGGTGTAATAGCAGCCCTTATTCTCCTCCGGCTGGATCTTTACATCCGCCAGCGTCATGCTCAGCTCTCCCGCCTCCATTACCTTTTCAACCGCTTCCACTCCTGCAAGGAGCTCCCCGGTCCGCACAAAGCCCCTGGCGTCACCGGACTCCACAAAAATCCATTCCTTCTGCGCGTCCGCCAGAATATAGCAGAGGCCGTCCTCTTCCAGCGTGCCTGTCACTCGGGCGGAATCCCGTTTTTCTTCGTAAATGTTCAGACTTTTCCGGGCGATCCCATATACCTTATCGGCCATCACCGGATAGACGGTGGTGTGGGTGTAGGTCATGGCATCATTTTCACTGTACTGCATCCTGGAAACCGCCAGCTCCATGTCCTCCTCGCCGTTTTTCTTCACAGCCGCCTCGGCCGCTTCCCCCGTCTCAATATCGTCCGCAGAGATAAATCCCCGCACGCTTCCGGATTCTACGTAAATCCATTCCGCGCCGGCATTCTCCAGAATATAGCAGAGGCCGCCCTCCGCCAGGGTACCCACCACTGCGGAGCTTTCCTCCTGTTCCTCCCGAATGGCAGCACCGTTGGGATTTTTCACCACAGCGTACACCTTGTCCACCTGAACAAACCGAAACTCCAGGGCAATATCCGGCGGAATCACGATATTCTGGCGGGCAATCAGCTGCTCGTTGGTGATGTGCTCCTCCTCCTCGGTCTCCTCCTCTGTTCCTGCCTCGATCAGCCCTTCCTCATCCAGCTCTGTCTCCGTCTCGCTTTCTGTCTCCCCCTCTGTCAGTGTCTCCGACATACCGGTCTCTGACTCTGCATCACCTTCCGTCCCGGAGGGTACCTCCGTGCCAGGCGCATCTGAGATCAGCTCCGTCTCCGCAGGCGGAGCCGTCTCCTCCGGAGCCTGGGCTTCCGTAGTGTCCTCAGAGGGCTGGCTCTCTGTGGGCGGCTGCGTCTCCGTGGGCGGTTCCGTAGGCTTTTGTGTCTCTGTGGGCGGTTCCGTGGGCTTTTGTGTTTCCGCAGGCGGCTCCGTCGCTGCCGGGGTCTCCGGTACCGGAGGCTGCGAAGTGTCCTCCTGCTTATCCTCCGATGCCGCCACCGCTTCCGCGTTTTCAGCGTAGGCCCGCCCCTGGGATCCCACGCCGGAAACAGACAGAAGCGCACTCAGCCCAAGAGCCATCATCTGTCTATACTTCATACTTTCTTTTCCTCCCTTATTTGCAATGCTGCGCTGCTTTCTCCCCTGATCCTGTTTTCTTCTTTCTCTCCCCAGTCTGCCCTGTTACTTCTGCGGCACAATCTCCAGCCAATAGCCGTCCGGGTCCGTAATAAAATAGATGCCCATAGCCGGATTCTCAAAACAGATGCACCCCATCTCCTTATGCTTCCTGTAGGCGCTCTCATATTCATCCGTATGGAAGGCCAGATGAAATTCACACTCGCCCAGATCGTAAGCCTGGGGATGGTCTTTGAGCCAGGTCAGCTCCATCTGAAAATCTGTCTCCTCATTTCCCACGTACACGATAATATAGGAGCCATCCTCCGCCGTGATCCGTCTCTGCTCCACCAGGCCCAGCGCTTCCTTATAAAATGCCAGGGACCGGTCCAGATCCGCCACGTTATAATTTTCATGATACATTTTAAACTTCATTGCCTACACTCCTTTAAATAAGACCAGCGAATTTTACGACGTATGAAAGCATTATAAGCTTTTTCCCAAAAAATGTCTATGCAAAGATGGTACTTTTTTGACTTGTTAAGAAGCAGGACGCAGGAAGCGGGGCTTACAAATCACACGCAAACGGGGCAGCATTCCGATGAACTAACATCTAAGAAGTTCTAAACCTCATCGCGAGAGCGCTCTTCGGTAAGAACTTCTAAGATGTGGATTTCATCTCCATTAAAAGCGCCCCTGAATGGTTTGCTTTGTGATTTGTAAGCCCCGCTTCCTGCTGTTTACTGGCTGGCTTTACGGAAAAAAAGGCCTCTTTGGCCATGCAAATCTGCTATTCTTCCTCTAAACTCGTCTTAACGGAATTATTTAAGGCCAGCCAGGAAACAGCAGGATGAGGCGGGGAGGCGCAGATACAAACGACTAGAAAACATTGCGGAGGATGCTTAGAAAAACCCGGATGGGTCCGGCCCCGGATTCCGGGAGAGGCGGCAGCCTTCCAGGCTGACGGCTCAGAGGCACTGAGCTGGGAAATCATCAGGATTTCCCGGCGAATTGCCTCGGTGCCCGAAATCCGGGGCCGGACCCATTCAGGTTTTTCTTGGCATCCGGAGATGTTTTCCAGTCGTTTGTATCTGCGCCTCCCCGCCTCATCCTGCGTCCCGTTCCCTAAAAAACTACAATATCTTCTCCCCGGAAGTGCGGGACTGCATCAATATTTCTTCCATCATTTGGGAATCGGTGGGGTATGCGTAGGAGCCTCCCCCGATCCGCTGAAATTTCTCGCATCCCCGGCCCAGGGCCAGGATCAAGGTTTTCTCCCCGCTCTTCTCTGCCAGACGGGCCGCATAGCAAATGGCCTCTTTCCGGTCCGCAATACTTTTGCAGGGGCAGCCGGTCATTTCCACGTAGCTTTGCACCTGGGCTGCGATGTCCTCCTGACACTCCATTCCCGGATCGTCTGAGGTGATGCAGACAAAATCGGAAAAACGGCCTGCCAGAATTCCCAGCTCCCGCCGGCGGTTTAACGCCTTTCCTCCCGGGCAGCCAAACACCGTGATAATCTTTCCATACTCCCCGTACTCCCGGCAGGCCGCATCAAACAGCTTCTCAAAGCTCAGCCGGTTGTGGGCGAAATCCACCACGCCGCAGATTCGTCTGTCCCGGCTGTAAAAGGTCTCCATTCTCCCCGGAACCTTCGTGCGCTCCAGCCCCCGCTTCATGCAGGACACCGGCACGCCATACACATAGGCCGCCGCAATGGCCGCCATCGCATTTTCTATATTAAATCTCCCCTTCATGCCCAGGGTAAAGCGCTGGCTGAATCGGTCACAGGTCACACGGAAGGAAATTCTCCCCTGCTCCGTCCGCACCGCGCTATAACGAATATCCGCCCCGGGATCCCGGCCAAAGGTGATGACCCGTTTCGCCCGCTGGGCGGCGATCTGTATCTGCTTCTGGCAGTCAGAATCCAGATTGATGCAGGCGGTCTCTGTCTGTCGGAATATGGACAGCTTCGCGCTGAAATAATCTTCAAAATCCTCGTGCTCTGCGGGACTGATATGGTCCTCGGAGATATTCAGAAAGATCCCCACCTGGAAGCAAAGCTCCTTGACCCGCCGGTACTTTAAAGCCTGGCTGGATACCTCCATGGTAAGATAGGGCACCTGATTTTCCCGGGCGTTGGCCAGCATCTCGTGAAGCACCGTAGCCTCCGGTGTGGTCATCACCGCGTCCTCCCGTTTCTTTCCATCATAATTTTCCACCGTGGAGATCAGCCCGGTCTCCCGGCCGCCCTTCTCCTTCTGCCATTCATCCAGCATCGCCTTCAGATACCAGGATGTGGTCGTCTTGCCCTTCGTTCCGGTGATGCCGGTAAGAATCGGCTTTCCCGGTTCATAACCGAAAAAGGCGGCGGCAGCCACCGCCATGGCCTTGCGGATATCTGTGACAAGTAGAGCTGCCGGGGCTCCTCCCACCTTGATTTTCTGTTCGCTTATGTACGCGATGCAGCCCTCATCCACCGCCTGCTGCAGGTATTCCGGGCGAAAGGCCGCCCCCTTGCAGATAAATAAGGTGCCGGCTACCACCGTCCTGGAGTCGCAGGTGAGCCATTTTATCTCATGCCCGCACACATCCGTATTTCCCGCAGCCTTTCCGCCTGTCTGCAGTCCTTCGTTTTCCGCAGCTTTTCCGCCTGCCTGCAGGCCTGCGTTTCCCGCAGCTTTTCCGCCTGCCTGCAGGCTCGCGTTTTCCGCAGTTTCCGTGCCTGCATGGCTGTCTCTGTATACCGCCCTCAGCAGCCCCCTGTCCCTGAGCACTGCCGCCATTTCTCCCACTGTCATTTCCAATCTCCCTTTTTCATTTCTATCTTTAACACCCTATTTATTAGATGGCAAAGAGCCCAAAATAGTTGCGCGCTACTGTAAATATTCTTCCAGAGTAATCCCCCTGTCGGTAATCTCCCGCGCCGCTTCCTTCCCCACATAACGGAAATGCCAGGGTTCATAGCTGATTCCGGTGATCTCCTCCGTTCCGTCCGGATAACGCAGGATAAATCCGTACCTCCAGCAGTTTTCCCGCAGCCACTGGTTTTCCGCCGTGGCCTCCTGTCCCCCGTCCAGAACCTGATAATCCAGCGAAACGATATCCGCCGCCAGCCCTGTCTCATGCTCACTGTACCCCGGGGGCATGGTCTCCCTGGTTTCCTGCTCATAGGCCTCCTGCCAGGTCAGTCCCCCGCTCTCCATAGAAGCCTGAATGTCCTCCTCCAAAAGCTCCTGCTGCTGTTCACTGCTCCGATAACCGGAAGCCACCACAAACTGCCGCCCTTTAGCGGAGCCATCTGTCAGCATCTCCTTCAGGGCCCCGTACATTTCCTCCGCCACCGCGCAGAAACCATTGTTCAGCCAGTGAAGCTGTACCTGGTAATCCTCTGGCAGCGCGTGATCCTTATTCACCAGCATGAAAAGATCCGCCCCGCTTCCCGCCGTTTCCTTTGCGGCGCCTTCCTTCTCCCCGGCAGGACGCACCACCTGTATGGAATTTCCTTCCGTCGCTGCGTTTTTCTTATGGGTAAGCTGCCAGATTTGTGTCCCTGCCAGAAGCAGCGCAGCGGCTCCCAGGAGTATGCACTGCCGTCTGGCCCGCTGCAATTCCCGTTCTCCGGACGGCCGCTCTGGCGCATACGCCCTTTTCTCTTCTGTATTTTCCAACATAAAAACACCTCCCTGTAGTCATCCGCTACAGAGAGGTTACGCTTTCCATGTATCTGATTTTCAGCAAATCTGTATCATAGTTGTATCATATTCTGTATTTTTTCCTGATTTTTCTTCCAGGGAAATGTGGATGCCTTCGTTACTGTTCAGGTGCCACTGTTCCGCGAGGTGTTCAGGTGCAGAATTGCACCTG
>CAMNQN010000177.1 GCA_946549155.1 uncultured Lachnospiraceae bacterium | reverse complement strand
TCCGGAGTTATTTTCCAGATGCTTGTGGCCCTGCGCGCCTGCCTCTTCCTGCGTCTTGATAGTTAATTAAACACGAACATAAGCACCGCTCAACAGCTGTCGGCAGAAAAATTGTGGAAAAAAGGTGTACTTTACCAGGTCGTTTGTGTATAATAGACGGGATAGTGTGATGGAAGCCATGGCTTCAGGATAGGAGGAACAGGGAATGAAAATCGTAGTTCTGGCAGGAGGTATCAGTACGGAGCGGGAGGTGTCGATTGTTTCCGGCACGCAGGTTTGCAGGGCGCTTCGCTCCCGGGGCCATCAGGCCATTTTGGTGGATGTGTTCTGCGGACTGGCGGAGGCGCAGCCGGAGACGGCCTTTGAGGAGGAGTATGATCTGAAGCATGCGGTTGCGTATATAGAGGCATTTAATGACCGGCTGGAGGATATGAAGGGACGGCGGGAATTTTTCGGCCCGGGGGTACTGGAGCTGTGCAGGGCGGCGGATACGGTGTTTATGGCGCTGCATGGGGAGAACGGAGAAAACGGAAAGATTCAGGCGGCCTTTGACCTGCTGGGAATCCGTTATACCGGCAGCGGCTATCTGGGCAGCGCGCTGGCCATGGATAAGGAGCTGGCGAAGCAGATTTTCCGGGAATGCCATGTGCCTACCCCGGCGGGGATTGTCCTGCGAAGGAATGAGGTGCGTCTGCCGGCGGCGGAAAATGGCGTGGGCCTTCCCTGTGTGGTAAAGCCCAGCTGCGGCGGCTCCAGTGTGGGCGTGTCCATCGCCCACACGGAGGAAGAATACCGGCAGGCGCTGGAGGATGGGTTTTGCTATGAGGATGTGATGATCGTAGAGCGCTATATTAAGGGAAGAGAGTTTTCCGTGGGAGTGGTGGACGGCGTGGTCTACCCGGTGATTGAGATTGCCCCTATTCAGGGCTTCTACGATTATACAAACAAATATCAGGCGGGCAGCACGGTGGAGACCTGTCCGGCAGAGCTGCCGGAAGAATTAACACTGCGGATGCAGGATTATGCGCTGCAGGCGTATCGGGCCCTGCGGCTGGAAAGCTATGGGCGCATTGACGTGATGATGGATGAGGAGAACAATATGTACTGCCTGGAGGCCAATACACTTCCCGGCATGACTCCCACCAGCCTGCTTCCTCAGGAGGCGGCGGCGCTGGGGATGGATTTCGCGGCGCTGTGTGAGAAGCTGATCCAGGTCTCCGTGCGTTCGTAGGAGGAACGGGTTCGGGGGATTGTTCGAAGATGCCAAATGGCATGGGCGGGCTGCCGGAGGATTTTAAGCGGGCCTGCCGGGAAGGGAGCAGAATGAGAGGTATGACTTTGCGCCGTATCGCAGATGCCTGCGGCGGTATTTTACATGAAAAAAATCATATGGCGGATCGGGAGGTAGAGGCGATTGTCACAGACAGCCGCCAGGCGGGACCGGGATCCCTGTTCGCAGCGATTAAGGGGGAGCGGGTGGACGGCCACCGGTTTATCCCTGCGGTGTTTGAGCAGGGCGCCGCGTGTGTGATTTCGGAGCAGGACCTGCCGGAGGATGGGAAGGGGAGCTGGATCAAGGTGATCTCCACCCTGCAGGCGCTGAAGGATATCGCGGAATATTATTTGCGGCTGATGAATATTCCGGTGGTGGGTATCACCGGAAGCGTGGGAAAGACCAGCACGAAGGAAATGGTGGCGGCGGTACTTTCCCGGAAGTACCGTACCCTGAAAACGCTGGGGAATTTCAACAATGAGCTGGGACTCCCCCTGACGGTTTTCCGGCTGAGGGATGGAGATGAGATTGCCGTTTTGGAGATGGGAATCAGTAATTTCGGGGAGATGCACCGTCTGGCAAAGATCGCCCGTCCGGATACCTGTGTGATCACGAATATTGGACAATGCCACCTGGAATTTCTGGGAGACCGGGATGGCATTTTGCGGGCCAAAACGGAAATTTTCGATTTTTTGAGGCCGGATGGGCATATTATATTAAATGGAAATGACGACAAGCTGAGCACCATCCGCAATGTAAATGGTGTGGAGCCGGTATTTTTCGGACTGCCGGAGGCCGGAGCCGGCACAGACATTGTGGCCGGGGAGGCCTGCGGAAGTATGGAGGGGAAGTCGGCCGCCGGGGGGAATAGCCCTGCGCTGCAGCCGGAGATTTGGGCAGATGAGATTTGGAGCGAGGGACTGAAGGGAGTTTCCTGCCGGATTCATACGCCTGTCGGAGCTTTTTGTGCGCTGATTCCGGTGCCGGGCCGTCATATGGTGATGAATGCCCTGGCGGGAACAGCCGTGGGCCTCACTTACGGCCTTACCCTGGAGGAGATCAAAGCGGGTATTGAAAGCCTGCAGCCTCTGAGCGGAAGATTCCATATCATAGAGACGGAAGCCTATACGATTATTGACGACTGTTATAATGCGAATCCGGTGTCCATGAAGGCATCCCTGCAGGTGCTTCAGGATGGGAAGGGCAGAAGGGTGGCCGTTTTGGGTGATATGAAGGAGCTGGGTGAGGCGGAGGCGGAGCTTCACAGGAGTGTCGGTGCTTTTGCCGGCGCCTGCAGGATTGATAAGCTGGTGGGCGTCGGACCTTTATGCAGGGAATTGACGGCGGCTGCGAAGGCGGAGAATCCGGCCCTGGAGGCGGTTCATTACGATACCCTGGCTGATCTGCTGGAAAATATGGAAAAGGAAATCCAAAGGGGGGACACCGTTTTAGTAAAGGCGTCCCACTGTATGGAATTTGCGAGGATTGTAGAGTGGCTGCAGAATAAGGGGTAAATCATCCGGAAATGGGAGCTGGCGCTGCTGTGAAAGAATAAACAGCGGCGGGGAAGAGAACTGCGGAGGAGAATTATGTACGTAATTGCGGGCCTGGGAAATCCGGGCAGAAAATATGCGAAAACCCGTCACAATGTGGGGTTTGATACGCTGGACATCATTGCGGACCGGTACCGGATCGATGTGACCACCGAGAAATTCAGGGCGCTGGTGGGCACCGGCGTCATCGACGGCCAGAAGGTGATTCTGGTGAAGCCTCAGACCTTCATGAATTTAAGCGGAGACAGCCTGCGTCTGGTCTGCGAGTTTTATAAGATTGATGTGGAGGAAGAGCTGATTGTTATTTATGACGATGTGAGTCTGGAGCCGGGACAGCTTCGGATACGGAAGAAGGGCAGCGCCGGCGGACACAATGGCATGAAGAGTATTATCAACCAGCTGGGCACCCAGGTATTTAAGAGGGTGAAGGTGGGGGTAGGCCATAAACCGGAGGGCTACGACCTGGCGGATTATGTGCTGGGCCATTTCTCCTTCTCGGAGCGCATTGAGATGGAGGAGGCCTTTGACCGGGCCGCCCGGGCTGCCGCTGCCCTGGTTACCCAGGAACCCGAAACTGTTATGAATCAATATAATTGATCACACCCATGGCAGCTGCCGTGGATGAGATAGAGAAAGGCAGGTAATCCATGAAAGCGTTTCGCGCCCCCCTTCACGAGCTGGGGGAATTTGAGGAGATCAGAAGTCGGCTGGCGAAGAACAGAGGAATTTTGCAGGTGACGGGATGTATTGACTCCCAGAAGGCCCATTTTATGGATTGCCTGGGAGAGGGATTTTCCCACAGAGTGATCGTGGCTGCCAATGATCTGAGAGCAAAGGAAATATACGAAAATTATCGTTTCTTTGACCGGGACGTGCTGCTGTATCCGGCCAAAGATTTTATTTTCTTCCAGGCGGATATCCACAGCAATTTGCTGGAGCGGCAGCGCATCGAGGTCTGGAAGGCGTTAAATGAGCGGAAGGAGGTCACGGTGATTATCACCATGGCCGCTTTCATGAATCATCTGATGCCCTATGAGGAGTGGAAAAAGCATATCTTTCACCTGGAAGTCGGGGAGGAGATCAGCCTGGAGGAGTGGAAACACCGTCTGGTGGAGCTGGGCTACGAGCGGAACGCCCAGGCGGAGGGGCCGGGACAATTCGCCGTCCGGGGCGGTATTCTGGATATTTTTCCGCTGACGGAGGAGAGTCCCATCCGCATCGAGCTGTGGGGGGACGAGATCGATTCCATCCGCAGCTTTGACGCGGAGAGCCAGCGATCCATTGAAAACCTGGATGGGGCGGATATCTACCCCGCGTCGGAACTGATTCTGGGTCCGGCGGCGTTGGAGCGGGGATTGGACCGGCTGGAAAAGGAGGCGAAAAGGGCGGAGCAGGTATTCCGGAAGGCCATGAAAACGGAGGAGGCCCATCGGGTGAAAACGCTGGCGGAGGAATGCCGGGATAAGATGACGGATTTTGAGGACGCCTCCGGGATGGATGCGTTTCTGGACTATTTTTATCCGGAGTCTCAGTCTATTTTGGATTCCTTCCCTGAAAATACGCTGATTTTCCTGGATGAGCCCAACCGATTGACGGAGGCGGCCGATGCGGCAGAGCAGGAATTCAGGGAAAGCATGGAGCATCGGCTGGAGAAGGGCTATGTGCTGGCGGGACAGACCAGCCTTTTGTTTTCCTGTCAGAACATTGTGGCCCGCTTAAACGGCCGAAACTGTGTGGGACTGTGCACCCTGGAGAATGCCCGGGGCGGCTGGAAGGTGGGAAACAAATTTGACATAAATGTCCGGGCGGTGAATCCCTACAACAACAGCTTCGATTTGCTGGTGAAGGATTTGCAGCGCTGGAAAAAGGAGGGCTTTCGGGTGGCCCTGCTGTCCGCTTCCAGGACCCGGGGAAACCGTCTGGCGGAGGATTTGCGGGACAATGGCCTGACTGCCTTTTATACGGAGGAGGAAGAGCGCCTCATCCGGCCGGGGGAGATTTTGATTACCTACGGAAATACTCACCGGGGATACGAATACCCTCTGATTAAGTTTGTGGTGATTTCCGAAAGCGATATTTTTGGCCGGGAAAAACGGAAGAAAAAGAAGCACAAGGCTTATGAGGGCCGGAAGATCAACAGCTTTATGGAGCTGTCTCCCGGCGATTATGTGGTACATGAAAATCATGGCCTGGGCATTTACCGGGGCATTGAGAAGGTGGACGTGGATCACGTGATGAAGGACTACATGAAGATTGAGTATGCGGACGGCAGCAATCTTTATGTGTTGGCCACTCAGATGGATGTGATTCAGAAATATCGGGACGCGGACGCGAAGAAACCGAAGCTGAACAAGCTGGGAGGGCAGGATTGGAACCGTACAAAAACAAAGGTCCGGGGGGCGGTGAAAATCATCGCTCAGGAGCTGGTGGACCTGTATGCGGCGCGGCAGCAGAAAAACGGCTTTGTATACGGACCGGATACGGTCTGGCAGCAGGAATTTGAGGAAATGTTTCCCTTTGAGGAGACGGAGGATCAGCTGGCGGCGATTCAGGCCACCAAGCAGGACATGGAGAGTCCCAAGATTATGGACCGCCTGATCTGCGGGGACGTGGGCTACGGAAAGACGGAGATTGCCATCCGGGCAGCCTTTAAGGCGATTCAGGAGGGAAAGCAGGTGGCTTACCTGGTACCCACCACGATTCTGGCCCAGCAGCATTACAATACCTTTGTGCAGCGCATGAAGGATTTCCCGGTGCGGGTGGATTTGATGTGCCGGTTCCGGACGGCGGCGGAACAGAAAAAAACCATTGCCGATCTGAAAAAAGGATTGGTGGACATTGTAATCGGCACCCACAGAATCCTTTCCAAGGATGTGGAGTTTAAGAATCTGGGCCTGCTGGTCATCGACGAGGAGCAGCGCTTCGGCGTGACCCACAAGGAAAAGATTAAGCAGATGAAAAAGGACATTGACGTGCTGACGCTGACGGCTACCCCCATTCCCAGGACGCTGCACATGAGCCTGATCGGTATCCGGGACATGAGTGTGCTGGAGGAGGCGCCTCAGGACCGTCTGCCGATTCAGACCTTCGTCATGGAGTATAATGAAGAGATGGTGCGGGAAGCCATCAGCCGGGAGCTGGCCCGGGGCGGGCAGGTGTATTATGTGTACAACCGGGTGAATAACATTGTGGAGATGACCAATACGGTGGCAAAGCTGGTGCCGGAGGCCAGGGTATCCTTCGCCCACGGGCAGATGAAGGAGAGGGAATTGGAAACCATCATGTATGATTTTATCAACGGTGATATTGACGTGCTGGTGACCACCACCATCATCGAAACGGGGCTGGATATCTCCAATGCCAACACCATGATTATTCATGATGCGGACACTATGGGCCTCTCCCAGCTGTATCAGCTGCGGGGCCGGGTGGGCCGTTCCAACCGCACCGCCTATGCCTTTCTGATGTACAGGCGGAACAAGATGCTAAGGGAGGTGGCAGAAAAACGCTTATCCGCCATCCGGGAATTTACGGAGCTGGGCAGCGGCTTTAAGATCGCCATGCGGGATCTGGAGATTCGGGGAGCAGGCACCTTGCTTGGCAGTGAGCAGTCCGGCCATATGGAAGCCGTGGGCTACGATCTGTACTGTAAGCTGTTAAACGAGTCCGTGAAGGAGATCAAGGGAGAAAATACGGTGCAGGAGAGCTACGAGACGGCCATCGACCTGGATGTGGATGCTTTCATTCCGGACCGGTATATCCGCAACGAGGCTCAGAAGCTGGACATTTACAAGAGGATTGCGGGCATTTCCGGCGAGGAGGAGTACGACGATATGCTGGAGGAGCTGATGGACCGTTTTGGAGAACCGCCCAAATCCGTGCAGAACCTGCTGTCCATTGCTTTGCTTAAGGCCATGGCCCATCAGATTTACGTGACAGAGCTGACCCAGAAGGGGGACGAGATCCGTTTTGTTCTTTATGAGAAAGCCATGATCGATGTGGCAGGCATTGACAGCTTCCTGAAGGAGTATAAGGGGAGGATGAAGTTTACCGTGGAGGCCAATCCTTACTTCACCTACGCAAAGCCCAGAAAGGGCGGCCGGGATAATGAGGACGTGCTGCTTGTGGTGCGGGAAATCCTGGAGCGGATGAAGGGGCTGGAGGCATAGCTGCAGCCGACCGAGGGCGTATTCTGGCTGTATTTTTCAAAAGCCGGATCCTGTTCTTCGTGTTTTGTTAATTG